>DASUMP010000049.1:0-7983 GCA_036277635.1 Acidimicrobiia bacterium | reverse complement strand
CGCGGAGTCGCGACGCGAGAAGCGGATCCGGAGCCCGTCGAGGAGGAAGGTCGCGTCGGCGCGCAGCGGTCGTTCGCGGTCGGCGGCCGCGCGCGCGATGACCTGCGCCATGCGGGCGTCGCCCTTCAGGGTGGCGAGCGGCGCGTCGTCGGCGTGCACGGCGCGCAGGCGCGGCTTGAGCCCCGACAGGGTCGTGAGCTGGACGTCCTGTTCGCCGAGCGACGGCAGGACCTGCTCGATGTAGTGCAGGAACACGGGGCTCGGCCCGATGAGCAGCACACCCTGCGCTTCGAGGCGGCGCCGGTGCGTGTAGAGGAGGTAGGCGGCCCGGTGCAGTGCCACGGCGGTCTTGCCGGTGCCAGGCCCGCCGGTGACGACGAGCGTGCCGGCCAGATCGGCGCGGATCGCTTCGTCCTGCTCGCCTTGGATCGTGGCGACGATGTCGCCCATCCGGCCGGTGCGGTTGCGGTCGAGGGCCGCGAGCAGCGCCCCTTCGCCGGTGACGGTGAGGCCCGCGGCCTCGGTGGCGTCGCGGTCGAAGACCTCGTCGTCGAGGCCGGTGATCTCCCGCCCCTGACGCGTGATGAAGTGGCGCCGGCGCACGACGTTCATGGGCGCGACTGCGGTCGCCCGGTAGAAGGGCTCGGCGACCGGCGCGCGCCAGTCGACGACGAGCGGCGTGTGGTCGACGTCGTCGACCGCGAGCCGACCGATGTACCACCGACCGTCGTCGTCGAGGTCGAGGCGCCCGAAGCACAGCGGCGACTCGCCGATCTCGAGGTCGTGGAGGCGGCGCTGCGTGAGGTCGTAGGCGATGTCGCGCTCGAGCCGGGCCTGGTGCGTGCCGCCCGCGCCGACGTCGGAGTAGGCCGCGGCAACCGACGCGGCGGCCTGTCGCATCGCCTCCAACCGGGCGTACGCCGCGTCGACGTACGTCTGCTCCGCTCGGATCTCGGCGTCGAGCTGCGGATCGAGCGTCGACCGCTCCGCCACTGGCACCTCGGGATTCAGGGAACCCGAGATCCTACCCGCTGGCCGCGCCGTAGCCTCGGGCCCATGCCGAAGCCCACGACGTTGCCGTTCACGCCCGACGCCGACGCGAACCGTCTCCTCGCGAGCACTCCGTTGGCCCTGATGATCGGGATGCTGCTCGACCAGCAGGTCACGATGGAGTTCGCGTTCCGCGCGCCGCTCGTGTTGCAGCAGCGCCTCGGCGGCGCGCTCGACGCGACGCGCATCGCCGCGATGACCGACGACGAGATCGACGCGATCTTCCGCGAGAAGCCAGCGCTCCACCGCTTCCCGGGCTCGATGGGGAAGCGCACCCACGAGCTGTGCCGGTACCTCGTGGAGCACCACGGCGGGAAGGCCGAGAACGTCTGGAAGGGTGTGAAGACCGGCGACGAGCTGCTCGCACGCGTGCAGGCGCTCCCCGGCTTCGGGAAGGACAAGAGCCGGATCTTCGTGGGGGTCCTCGGCAAGCGTCTCGGCGTGACGCCGACGGGATGGGAGACGGTCGCGGCCGACTGGGCGTCGATCGCCGACGTCGACAGCTTCGAGCGCGTCGCCGAGATCCGTGAACGCAAGCGCGCCGCGAAGGCGGCGAAGAAGGCCGCGCCGCGCTGACGATCAGCCCGGCGAGACGGTCAGCTGCTGCTGGGAGACCTGCCCGTCGTCGTTCGCCGCGGTTACCACGTAGCTGTGCGGCTCACCGTCGCACGGGTACTCGACCAGCTCCGATCCCGAGGGCTCGACCGTCGCGATGATCGTGCGGTCGCGCGCCAGCGTGACGTTGGTCGCGCCCGTCGTCTCCCACGAGAGCTCGATGTCGGTCGGCTCGGTGCACGTGACGGTCTCCGGGCCCGTGAACGACACGATCGTCGGACCCGGCGGGGGCGGTTCGGTGGTGGTGGGCGGCGTCGTGGTGGTGGCGTCGCTCGGAGGGGTGACGACCGGTGTCGTGGTGGGAGCGACGAACTCGCTCGTCGGGACCACGACCGAGGTGGCGCTGATCGCGGGCTCGACGTCGTCGTCGTCGTCGGTGAGTGCGAGCGCCGCGACGATCGCGGCCACCACGAAGAGGACCGCGACGAGCGCCATCCACCACGCGGGCTCGAAGCCGCGGCGGGGCCCACCCGTGGTGACCGTCCGGGTGCTGCGCCGGGTCCGGGTGCGCGGGATGCTCGGCAGCAGCTCGGTCGCGCCGGACTCGAGCGCGCGCATCGCGGGATCGTGCGCGACCTGCGTCGCGTCGAAGTCGTCGGGATCGAGCGGGCGTCCGTCGTCGGCCACGGTCCGTATCCTTGCACCGTGACGCAGTTCGTCGACGAGGCCCAGCTCAACGTGCGTGGTGGCGACGGCGGGGCGGGTGTCGTGGCGTTCCGTCGCGAGGCCCACGTCCCCAAGGGCGGGCCTGACGGTGGCGACGGCGGCAAGGGCGGCGACGTGTGGCTGTGCGCGAACCGCAACGTGGCGTCGTTGCTCTCGTTCCGTGACCACCCGCACCGCAAAGCGGAGTCGGGGACCCACGGCAAGGGACAGAAGCGTCACGGCCACGCGGGGCGTGATCTCGTCGTCGACGTGCCCGAGGGCACGACGGTCCGTGACTTCGACGGCGAGGTCGTGGCCGATCTCGTGCACCACGGCGACCGGTGGCTCGCGGCGCGCGGCGGACGCGGCGGACGCGGGAACACACGCTTCCTCTCGAACGCGCGCCGCGCGCCCAGCTTCGCCGAGCAGGGCGAGTACGGCGAGGAGCGGTGGCTCAAGCTCGAGTTGAAGCTGCTCGCCGACGTCGCGCTCGTGGGGTTCCCGAACGCGGGGAAGTCGACGCTCATCTCCGCGATCAGCGCGGCCAAGCCCAAGGTCGCCGACTACCCGTTCACGACGCTCGAGCCGCACCTCGGTGTGGTGCGCTTCCAGGAGCACGAGTTCGTCGTCGCCGACATCCCCGGCTTGATCGAGGGCGCCGCCGAAGGACGCGGGCTCGGCCACACGTTCTTGCGCCACGTCGAACGCGCCCGCGCGCTGGTGATCCTGCTCGACCTCGCGCCGGTCGACGAGCGCGATCCCGCCGACCAGGAGCGGGTGCTGCTCGACGAGCTCGGCCGCTACCAGCCCGAGCTGCTCGAACGGCCGCGCGTGGTGGTGGGCAACAAGGTCGACGTCGCGACGCACTCGTTCGCCGGCTTGTGCATCTCGGCGGCGACGCGCGCGGGGATCGACGAGTTGCTCGGTCGTCTCGCGGTGCTGGTGAGCGAGGCGCGCGCCGCGCAGGGCGAGCCCGAAGGCTTCGTCGTGCTGCGACCCGAGGAGCAGGGGATCTCGATCACCCGCGACGACGACGGCGCCTGGCGCGTGAACGGCCGGCCCGCCGAGCGTGCTGTCGCCCTCGCCGATCTCACGAATCCCGAAGCCCTCGCCTACGTGCAGCACCGGTTGCACCGACTCGGTGTCGAGCGGGCGCTGGCGCGCGCGGGTGCGCGCGGCGGCGACCGGGTGCGGATCGGTTCGCTCGAGCTCGACTACGAGGAGGACGCGTGAGGTCGGACGCGTGAGCCTCGCGGTCGTGAAGGTCGGCACGTCGTCGATCACGAAGGAGAGCGGCGACCTCGACGACGCCGCCCTGCTCAAGCTCTGCGGCGACGTGAGCGCGGCGCGCGCGGCGGGTCACGCGGTGGTCGTGGTGCTCTCCGGCGCGATCGCGGCGGGGATGCCCGCGCTCGGGTTCACGACGCGGCCCACCGACATGGGCACGCTGCAGGCGCTCGCCGCCGTCGGCCAGCCGCGCCTGCTCGAACGCCTCAACGCGATCCTCTCGACCCACGGCCTCGTCGGCGGCCAGGTGCTGCTGACGCCCTACGACTTCATCCACCGCAGCCAGTACCTGCACGCGCGCAGCACCCTGCAACGGCTGCTGGAGCTCGGCGTGATCCCGATCGTGAACGAGAACGACACGGTCGCCGACGACGAGATCCGCTACGGCGACAACGATCGACTCGCCGCGCTCGTGTCGCACCTCTTGCACGCCGACGTGCTCGTGCTGCTCACCGACACGCCGGGCGTGTTCACGGCCGATCCGCGCTCGGTGGAGCACGCGTCGCTGATCGAGGAGATCGTCGAGGTCGACGAGGCGCTCGAAGCCGTCGCCGGAGGTGCGGGGACGGTGCGGGGCAGCGGCGGGATGGCGAGCAAGCTCGCGGCGGCCAAGATCGCTGCGTGGTCGGGCGTGCGCGCGGTGATCGCGTCGGCGTCGGCGGCCCAGGTGGTTCTCGACGCAATCGACGGCCGGCCCGTCGGCACGTCGGTCGCGCCGCGCGCGCAACGCCTGGCGAGCCGCAAGCTGTGGATCGCGTTCGCGCGCCGTAGCGCCGGGCGTGTCGTCGTCGACGCGGGCGCGCGCACCGCGCTGGTCGACGGCGGTCGGTCGCTGCTCCCGGCGGGCGTGCGCGCGGTGGAGGGCGCGTTCGACGCCGACGACGCGGTCGAGGTCGTCGACGGGTCGGGCCAACCGTTCGCCAAGGGCTTGGTGCGTGTGTCGGCCGCAGTGCTCGGCGCCATCGCCGGTCGGCGCACCGGCGACCTCCCCGACGGCGTGCCGCACGAGGTGATCCACCGCGACGACCTCGTCGTGCTCCCCTGAAATCCCCCGGACTTGACCGCATGGTCAAGGGATAACCTGGCCGGGTGACCGCCGTTTCGGAGCTGGGCCGCCGGGCCCGTGCCGCGAGCCGCATCCTCGCGGGGGCCTCGACCGCCGCGAAGGACGCCGCCCTCCTGACCGCCGCCGACCTGCTCGTCGAGCGGGCCGCCGAGATCCAGCGGGCGAACGCCGCCGACCTCGACGCCGCGCAGGCCGACGGCATGGCGGCCGGTCCGCTCGACCGGCTGCGCCTCACCGACGCGCGCATCGACGGCATGGCGCGCGGCCTGCGCACCGTCGCCGCGCTCCCCGATCCGGTGGGTGAGGTGCTCGACGGTTGGACGCGTCCGAACGGACTCGTCATCGAGCGCGTGCGGGTGCCGCTCGGTGTGGTCGCGATCATCTACGAGAACCGCCCGAACGTCACCAGCGACGCCGCGGGCCTCTGCCTCAAGTCGGGGAACGCCGCGTTGCTGCGGGGCTCCGGCACCGCGCTGCGCTCGAACGTCGCGGTCGCGTCGGTGCTGCGCGAGGCGCTCGCCAAGCAAGGGCTCCCCGACGACGGTGTGATCCTCGTCGAAGACATCTCCTACGAAGCGGCCGCCGAGGTCATGCGGCTCACCGACTACGTCGACTGCCTGATCCCGCGCGGCGGTCCGGCGCTGATCCAGAGCATCCGCGACAACGCGACCGTCCCGGTGATCATCGACGGCGACGGCAATTGCCACGTGTACGTCGACGCGTCGGCCGACCTCGACGAGGCGCTGACGATCGTGGTGAACGCAAAGACGCAACGCACGAGCGTGTGCAACGCCGCGGAGTCGCTCGTGGTGCACGAGGCCGTCGCCGATTCGTTCGTACCTCGGATCGCCGACGTGCTGGTGGAGCAGGGCGTCGAGCTCGTTGGCGACGCCGGCGCGCGGCGGCGTGCTCCGCAGATCGCGGAGGCCTCCGACGACGACTTCGGACGCGAGTTCCTCGATCTCAAGATGAGCGTGGCCGTCGTCGCCGACCTCGACGCGGCGATCGCGCACATCAACCACTACGGCACCGGCCACAGCGAGGCGATCCTCACCCGCGACCTGCGCGCCGCGCGCCGGTTCGCGAGTGAGGTCGACGCCGCCGCCGTGATCGTGAACGCGTCGACGCGCTTCACCGACGGCGAAGAGTTCGGCTTCGGCGCCGAGATCGGCATCTCCACACAGAAGCTGCACGCGCGCGGCCCGATGGGGCTGCGCGAGCTCACGACCTACAAGTACGTCGTGTGGGGCGACGGTCAGATCCGTAGTTAGGACCTCATGGCAGAACGTTTCGAGTCGGTCGCGTCGGTCGTCGACGCGCTGCGCGCGGTCGACTACCTCTCCGACACGAGCATCGCCGGTGTGGTGTACCTCGCCGACCGGCTCGAGAAGCCGGTGCTGGTCGAAGGGCCCGCGGGCGTGGGCAAGACCGAGCTCGCCAAGGCCGTGGCGAGCGTCACGGGCAGCCGCCTGATCCGCCTGCAGTGCTACGAGGGTCTCGACGAAGCGAAAGCCATCTACGAGTGGAACTACAAGAAGCAGCTCCTGCGCATCCAAGCGGATCGTGAGCACGAGACCGACTGGGAGACCGTCGAGGCCGACATCTTCTCGGAGCAGTTCCTGCTCACCCGACCGCTGCTCGAGGCGATCCGCTCGGAGGAGCCGGTGGTGCTGCTGATCGACGAGGTCGACCGGGTCGAGATCGAGACCGAGGCGCTGCTGCTCGAGGTGCTCTCCGACTTCCAGGTGTCGATCCCCGAGCTCGGCACCATCGTCGGCAAGCAGCGACCGATCGTGTTCCTCACGTCGAACAACACGCGCGAGCTCAGCGAGGCGCTGAAGCGCCGGTGCCTCTACCTGCACATCGACTACCCCGACATCGAGCGGGAGCAAGAGATCGTGCGGGTCCGGGTGCCCGAGATCGACGACGCGCTCGCCGAGCAGGTCGCGCGCGTCGTCGCGTCGATCCGGCGCCTCGACCTGAAGAAGGCGCCGTCGATCTCCGAGACGATCGACTGGGCGCGCACGTTGCTCTACCTGGGTCGCCACGAGATCGACC
This sequence comes from Acidimicrobiia bacterium, assembly GCA_036277635.1. Classification (GTDB taxonomy): domain Bacteria; phylum Actinomycetota; class Acidimicrobiia; order IMCC26256; family PALSA-610; genus DASUMP01. The sequence continues at coordinate 1,262 of DASUMP010000049.1, read as the reverse complement.
CCGAGGTGCTCGGGGAGACGTTGCACGTGCTGCTCAAGTACCAGTCCGACCTCGCCAAGGCGCGCAAGGAGCTGGTGGAGAGCACGAGCCCGTTGAGCGGCACGCGGACCTGACGGGGAGCGCGCCATCCACTGGGCGAAGCTCGACGACGCGATGAAGCGGCGGGGCGCCACCGCCCCGCGCCTCGGTGACGATCCGGGGCTCCTCGACGTGATGCAGGGCTTCGTGCACGAGCTGCGCGCGAGCGGCCTGCCGGTGTCGATGACGGAGAACCTCGACGCGATGCGCGCGATCGAGCAGATCCCGCTCGACGACCGCGAGGCGGTGCGCGCCGCGCTCGGCGCGACGCTCGTGAAGCACCACGGCCACCGTGTCGTGTTCGACACGATCTTCGACGTGTACTTCTCGCTCCTCGGTCCGGCGGGCCCCGGCGACCCCGACGGCGAGGGCGGCGCCGATGCGTCCGACGACGACTCGCCCGACTGGGAGGGCATGCGCGTCGCGATGCAGGGCAGCGGCGGCATGGGCGAGGTCTCCAACGAAGACCTCGCCAAGATGCTCCTCGACGCGCTCATGCGCATGGACCGCGACCAGCTGCGCGCCCTCGCCGCCGCCGCAGTCGCTCGATTCGCGGGCATGGAGCCGGGCCGCCCGGTCGGCGGCGCTTACTACCTCTACCGCACGCTGCGACAGCTCGACGCCGACGGCTTGGTCGGTCAGATGATGCAGCGAGCCCGCGACGCCGACGACATCGGCGACGGCGCGTTCGACGAGCGTCTGGCCCGCGAAGACTTCGAGGCCCGACTGCGCGAGCTGCGCGAGCTGATCGAAGAAGAGATCCGGCGCCAGCTCGTGGCCGATCGCGGCGTGGAGGCGATGGCCCGCACGCTGCGCAAGCCGTTGCCCGAAGACGTCGACTTCATGCACGCGTCGCGGGACGAGATGCAGGCGCTGCAGCGCTCGATCTATCCGCTCACCCGCGCGCTCGCGGCCCGCATGGCGCAGCGCCGCCGACGCCGCCACCGCGGCACGCTCGACTTCCGTTCGACGGTGCGCCACTCGCTCTCGTACGGGGGCGTGCCGGTCGAGCCGAAGTTCCGCCGCCCGCACCCGTCGAAGCCCGAGATCGTTGTCATCGCCGACATCTCGGGGTCGGTCGCGAGCTTCGCGCGCTTCACGTTGCAGTTCGTGTACGCGATGGCGAGCGAGTTCTCGAAGGTCCGCTCGTTCGTGTTCATCGACGGCGTCGACGAGGTCACGCG
>DASUMP010000048.1:0-6397 GCA_036277635.1 Acidimicrobiia bacterium | reverse complement strand
CGCCGGCTCCGATTCAGAAGCGGCGGTCGAGCGCGTGGAGCCGCCGCGCCATCCCCACCAGCAGCGCGTCGCGCAACGACGGCACCTCGTCGAGGGTGGCCCGGAACGCCTCACGATCGAGCGCGACCACGGTCGCGTTCGTGACCGCCGTGACCGTCGCGTCGCGTGGCGCGGGGTCGAGGAGCGCCAGCTCGCCGAAGAAGTCGCCCTGGCCGATCACCGCGAGCTCGGCGCCGGCGCGGGTGACGCGCAGCTGGCCGTCGGCGACGAGGTACATCGCTTCGCCGACGTCGCCTTCTCGCACCACCTCGGTGCCCGGCGCGACCACGTGCACGTCGGCCCGGCCGGTCACGTGCTCGAGCACGCCGACGTCGCAGTGCGAGAACATCGGGATCCGCGCGACATAGCCCGCGTAGATCGCCAGCTCGTAGCCCTCCACCGGCGCCTCCCCGCTCGTCGAGAGCGGCACCCTACCGGGCGTCGGCCTCGATGAACTCGAGCGCACGCGCGCGATCGAAGCGCGCCGCGACGTCGGTCCAGTCGATGACGTTCCAGATCGCCGCGACGTACTCGGGACGTCGGTTCTCGTACTGCAGGTAGTACGCGTGCTCCCACGCGTCGATGACGAGCAGCGGCACGCCGCTCTGCCCGACGTTGCCCTGGTGGTCGTAGACCTGCTCGATGTAGAGGCGTTCGCCGAGCGGTTCCCACGACAGCGCGCCCCAGCCCGATCCCTGCACGGTGCCGGCGGCCTCGCTCATCTGCGCCTTGAACGCGTCGAAGCCGCCGAAGTGCTCGTCGAGCGCGGCCGCGAGCTCGCCGTCGGGACGACCGCCGGCGTCGGGGGCGAGGTTGCGCCAGAACAGGGTGTGCAGCACGTGGCCCGACAAGTTGAACGCGAGCGTCTTCTCGAGGCCGACGATCGTGCTCATGTCGTTGGACTCGCGGGCGGCGGCGAGCTTGTCGAGCGTGTCGTTCACGCCCTTGACGTAGCCGGCGTGGTGCTTCGAGTGGTGCAGCTCGAGCACGCGCGCCGAGTAATGAGGCTCCAACGCGCCGTAGTCGTACGCGAGATCGGGGAGCACGTAGGGCTTCATGCAACCTCCAAGGGTTCGCACGCGGGCGCGCCGGACCTCGGCCGACGCTACCGCCGGTCGGCCCGACGTTCCCCGCGGGCGATGTCGCCGAAACGGCGTGGCGCTCGCCAGCTGCCGCCCTCTTCGGGACGACCACGCTTCGACGACCACCGCCAGCTCGCCGACACCCGCGGCCCGCAGTGTGCGACCTTCGGCACGGCGTGCTCGTAGCGCACCTGGGTCGCGCCGCCCATGACCAGGAGGTCGCCCGACGCCGGCGCGAGATCCGTGGAGGGCCCGCCCGCACGCGACCGCAGGAGGAACGGACGGCGCGCACCCAACGTGACGATCGCGATCAACGTGTCGTCGAGATGACGCAGCTCGCGGTCGCGATGGAACGCGACGCTGTCGCGACCGTCGCGGTAGTAGTTGAGCCCCACGCCCCCGAGCGGCACCCGGTACCGACGTTCGAGCCGCAAACCCATCTCGACGAACACCGGGTGCGGCGGCGTCTCGCGCGCTCGGTACCACCGCGACAAGCGGGGATCGTCGAGCATCCGGTCGTACATCCAGCGCCGACCCTGGGTCCACGGCACGTGCTCCACCACGTGCTCGAGCAGGGTGTCGGCGCCCCGCAACCAGCCGCGCGCGACCTCGACCCACGCACCGTCGTCGAGGTCGATCCGCTCGAACGCGACGTCGGGGTCGATCGCGGGCTCGCCACCGCCGAACAGCGACCGTTGCAGCTGGGCCACGTCGGCCACCCTATCGAACACCCGTTCGCTCGCCAAGGGTCACTGGCGGGCGATCGCGACGTGCACGTCGGTCTCGGGATCGTGGTGCTCGGGCCCGTCGACGTCGACCACGACCCGGTGCAGCGTGCCGGTGAACCGGAACGGCGCGCGGTAGTCGGCGACGACTGCCATGGCGGGGTCGTAACCGCACGTGAGCCCGCCGTCGGTGATCGAGAAGCGCATCGGCGTGAAGCGCGGGATCTCCCCCGCGCCGACCTCGGCGTCGTCGACGAGCAGCGTCACCGTGCCGCGGTGCTCGCCCGTCTTGTCGAACTGGAACGCGAGCGTGTGCGCACCCGGCGCGAGCGCGAGCGGCGCGTCGACCCGGTGCGTCTCGAGCCCGACGTAGTTGTGCACATAGACGAGCCGCCCGTCGAGCACGAAGAACGTGTAGCCGCCGAGCACGGACCCCATCGCGAGGAGCACCCCCTCGACGGGCGCGTCGGCCACGTCGATCTCGGCGGTGACCCGATGCGCTCGGTTCCGGACGTTGACGGCCGCGTCCTCCAGCACCACGGCACGGTGCGGGTAGTACACGTAGCGCGAGCGCGCGGGGACCGAGTGCGGGCGATCGAGCACGAACTCGGAGAACGCACGGTTGTCGATCGGCAGCACCTGGTTGCGCTCCGCTTCGCGCCACCACAGCTCGACGAGCTCGCGCAGGCGTTCCGGCTCGCGCGCCGCGAGGTCGTGGCACTCCGACCGGTCGACGCGCACGTCGTAGAGCTCCCACGCCGCGTCGGCGAGGCCGGGCTCGGTCGCCTGGATCGGGTGGTACGTCACCGCCTTCCAGCCGTCGTGATAGATCGCGCGGCACCCGAACATCTCGTAGTACTGCGTGCGTCGTGCCGACGGTGCCGCGGCGTCGGCGAACGACGTCGCGAAGCTCGCGCCGTCGAACGCGCGCTGCTCGTACCCGTCGATCGTGGTTGGTGGGGCGATCCCGACGACGTCGAGCACCGTCGGCACGAGGTCGATCGCGTGCACGTACTGGTCGCGCAGTTCGCCACGCGCACGGATGCCGGCGGGCCAGTGGACGATGCACGGGTCGGCGACGCCGCCCTCGTGCACTTCGCGCTTCCAGCGCCGGAACGGCGCGTTGCCGGCGATCGTCCAGCCCCACGGGTAGTTGTTGTGGATGTTCGGACCGCCGATCTCGTCGAGACGGGCGAGTGCCTCTTCGACGGTGCGCGGCGCCATGTTCCACGGCCGCGCGTCGTTCACGGAACCGACGGGACCGCCCTCGGAGCTCGCGCCGTTGTCGGACATCACGACGAACACGGTGTTGTCGAGGTCGCCGGTCGCCGCAAGCGCGCCGACGAGGCGTCCGATCTCGTGGTCGGCGTGCGACAGGAAGCCCGCGAACGCCTCCATGTAGCGCGCGTACACGCGTTGCGCGTCGGGGTCGAGGTCGTCCCACGCCGGCACCCACGACGGCCGGGGCGAGAGCTCGGTGGTCTCCGGCAGCAACCCCATCGCTCGTTGCCGCGCGAACGTCTCGGCGCGCGCGACGTCCCAGCCGCGGTCGAAGCGCCCCCGGTACCGCTCGATCCACGCGGGCGGTGCCTGGTGCGGCGAATGGCACGCGCCCGGACAGCAGTAGAGGAAGAACGGCTTGTCGGCGTCGACGGCGCGCAGGTCGTGCAGGAACTCGATCGCGTGGTCGACCAGATCTTCGGTCAGGTGGTAGCCGTCTTCCGGCGCGCGCGGCGGCGGGACCTGGTGGTTGTCGTGCCACAGCGTCGGGCCGAACTGGTGCGTCTCACCGCCGAAGAAGCCGTACCACCGCTCGAAGCCGCGCCCGAGCGGCCAGCGCGCCCGCGACGCCGCCAGGTGGCACTCGTCGTCGGGCGTGAGGTGCCACTTGCCGATCGCCCACGCCGCGTAGCCGTGCGGGACCAAGATCTCCGGGAGGAACCCGTTGGTGCGCGGGATGCGCGACGTGTACCCGGGGAACCCCATCGCGAGATCCGTGATGCGCCCCATCGAGTTGGCGTGATGGTTGCGACCGGTGAGCACGCACGAGCGGGTCGGCGAGCAGAGCGCCGTGGTGTGGAAGTTCGTGTAGCGCAACCCGCCGTGCGCGAGCGCGTCGAGGTTGGGTGTGTCGATGGCGGAGCCGAAGCAGCCGAGCTGGGCGAAGCCGACGTCGTCGAGCAGCACGAACACGACGTTCGGCGCGCCGGCTCGCGCGCGCACGGGCTCGGGCCACCACGGTTGCGACTCTCCGGCGTACCGACCGATGACTCCACCGAACTCGTGCGCGTCCACGACCGTCTCCTCACCTGGCGAGCGACGGCATCGTTACAGTTCACGGCCCCCGCGCGAAAGGAACCTGCATGGCACCCAGGCTGATCGCCGACGCGACCCGCATCGAGGCGGTGGGAACGCCGCCGAAGCGCATCGAGGAGTTCGTCGGCCGGGTGAACACCGGCGACGCGCGCATCAGCGTGGCGAAGATGACGAGCCCCGCCGGCTGGTCCGAGCCCGGCCAGACTCCCGAGTTCGACGAGTTCACCGTCGTGCTGTCGGGGACGCTGCGGGTCGAGCACCGCGACGGCGCGCTCGACGTGACCGCAGGCCAAGCCGTGCACACCGCCGCCGGCGAATGGGTCCGCTACTCGACGAGCGTCGACACCCAGTACGTCGCCGTGTGCCTCCCGGCGTTCTCGCCCGAGACGGTGCATCGCGACGACTGAGCGGCCGCGGTTTGCGAGCCGACCGACCCCGGGTAGTCGCCGCCCGGAGGGCCCATGGCGACGACCACGCGCGTGCCCGCCGACCGCGACCTCGCGGTCGATCCCGGCGGCAGCACCATCGACGACCTCGAGCTGAGCACCCCCCACGCCCGTCGTGGGCGCGCCGCTCGTCGCGTCGTCATGGCGCTCTTCGGGGCCTTCGTCGCGCTCGGGTTGCTCGGCGTGCTCGGCGTGCGGTCGGGCACCGTGCGCGACTCCGCCGACGGCGTCGAGCTGTCGGTGACGTATCCGCGGATCACCCGCCCCGGCCTCGCATCGCCGTTCCGGATGGAGATCCGCTCCGATGCACCGCTCCCCGAGACCGTCGAGGTGTCCGTCACGCAGGACTACCTCGCGATCTACGACGAGAACGGGCTCGATCCGGATCCCGCCGAGGCCACCAGCGACGGCGAGATGCTGACGTGGTCGGTGAACCCCACCCCGGGTGCGACGCGCCTGGTGCTCGTCTTCGACGCCCGCATCGAGCCGGCCGTGCAGTGGCGGCGCTCCGGAGAGGTCCGCGTCGCCGGTGAGGCGCTGCCGGCGCTGCGCGTCGAGTTCACGAGCACCGTGCTCCCGTGACTGCGAGCTGACCGCCCGGAGGATCCCATGGAGATCGTGCTGCGCACCGCCGTCGTGTTCGGCGTGTTGTTCGTGCTGCTGCGCGCGCTCGGCAAGCGCGAGCTCGCCGAGATGTCACCGTTCGAGCTCATCATGCTCGTGATCCTCGGCGACATCGTGCAACAGGGCGTGACCCAAGAAGACATGTCGATCACCGGCGCGCTGCTCGCGGTGTCGACCATCGCGGTGCTGATCGTGGGGATGTCGTACGTGGCGTTCCGATTCCCTCGGACTCGTGGCGTGCTCGAGGGAACCCCGACCGTGCTCGTGCGCCACGGCCACGTGGTGCGCGAAGCGCTGCGAGCCGAGCGGGTCACGACCGAAGAGCTCGAACAGGCGGCACGATCCCGCGGGATCACGTCGTTGCGTGACGTCGACCTCGCGGTGCTCGAAGGCGACGGCACGATGACGTTCATCGGTCCGCGCGTGCCCGCACCCGCGACGACCGAACGACCGCACCGCGACGGACCCTGAACGCGACAGTGCGCCCGCAGCGACTCGGGCGCACCGTCAGGGGCCTTGCCAGGTCGGGGGGGACGCCTGGCGGGCCATGCATCAGAGGTCTCACGCGGCGGGGAGCACCGCCGGGTCAGCAGTGTCCGACGGGTCGGCGCCGTCGTCGACGTCACCTTCACGCCAGCAACCCGGACCGCGGCCGTCACGCAGCGGGAGGTCGATGCCGCACTCCTCGGCCGCGTCCCGCATCTGCTCACGCAGCGCGGCTCGCTCCTCGCGGTCGGGACGAGTCTCGGGACGCTCGATCCCCTGCTCTTCGAGGCACGCGCGTTGCTCGTCGGTCAGCAACGGTTCGGGCAGATCGATGTCGCACGCCTCGGCGGCGGCCCGCATCTCTTCACGCAGCGCGTCTCGCTCTTCGGCGCTCGGACGTCCGTCGGGGCGTTCGATGCCCTGCTCTTCGAGGCACGCGCGCTGCTCGTCGGTGAGCCGGGCCCGGCGATGGTGCGCCAGGGGGGCATGATCGTCGGCGCCCGAACCCGACTCGATCGCGGTCTCGGCGTCGGAGGCGTCGGAGGCGAAGCCGGCCGCGGGGAGGGCGAAGAGGGCCGCGCCGCCGATGGCGGCGGCGATGGCGGCTCCGGCCACGCTCCTGGGGATCACAGACATCGGGGTGCTCCTCGGTCTGCGCCGGTCTCGTCCCGGCGAACGA
>DASUMP010000047.1:0-12587 GCA_036277635.1 Acidimicrobiia bacterium | reverse complement strand
TTCTTCGCCGCGCACCTGCGGATGCCGCGTCCGTCCGACCCGTTGCTGTCGGGGTGGCACGCAGTGAACTGCCTGCGCGAGTGGCGGGGCGACACGCACTGGGCGCTGGTCGCGGCCGCGGGACTCACCGGCGTCGAGGCGTCGGTGGTGCACAACGCGTGGCTCGGCTACGACCGCGACTGGCTGCCGGCGTCGCGGGGGAGCGATCCCGACGAGATCGCGCGCGCGTGGGACGGGTTGGCGGCGAAGGGGTTCGTCACCGACGGCGAGGTGAACGAGCGGGGGCTGGCGTTGCGCCAGCGGATCGAGGACGACACCGATCGGCAGAGCACGCAGGTGTGGCGGCTGCTCGGGCGCGACGCATCGCTGCGGTTCGCGGTCGACTTCGAGCCACCGTGCGAGCGGCTGCTACAGCGGGTCGACGAGACTGCGGGTCGGAACTACCAGCCCGCGTCACGGCTGCGCTGAGCAGAGGAGCAATGATGTCGGAGATCGCGGATCGCTACCGTCGCCTGTCGAGCGAGTTCGCTGGTCGCATCGCGGCCGTGCCCGACGACGCGTGGGACAACCCGTCGCCGTGTGCCGACTGGTCGGCGCGTGACGTCGCGTGGCATGTGATCGAGACGCCCAAGCTGTTCTTCGGGTTCATCGGCCGCGAGGTGACGCCGCCGGGTCGCGACGTGCCGATCCCGGAGGCGTTCGATCAGATGCGAGTGCGGCTGCAAGACGCGCTCGACGACCCTGCGGTCGCGACCCACGAGTTCGACGGCTTCTTCGGACGGACCACCTTCGAGCAGGCCGTCGACCGGTTCGTGTGCTTCGACCTCGTCGTCCACGGCTGGGACCTGGCGCACGCGACGGGCACCGACGAGCGTCTCGATCCCGCCGAAGTGGAGCGCCTCGCGACGCGTGACCTCCCGGCTCTGGGCGACTCGATTCGGTCGCCGGGAGCGTTCGGCGAGGCGGTCGAAGCGCCGGCAGGGGCCGACGCGCAGACCCGCCTGCTCGCCTACCTCGGGCGCCGAGCCTGAACCAGCGCATCTCGTCTGGTTCCGACGTCCGCGCGGGTGCAAGATGGGTCGGGTCGACCGCCGTACCGACCGGCGACGGAGTGCCGACGGAACGGCAGGGGACGGGGTGATGGAGAACGAGCTCGGGAGCGAGGTCGCGCAGCGGCTGCTCGACGCGGTCGCGCGCTCGAGCGACCTCGTCGGCGTCGTCGACGACGCCGGGCGCGTCCAGTACCTGAACGACGTGGCCCGCAAGCGGCTCGGGCTCGGCGCCACCGACGACCTCACGACCGCGGAGCTGTTCCCGCCCGAGGCGTTCAACCTCTACTACTCGGTCATCCGTCCGGTGCTGCTGCGCGACGGCGTGTGGCGCGGCGAGCTGCCCGTGCTCACCGAGTCGGGCGACGCGGTGACGATGGCGGTCACCGTCGTGGCCGGCGTCCGCGCCGGCGGCGAGATCCGCTGGGCGGTCACGTTCGGGCGCGACCTCGCCACACGCGACCTCGATCGGGCGGGACCGTTCGGCGTCGACGACTTGACCGGGTTGCCGGGGCGCGCCGCGCTGCTCGACCGGATGCACGTCGCGATGGCGCGCGCGCAGCGCGAGCACCGGCGGATCGCGGTCGTGTTCGTGGATGTCGACGGCATGAAGGACGTGAACGACTCGTTCGGCCACGAGATCGGCGACCACGTGCTCCGCACCGTCGCGCGCCGGTTGCTCGCCGAGGTCCGCACGTCGGACACGGTGACGCGCTTCGGCGGCGACGAATTCGTCGTCCTCTTCGACGGCGTGGGCGACGACCGCGAGGCGCTCCATCTCGCGAGCCGGTTGCGCGACGCGATCGTGAAGTCGCCGATCGGCTCGTCGATGGGCGACCTGTCCGTGACCGCGAGCTTCGGCCTGGCGGTGAGCGAGCCCGAGAACCGCGCGTCCGACATCTTGCGACGCGCCGACCACGCGATGTGCCGGGCGAAGGCGGTGCCGGGCGGGCACGTCGTCGCTCTCGATCTCGGCGCCGACGCCGACACGACCCGCCTCGCCGATGAGATCGCGGTGGCGGTGAGCCACGGGCAGATCCGCTCGCACGTGCAGCCGGTCGTCGACCTTCGCACCGCCGAGGTCGTCGGCTACCAGGGCCTCGCCCGTTGGGACCACCACGACCGGGGACTGCTCGAGGCCGGCACCTTCATCGATCTCGTCGAGCACGCGCCCGTGGCCCCGGTGATCGATCTCGCGATCCTGCGGGAGACCGCGCGCGTCGCGGCGCGCTCGCGCGCCGACGAAGCCACGCCACTGCGCGCGTACGGGCACGCGTCGCGTCGTCTCATCGGCGACGCGCGGGTGGAGCACTACCTGGCCGAGATCGTCGATCAGCTCGACCTCGCGCCGGGCCAGCTGTGTGTGGAAGTGGCCCACCACCTCATCGTGCGCCGGAGCCGCGCCGTGCGCGCCGCCATCGACGCCCTGCGCGACAGCGGGGTGCGCATCGTGCTGACCGGCGTCGACCGAGAGTGCGACGTGCAGGACCTCGTCGACTTCGGCTTCGACGAAGTGCGACTCGCTCGCGAGCTCGTGCGCGACGCGCTGCACGACGAGGCGCGGGCGCGCCTCGTGCGCGGCATCGCGGGACTCGCGCGTGGCCTCGGACTCCTTGTGACCGCGGTCGGCGTCGAGCGCGAAGAGGAACGCGCCGTGTTCCTCGACTTGGGGTGCGACCTCGCGGTCGGCACGCTGTTCGGCGGACCGGTCGCGACGGCGGTCCCGGCCTGAGCGGCGCGTCAGTCGAACGACGTCGCGAACAGGTTGTCGAACGCGAGGCCCCACGGCGGTCGCAGGAACCCGAGCGCCCGCACGTCTTCGAACCACGACGCAAACGGCGAGCGGCGCGAGAAGGTGCCGCCACCGAGCACTTGGGTGATGCGCCGCAATGCCTGCTCGACGAGCTCGGCGGTCGCGGTCTTGGCCCGCAGCGCGGCTTGGAGCGCGCGGAACGGGTCACCGGCCTCGATCGCACGCAGCGCGCCTTCGTAGGCCTGCACCGCGAGCCAGTGCTCGAGGTCGGCGCGACTCCACTCCACCTGCTCGTAGGCCCGCAAGGTCTCGCGCTTCGGCGCGAGCTGGGCCCGAGCGGTGGCGATCGCCTCGTCGAACACGCCGAGCAGCACCGCGGTGAACAGCGTCATCACGAACGGGCCTGCGTTGAACACGAGGGTGTCGATCGGTCCGTCGTACGCGAGTCGGATGCCCGGCATGGCCTCGAGGCGTGCCGCGTGGCTCTGGGTCGCGGCCATGCCCGCGCCGTCCCACTCGCCCGTCACGGTCGCGGCGCTCGACGTACCCGCGTGGACCGGTCGCATGTCGAGGACGAACGCCGAGGGTGCATCTTCACCGTCGGCGACCGCGGTCGTGAACATGTAGTCGCTGATGCCGTAGCCGCTGCCGAAGTGCTTGTCGCCGGTGATCGCGTAGACCGCGCCGGGGATCTCCGCGTGGCGGTCGTCGAGCGGGACCGCTCGCGTGCGGGTGCGGAGGATGTCACCGCCGCTGCCGGGCTCCGACGTGATCGTGCCGTACTGACTCCCCGCCGCCGCGGTGGCGAAGACCGCGCGCCGCTGTTCGGTCCACGCCGCTTGCGATGGGTCATCGGTGGCGAGCCAGTAGCCGAGCACCGCGGGGTGCATTGCCGACACGAGCGTCACCGACGGGTCGCCCGCCGCGAGCGTGCGCAGCGTCTCGCACAGCGGCCGGGCGGTCGACGCGGCCCCGCTCCACCACCCACCCTGGTCGGCGGGCACCGCGCCGAGGAGGAAGCCGATCGACGCGAGCGCGTCGAAGTCGGCGCGCTCGAGGTGACGGCGGGTCTGACGTTCGCCGCGCCGCGCGCGCCACGTGTCGGCGAGGGCGGTGGCATCACGGACGACGTCGGCGGCAGCGGGTGCGGTCATGCGTCGGACCCTACCGACGGGCGCCCGATGCGAGACCGGGGCCGCTGTCTGACTACTTTACGATTCTATCAAGTCGTCAGGTCGAGGAGGGTCGGTGCCGGATCGGGAGCTCGCCGCTGCGCTCGCCCGCCCCGTGCCCGAGGTCAAGGCCGAGCTCTTCAAGGCGCTCGCGCACCCGGCCCGGATCCGGGTCCTCGAAGTGCTCGCCGACGGGGAGCGGTCGGTCGGCGAGCTCCTGCCGCTGGTGGGCATCGAGGCGTCACATCTCTCCCAACAGCTCGGGGTGTTGCGCCGGGCCGGGTTGGTGCGCACCCGGCGCGAGGGCAGCGCCGTCTTCTACGCGATCGCGGTGCCCGACACGGTCGAGCTCCTCGCAGTCGCGAAGCGGGTGCTGATCGGGTCGCTCGCGCACACCGAAGACCTGCTCGCCGACCTGCGCGCCGCGGCCCGCGAGTGAACGTGCGCGTCGACGTCGTCGGGCAGCGGGTGGTCGCGACCGCGCGCGCGTTGGCGCCGCGCCGATCCGACTACGCGGGGTTGTCGCGGTCGTGGCGTCGCGACGTGGTCGCAGGCGTCACCGTCGGCGTGGTCGCGCTCCCGCTCGCGCTCGCGTTCGGCATCACGACCGGTCTCGGCGCGTCCGCCGGACTCGTCACCGCGATCGTCGCCGGACTGGTCGCGGCGGTGTTCGGCGGCTCGCACGTGCAGGTGTCGGGACCGACGGGCGCGATGGCCGTCGTGCTCGTGCCCGTCGTGGCGCGCCACGGCGCCGACGCGGTGCTCGTGGTCGGGCTCCTCGCGGGCGTGCTGGTGGTCGCGGCCGCCATCGCCGGGCTCGGGCGCTACGTCGCGTACGTCCCGTGGCCGGTCGTGGAGGGGTTCACCGTCGGGATCGCCGTCATCGTCTTCTTGCAGCAGGTTCCGGCCGCGCTCGGCGTCGCGAAGCCCGACGGCGAGAACACCGCGTGGGTCGCCGTGCTCGCGGCGCGCGACGCGTTCGGCGACGGGAGTGGTGCGACGCTGGCGCTCGTCGCGCTCGTGGCGGCGCTCATGATCGGGCTTCCCCGTGTGCACCGCGCGCTGCCGTCGTCGATCCTCGCGGTGGTGGCCGCGACCGTGGTCGTGGAGATCGGCGACGTCTCGGTCGCCCGCATCGGTTCCATCCCCGACTCCCTTCCGTTGCCCGCGTGGCCCGACGTCTCGTTCGGCGCGGTGGGCGAGCTGGCGTCGGCCGCGCTCGCGATCGCCGCGCTCGCGGCACTCGAGAGCCTCTTGTCGGCGCGCGTCGCCGACGGCATGGCCGACACGCCGCGTCACGACCCCGACCGCGAGCTGTTCGGGCAGGGCCTCGCGAACGTCGCGACGTCGCTGTTCGGTGGGATGCCGGCGACCGGAGCGATCGCGCGCACCGCGGTGAACGTGCGCGCCGGCGCGCGCACGCGGGTCGCGGCGATCGCCCACGCCCTCGTCCTCGTGGTCGTCGTGTTCTTCGGCGCGTCGATCGTGGCCCGCATCCCGCTCGCCGCGCTCGCGGGCGTGCTGATGGTGACCGCGGTGCGCATGGTGGAGCCGCACAACGTGCGGGCGGTGCTGCGATCGACCCGCTCCGACGCCGTCGTGCTCGTGCTCACCGCGTGCGCGACGGTGGTGTTCGACCTGGTCGTCGCGGTGGAGGTGGGGCTCGCGGTCGCCGCCGTGCTCGCGCTTCGGATCGTCGCGCGGACCGCGTCGGCGACGGTTGAACGGGTGCCGGTGGAGGTGGAGATCGACCCGTCGGGGACGGCGGAGCTGCTCCACGACCACATCCTCACGTACCGCCTCGACGGGGCACTGTTCTTCGGTGCCGCGCAGCGCTTCCTCACCGAGCTCACCGCGGTCACCGACGTGCGCGTGGTGGTGTTGCGGCTGCCCGACCTGCAGGTGCTCGACGCGACCGGAGCGCAGGTGCTCGGCGAGATCGTGCGCGAGCTCGAGCACCGCGGGATCACCGTGCTGCTCAAGGGCGCGCGACCCGAACACCACCGCATCCTCGCCGCGGTCGGCGCGCTCGATCGCCTCGCGCACGAGAACCACGTCTTCACCGACCTCGACGCGGCGATCGCCCACGCCCGCACCCACGCCGCGCGCCCCCGCTAGGTTGCGCGGCGGTGGTCGAGCTGCGGCGGGTGTGCGTGTTCTGCGGGTCGAGTCCCGGAGACGATCCGCGCTTCGTGGCCGTGGCGCGCGAGCTCGGACGCGAGCTCGCGACGCGCGGGATCGGGCTCGTGTTCGGCGGCGGGTCGGTCGGGTTGATGGGGGTCGTCGCCGACGCCGCGCTCGCCGCCGGCGGCGAGGTGGTCGGCGTCATCCCCGAAGCCCTCGACCGGCGCGAGGTGGCGCACCGCGGCCTCCCCGATCTGCGCGTCGTCGGGTCGATGCACGAGCGCAAGGCGCTGATGGCGGAGCTGTCCGACGCGTTCGTGCTGCTGCCCGGCGGCTTCGGGTCGCTCGACGAGTTCGTCGAAGCGCTCACCTGGAACCAACTCGGCATCCACGCCAAGCCGTGCGGGATCGTGAACGTCGGCGGCTACTACGCGCTGCTGCTCGCGTGGATCGACGCGGCGGTCGAACGCCGGTTCGTGCGGGCCGAGCACCGCGACGCGCTCGTGGTTGCCGACGACCCTGGGCGCGTCCTCGACGGGCTCGCCGCGACGACGATCACGTATGCCGCGAAGTGGATCGATCGCGACGCGCCACTCACTCCGTGAGCGGGGACAGGTCGTCGAGCTCTTCGAGCGTGTCGTGGTCGTAGCGGTACAGGAACGCGCGGGGATCGACCGGCGTCGGCTCGGTGCCGGCGACGCACGCGGTGACGACGCGCAGCGCGTCCACGAGTGAACCCGACTGGGGCACCGCCGGTCGGCAGCGGTCGGGGAGGCGGGAGGCGTGGAACACGGCGAAGCGCTCGGCGCGCTGGTCGTCGGACCACTCTGCGAGTGGGGCAGTGAAGTCGACCGTGAACGCCGGACCGTGGTCGCCGGTGAGGACGATGATCGCATCGGGGTCGTCGGCGACGATGCGATCGATCGCGTCGAGGAGCTGGCGGTTCAGGCACTGCAGCTGCTCGGTGTACTCGTCGGTGAGGTCGTCGTCCCATCCGGTGCCGAGGCCGGCGACGTTGCGGCGCCGGTGGGTGCAGTCGGCCTCGTAGCGGTAGGGCGCGTGCGGCGAGACGACGTGCGCGAACACGGCGAGCGGGTGCTCGCCGAGCTCGGCGCGGGCCGCGGGTAACGCGTCGACGACGCGGCCCGGGGCCGTCGCGGTGTCGGCGAGGGGGAGCGTCCCGCGATCGAGCAGCGGTCGGAGCGGCGTGAGCTGGAGCGACGCGAACTCGAGCTCGTCGAGCGCGACCCCGGCATCGTCGGTGCGGGCGGGGATGCACACGTCGACGAGCTCGGTGCAGCGCGACCCGTCGTACGTGCCCGACTCCGCGTGCACGTAGCCGTAGCCGAGCGCGCGCACCGTTCGAACGAACGCGTTGTTGCCGCGGAGCCGGTCGACGAAGCGGGAGCGGCCGGCGGCGACGTCGGCGCTCGTGTGCGCGACGTGGTCCATGTCGAGGAGGCTGGCGATCGACAGCCACGTCACGGGATACGGGGAGAACGCGCGCTCGTCGACGGTGAAGCCGCGCCGGGCGAGCGCGTCGTCCATGGGGGCGTTGTCGTAGCCGGTGACCCGACGGAGCTGATCGGCCCGCCCGTAGCCGTCGAGCACGAACACGAAGATGCTCGGGAGGTCGGGGCGCACGGGCGGGCGCAGCGGCGTCGGTCGCATGACGGGCTCGTCCGACGCGGCCGCGCGCGCAGTGGCGTCCCACCGCACGAACGACACTGCGGGGAGCGCGGCGAGCGCGCCGACGAGCACGAGCACGAACACGCGACCGTTCGCAGTGCGCATCGCGAGTCGCGCGAGCGCGGCGACGGCCGCCGTGCCCGCGATCCAGAGCGTGTACTGCACCGCGAGCGGTCCGACGTCGAACCACGACCAGCACAGGAGCAGGAAGGCGGCGCTCGCGACGACGGCGCCGACCGCGGGCGCGGCGACCCGAGGCAGCGCGACGATGCCCACGACGACGCACGCAGCTGCCGCGATGGCCGCGACGACCGCCCAGCGCACGACGCGCCCGGGCTCGTCGATGTCGGCGCGGTTGCGATCGAGGAACGCGAGGAGGTTCGCGCTCGCGGCCAGCGCGGCCACGACGATCGCGTACAGCGCTTCTCTCGCCGCGACCCGGCGGAACCGCGCCGAGACCGGCGACCGCTCGGCGGGGTCAGCCGGCGGCATCGTCGCCGAGCTCGAGCGCGCGCCATCCGTGGTCGGGGAACCCGGCCGCGTCCGCGACCCGTGAGCTCGCGACGTTGTCGAGCGCGTGGAGGTAGGTGACGGCGCGCCCGTCGGCGAGCACGCGGCGTGCTGCGGTTGCCACGAGGCGGCGAGCGAGCCCGAGGCCGCGCGCCCGCTCGTCGGTGCCGACGGAGATCTCCCACGCGTGCTCGTCGTGGCGCTTCAGACCGACACCCGCCAGGTACCGGTCGTCGTCGTCGAGCGCGACGAGCACGGCGGCGCCGAACGGCCGCAACCACTCCGGGACGCGCGGGTCGTCGTGGGGGATCCACGTGCCGAGGTCGTCGAGCGGCGCCGGCGCGGTCGTCGTGCGGAACGCGATCTCCACGACCGGGCGCCCGAAGTGGGCCGCGACTCGGGGCCGCAGCGTGTCGAGGTCGGTGGCGTAGGGCGCGAGCGCGTCGACCGCTCGTTCGGGCACCGACACGACGGTGCCGTCGGGCGTGCGGAGACCGGCGAACTGCCGGATCACGCCGTCCCAGCCCGGCGTGTGGCGCGCCGCGCTCGTCGTCACCACCACGGGCGCGCGCGGCGGCCACTGGCCGAGCTGGTGCGCGAGATGGGAAAGCAGTGCGGGCGCCGTCACGGTGGTGCAGTATCCCTCGCCGTGACCGCCGATCCCCGCCTCGAACGGCTCGCCCACCTGAACCTCGCCGAGTTCGGCCGGGAGTCGGCGCGCTGGTCGGCGGCGCGCGGGGGGATCCACGAAGCCGACGGCGTCGTGCGGATCATGACCGGCACGACGTTCCCGGTGCTCTGCAACGGCGCCCTCCGACTCGACCCGCGTGCCGATGCGGGCGCACTCGTCGACGGCGCCTTCGAATGGTTCGGTGCGCGCGGGCGCGGCTTCTCGGTGTGGACCCGCCCCGACGCCGATGCCGACCTCGTCGACGTGCTGGTCGCGCGCGGGTTCCACGGTTCGCCGCCGGGGAGCCCGGAGATGATCTGCGAGACGCCGCTCGATCCGCCCGCACCGTCGGTCGACCTGCGCTGGGTCACCGATGAACGCGGCGTGCGCGACTGGGTCGCGGTGAACGCGGCCGCGTACAACACGTACGGCATGCCGCTCGAGGTGCTGCCCGACATCCTCGTCGACGTCGACGCGTTCCTCGCGCCGCACCTCCATCACGTCGTCGCGTACGTCGACGAGGCGCCGTGCGCGGCGGCGCAGGTGCTCCTCTCGCACGGGATCGGCGGCGTGTACTGGGTCGGCACGACCGAAGCGGCGCGCGGACGCGGGCTCGGCGAAGCGGTCACGCGCGCGGTCACCAACCGCGCGTTCGAGCACGGCGCCGCGTTCGTGTCGTTGCAGGCGTCGCCGATGGGGGAGCCGATCTACCGGCGCCTCGGCTACCGAGAGCTGTACCGCTACGTCGTGTGGGTGCACTGGCCGGACGCGCCGGAGGAGGCAACGTGAGCGAACGACCGAAGCTCGAGGTGCACGGCAGCGCGGTGTCGAGCGCGCCGCCCGAGGCCGTGTGGGCGCTGCTCGCCGACGCGCGCGGGTGGACGGCGTGGACGCGCTTCACGCACGCGTCGCTCGAACGCGAGGGTGACCCGCCGCCCGACGGCGTCGGCGCGATCCGATGCTTCGGCACGAAGCGCCAGCAGAGTCGCGAAGAGGTCGTGCACTTCGAGCCGCCGCGCCAGCTCTCCTACCGCCTGCTCAAAGGTCTACCGATCGACGACTACCGGGCCGACGTGGTCCTCACTCCCGACGGCACCGGCACGCGCGTCGACTGGACCGGCCGCTTCCATGCGCGCCGCCCCGGCACCGGGTGGTTCTGGCGGGCGTTCCTCACCCTCGCCCTGCGCGACTTCTCCAAGCGCCTCGCCCGCGCCGCCACCAACGTCCAGTGAAGCGATCTCCCGGCTCTGTCGGGATATCCGTTCAATGAACGTGGGCTGACCCAACATCGGACGCCGCTCATGACTTGGACGCGTGAATGACGGCGGTCCCGGAGTTCGAGGCGTTCTACCGGGTCGAGCACCCCCGGGTGCTCGGGACCTTGTGCGCGCTCGCGGGAGACCGTGACACCGCCGTCGACGCGACCGACGAGGCGTTCGTGCGGGCGTACGAACGCTGGGAGCGAGTGCGACACATGGATGCACCGGCAGCCTGGACCTACACGGTGGCGCTCAACGCGCTGAAGCGCACGAAGCGCCGACGCGCGCTGGAGGCGACACTGCTCCGGCGACGACGCGACGTCGACGTCGTCCCCACGCACGACCCCGAGCTGTGGGACGCGGTGCGCGCGCTGCCGGCCCGCCAGCGCGAAGCGGTCGTGCTCCGCTACGTGGCCGACCTCCCCGAAGCGCAGATCGCCGAGGTGATGCGGATCGCGCGCGGCACGGTGGCATCGACGCTCTCGGACGCGCGCCGCGCGCTCGCGACGCTGTTGACCGACGAGACCACAGACGTGAGCGACGCGCGCCTGCCGGAGGTGACGCGGTGAACCGCCTCGAGGAGGCCGGCCGCGCGCTGGTCCACGACCCGGTCGCCGAGCCGCGCGACGTCGACGACGTGGCGCGCGCGGCCCGCCGTCGCACCAACCGCCGCCACGCGGGCGTGAGCGGCCTTGCGCTGCTCGTCGTGGTCGCCCTGCTCGCGACGATCGTCGCCGTCCGTGACGATGACGACGACCGCCGCCAGGTGATCGCGGGTCCGTCCGACTCTGACGCGCTCTACGCGCACGCGACCTGGCATCGCACATACCTGCAGCAGCCCGAGGGCGGCGAGGGTGTGGCGGCCGCGCTCGGCCTCGTCGCGTACGACGGCACCACGTTCGTCGGCTTCGCGCCCTACGACGGCGAGTCGTTGACGAGCTCGGAGGCCTGGTGGTCGACCGACGGGAAGTCGTGGTCGACGGGCCGCGTGGAAGTTCCGTCGTCGGGTGAGGGCGTCGAGATCAACGACCTCGTCGCGACCGAGTCGGGGTTCGTCGCCGTCGGGGCCGTCCACGAGGGCGAGACCCTGCACGCCTCGTTCTGGACGTCGCCGAACGGCGCGGACTGGCACCGGTCCGGATTCGAGCCGGGGGTGCAATGGCTCGAGGCAGCCGCGGTCTGGAACGGTGACGTGTACGTGGCGGGGCGGCGCATCGTGGGCGACGACGCGCTCGCACTCGTCGGTCGACTCGACCCCGCAACCGGCGCACTCGAGACCGCGTCGGGGATCCCGGCGTCGTCGGTGGTCACGTCGCCGTGGACGATGGCGGCGACGCCGGCTCGAATCGTCGCCACGCACGGTCCCGCGAACGGGCTCGGCGCGTTCGTGACGACGGACGGGTCGCGCTGGTCGGATGTGAGCGAGTCGTCGGGGCTCCGCGCCGAGCTCGGCGTGGTTGTGGCGCGCGGCGACGGGTTCCTCGCCTTCGAGCGCCGCACGTCACCGGACGCCAGGACCGGCGTGTGGGCAGCCGACGATGGATCGACGTGGACGCGTGTCGGTGAGCTCGACGCCGGAGGATCTGTGCGGGACGCGGTCGCAGTGCCCGAGGGGTTCGTCGCGATCGGCCACGTCGACGGGATCCCTGCGGTGTGGACGTCGCGCGACGGTGTCGACTGGACGCGCATCGCCGACGACAGCGCGACGTTCGCGGGCGTCGAGAACGACGTGGTGCTGAACACGGTCATGTGGACCGGCGGCGACGTGGTGATCGGCGGAGGGGTGGCGGAACCGAGCGGCGGCTTCACGCCGACGATCTGGGCCACGACCGACGAGTTGGTGCGCGAACCCGCGACGACCGTGCCCGATGCGACGACGACCACGACGACGACGGCCGTGCACCCGACCCCGGGTCCGGTCCTGCGCCCCGGCGAGCTCGCGGTCGCGGCCGGGATCGGTGGCCTGCGCGCGGTCGACACCAGCACGGGCGCGACGCGCGTGCTCGACCAGCCGTCGGGGCCGACCGAGCAGGTCGTCTGGGACGTGTCGGTCGCGCCCGACGGCTCGCTCTACTACACGGTCCGCAACGGGTTGAGCCTGCTGCCCGACGGCGTGATCTGGCGGCTCGACACGTCGGGACCGCCCGAGCGCGTGGTCGAGGTCGGTCACGCGCCGGCGATCAGTCCCGACGGCCGGTACCTCGCGTACGCGACGGCGACGTCACCGACGTCACCGTCGACCGACATCGTCGTGCGCGACCTCACCGACGGCCGCGAGCGTCGGTGGGGACCCCGACCTGACGATCCCGACTTCTTCCGGGTGAACGGACGGGTGATCACGCTCGCGTGGTCGCCCGACGG
>DASUMP010000046.1:0-5496 GCA_036277635.1 Acidimicrobiia bacterium | reverse complement strand
TGGTGAGGTCGGCGAGGAGGTCGTCGACGGTCTCGATGCCGACGGAGAGGCGGACGAGGTCGGCGGGGACCTCGAGCGGGGAGCCGGCCGCGCTCGCGTGCGTCATGCGGGCGGGGTGCTCGATGAGCGACTCGACGCCGCCGAGCGACTCGGCGAGCGTGAACACACGAGCGCGCTCGCACACCGCGAGTGCTGCCGCCTCGCCGCCGCGCACCTGGAAGCTCACCATGCCGCCGAAGCGGCGCATCTGCCGGCTCGCGAGCGCGTGCCCGGGGTCGTCGGTGAGACCCGGGTAGTACACGCGGCTGACGGCCGGGTGCGCGCGCAGCAGGTCGACGACACGCTCGGCGTTGTCGCAGTGGCGGTCCATGCGCACCGCGAGCGTCTTGATCCCGCGCAGCACGAGCCAGCTGTCGAACGGACCCGCGACCGCGCCCATCGCGTTCTGGTGGAAGCGCAGCCGCTCACCGAGCTCGGGATCGCGCACGACGAGCGCGCCGCCGACGACGTCTGAGTGACCGCCGAGGTACTTCGTGGTGGAGTGGACGACCACGTCGGCGCCGAGCTCGAGCGGGCGTTGCAGGTACGGCGACGCGAACGTGTTGTCGACGACGAGCAACGCGCCCGCGTCGTGCGCGACCTCGGCCAGCGCGGCGATGTCGGCGATCGCGAGCAGCGGGTTCGTGGGCGTCTCGCACCACACGACCCTCGTGCGGTCGGTGCACGCGGCGCGCACCGCATCCACATCGGAGACGGGCGCGGCGCTGAAGGTGAGCCCCCAGCGATCGAGGACGCGAGCGACGAGCCGGTACGTGCCGCCGTACGCGTCGTCGGGGATCACCACGTGATCGCCGGGCGCGCACACCGTGCGCAGCACCGTGTCCTCGGCGGCGAGGCCCGACGCGAACGCGAGGCCGACGGTGCCGGCCTCGAGCGCGGCGATGCACGTCTCGAGCGCGGTGCGCGTGGGGTTCGCGGAGCGCGAGTACTCGTAGCCGCCGCGCGTGCCGCCGACGCCGTCCTGCGCGAACGTCGAGGTCGCATGGATCGGCACCACGACCGCGCCCGTCGTGGGATCCGGCTCTTGACCCGCGTGGATGGCGAGCGTCTCGAAGCCGACGTCGTCGGTGGGTTCGGTCATCGCGCACCGCCGGCCAGGAACCCGAGCACGTCTTGGCGCGTGATCACGCCTTGCGGCTTGCCGTCTTCGAGCACGACGACCGCACCCGCGCGTTCCAGCGCGACCATCAACGACGAGAGAGGTTCGCCGCCCCCGATCAACGGCAACGGTGGCGACATGTGCTGCTCCAACCGGTCGGTCAACGCGGCACCCCCCGACACGAGACGCTGCAACAGGTCGCGTTCCACCACCGATCCCACCACCTCGGCCGCCATCACGGGCGGCTCGGCGCGCACGACGGGCATCTGCGACACGCCGTACTCGCGCAGGATCTCGATCGCGTTCTCGACGGTCTCGTCGGGGTGCACGTGCACGAGCTGCGGGAGCACCGTTCCCTTGCGGGTGAGGATGTCGGCGACCTTCGGTTCGGCGGACTCGACGTCGAGGAAGCCGTAGTCGGCCATCCACCCGTCGTCGTAGATCTTCGACAGGTAGCCGCGACCACCATCGGGGAGGATCACCACGACGACCGCGTCGGGACCGGCCTCCGCGGCGACGCGCTGCGCCGCGACGACCGCCATCCCGCACGACCCGCCGACCAACAGTCCCTCTTCGCGCGCGAGGCGGCGCGTCATCGTGAAGCTGTCTTTGTCGGAGACCGCGATCACGCGGTCGGTGATGTCGCGATCGAACGTGGTCGGCCAGAAGTCTTCGCCGACTCCTTCGACGAGATACGGCCGCCCGGTGCCACCGGAGTACACCGAGCCCTCGGGGTCGGCGCCGATGATCTGCACGCGCCCGTCGCTCACCTCTTTGAGGTAGCGGCCGGCGCCGGTGATGGTGCCGCCGGTGCCGATGCCGGCGACGAAGTGCGTGATGCGTCCGTCGGTCTGCTCCCACAGCTCGGGGCCGGTGGTCTCGTAGTGCGAGCGCGGGTTGTCGGGGTTCGAGTACTGGTCGGGCTTCCAGGCGCCGGCGATCTCGCGCACCAACCGATCGGACACCGAGTAGTAGGAGTCGGGGTGCTCCGGGTCGACGGCGGTCGGGCACACCACCACGTCGGCGCCGTACGCGCGCAGCACCGCGATCTTGTCGCCCGACACCTTGTCGGGGCACACGAACACGCAGCGGTAGCCGCGCTCCTGGCCGACGATCGCGAGCCCGATGCCGGTGTTCCCGCTCGTCGGTTCGACGATCGTGCCGCCCGGACGCAACGCGCCGCTGCGCTCTGCAGCGTCGACCATGCGCAACGCGATCCGATCCTTCACCGACCCACCGGGGTTCAGGTACTCGACCTTGGCGAGCACGAGTCCCGGCACGTCGCCCACGACGTGACGCAGCCGCACGAGCGGCGTGTCACCGATGAGGTCGAGCACCGACTCCACGTAGCGCATCACGCCCTCCCGTCGTCGGTCGTCGTGCTCGACCTCATCGCAGATCACGCCAACGCCACGGTGCATCGGTGATCAACAGCTCGGCGTCGCCGGTCCACAACGTCGCGTCGAGCTCGATCGCCGTCGCCGCCGCGAACGCATCGGCGTACGCGATCGAGTGCTCGGCCTTGAGTCGCGCGGCCGAGATCACGAGCTCACTCGACGGCAGCGTCGCCGCCAGGACCTCGCGCAGGTCCCGCACCGTCGACGCCGCCGCTTCCTCCCCGTGCCGTCGTCGCAGCACGTAGAAGACCTCGCCGAGGTTGATCCAGCACATCGCGGGTCGACCCTTCGCGAGCAGCTCGTCGACGAGGGTGGCCGCGGGTTCGTCATCGGCGAGATACGCGAGGACGGCCCACGAATCGAGAACGGTCGTCACCGCGCGCTCTCGCGGCGAAGATCCGCCCGCCGGGACCGCTCGAGGTCGCGCGCGAGCGGCGAGCGGGCGAACCGCCCACGCAACGCCGCACGTGCTGCGACCGGGCGGACCGCGACGTGGTCGCCTTCACGCCAGAAGTTGACCTCGTCGCCGGGTTCGATCCCGAGTGCGTCGCGCAGCTCCTTGGGGATCACGACCTGCCCCTTGGGGCCCACCCGGTGAGTCATACTCATCAGTATAACTAGGCGTCGAAGGCCTGGCGGGCCATGGTCATCCCGACGCCGGCGGTCTTCCAGAAGTCGTAGGTGCCGGTCTCGAGGAGCTCCCGGCCGGCGGCCACGAGCGCGCCGATGGCGACGTTGGAGAAGCCGGAACCCACCGAGATGCGCGCCACGCCGATCGCGCCGAGCTCGGCCACGGTGGGCGCGCCGGGCAGCGCGAGCACGTTGACCGGGCGGTCGACGCTGGTGACGATGGCGCGGATGTCGTCGGCGGACGCGACGCCGGGCGCGTAGAGGACGTCGGCGCCGGCCTCCTGGAACGCCTGCAGGCGGGCGATCGTGTCGGCGAGGTCGGACCGGCCGTGGAGGAAGTTCTCGGCGCGCGCGGTGAGCACGAACTCGTCGGTGCTGCGCGCGGCCTCGACCGCGGCGATCACGCGCTCGACGGCGAGCCCGTGGTCGTAGATCGCGCCGTTGCCGTGTCCGGCGGCGTCTTCGATCGAGCAGCCGGCGAGCCCGGCGCCGATGGCCTGGCGGACGGTCTCGGCGACGCCGTCGGGGTCGTCGGCGAAGCCGCCTTCGAGGTCGGCGCTCACCGGCAGGTCGGTGGCACCGACGATCACCCGCGAGTGCTCGATCGCTTCGTCGCGGGTGACGCGGCCGTCGCGCCGTCCGAGCGTGCCGGCGAATCCGGCGCTGGTGGTCGCCAACGCCTGGAACCCGAGCGTCGCGAGCACCTTGGCGCTGCCGACGTCCCACGGGTTCGGCAGGAGCAGGGGCACGTCGCCGTGGTGCAGGGCCCGGAACCGGACGGCTCGTTCACGTTGGCTCGTCATGGTCGCGAACCTACCCACGACCGCCCTCAAGGGGGTGTCCGGGCGCGCCGACAATCCGCGATCGGAGGACCCAATGGGTGAGCTCGGCCACGGACGGTGCGCTGATCCCGACAACGAGGACCGCTCCGGCTTGCTCGCGTGCTTCCACCCCGACGCCGGGAGCACGGCGCGGGTGCTGCTCCACCCGGCGCTGACGTTCGTCGCGTGTCGCGACGCCTACCACGAGGCGGTTGCGGCCACGTTCCTCGCTGGAGTCGACGCGCGCGTCGTGACCGCGGGCGACCTCGCGCTGTGGGAGGCGGGTCGGTCCGCCGAGCCCGGCGATGACTTCGCGACCCAGATCACCCGGGTGCACACCGCGGTGGTGCGCCTGGCGGGTGAAGAGGAACGCGCCGCGCTGCGCGACGAGCGCGCCCGGCTCGAACGCGAACGCACGAGTCTCGCGACCAGCGTCGAGGTGCCGCCGATCGTGCACGAGGTGCGCGCCGCGTTGCGCGACTACGAGCTCGAGCTGTGGGCGGCGCAACGGCGCATCGAGTCGAGCGACGCGCCCGGCCCCGACCAGTTGGTCGCGCTGCTCGTGGCCGCGGGCGTCCCGGACGACGCGCCGCTCGAAGATCGGGCCCGTCACTGGCTCGCCGAAGAGCAGCTGCGGGTGCACTACGTGCGCCAACACCTCGACGCGCTCGACGAGCGCATCGCGGCGCTCGACGCGATGGGGATCGAGGCGGCGCCGAGCTCGCCGCTCGCGAACGACGCCGACGACGGTGCGGCGCCCCCGACCGCGACGCGCGATCTCCTCCAGTGGATCGTCGGCGCCACCCGCGAGCCACTGCTCGTGCTGATCGACGTCGTCCACCCGCGCGACCCCGAGCTGGTCGACGCGCTGCTCGACGCGTCGGAAGGTCGCCGCATCGTGTACGTCACCGGCGACGTCCCGCTCCTGCGCCTCGCGAACCTGCTGCCCGCCGAGCTCGGCGCAGTCCGCGACCCGCTCGTCACACCGCGCATCGCGCCCGCGCCCGTCGCGACACCACCTGCGGCGCCCAGCGCGCCCGCAACCGCGGCGACCGAACCCGCGCTCCCCGTTCCGGTCACCACGGCCTGACGACACCGCCCGGGCGCGCGTGCGCCAGGATGACGACATGGCCGAACTGGAAGCAGTCCCCGAAGACTGGTCGCGCGCCCTCGCCGTCGTGGCGCACCCCGACGACCTCGAGTACGGCGCCGCGTGCGCGATCGCGCGCTGGACCGATCAAGGCAAACGGATCGCGTACGTGATGGTCACCGCGGGCGAAGCGGGCATCGACTCGATGCCGCCCGACCGAGTCGTCGCGGTCCGCACCGACGAGGA
This sequence comes from Acidimicrobiia bacterium, assembly GCA_036277635.1. Lineage (GTDB taxonomy): Bacteria > Actinomycetota > Acidimicrobiia > IMCC26256 > PALSA-610 > DASUMP01. The sequence continues at coordinate 153 of DASUMP010000046.1, read as the reverse complement.
GATCCGTTCGGCGGCGGCCGTGGGGGTCGACACCGTCGAGTTCCTCGGGCACCCCGACGGACTCATCGAGCCGTCGGTCGCGCTGCGCCGCGACCTCGCGGCGGCGATCCGCCGTCACCGGCCCGAGGTGCTGATCTCGATCAACTTCCGGGA
>DASUMP010000045.1:0-13730 GCA_036277635.1 Acidimicrobiia bacterium | reverse complement strand
CCCGAAGCCGGCGAACAGGTAGCCATCGCCGGCGGGTGACACGAAGCGCATGCCGGCCGCCGCGAACCCGCTCGCGTCGTCGGCGACCGAGATCGTGATCGACACCGTCTTCGCGAGGGTCGTGGCGTCGACGGTTGCGGGGCTGATCGCCACGCCCGACAACGTCGGTGCAGCGAGGTCGGCCACGCCCCACGCGGGCGCGATGCCCGCCGACACCGTCACGAGTGTGCTGGTGAGCGCGACGGTGGCACGACGCCACCAGCGTCGGGACCCAGGACCGTTCGAGGTGATCACATCGTCCTCCATGACGTTCGACGCCCGGGCTCCGCCCGGGTCCAGCCTCGCATCTTGAGACTATCTGCGACATTGTCACCGTGTCAGTGGCAGGGAGACACATGTCGACGCACCCGTTCGGCACGGGTGCGAGGGGACAAGGTCCCGGGGTCCGGATCGCCCCTGCGCGCTCGGTACCGTCGCCGCGTGCTGCTGCGCCCGAAGTGGATCGCCGGTCACGTGCTCGTGGTCGTGCTCGCGACCGTGTTCGTCGCGCTCGGGTTCTGGCAGTTCGATCGCCACGGCGACGCCCGCGACCGCGAGCGAGACGCGGACGCCCGCCGCGCCGCACCGTCGCTCGACGTCGCCGACGTGAGCACACTCGGCGATCCCCCCGATCCCGACCGGCTCGACGGTCGACCGCGGGTGTCAGCCCGCGGGACGTACGACGGTGATCGCCAGGTGCTCGTCGCTGATCGAGTGCGCGACGGCGCCGTGGGCGTCGGGGTGCTCACCCCCCTCCTGCTCGGCGACGGGCGCGCGGTCCTCGTCGATCGCGGCTTCGTCGCCGGGACCGCCGACGCCGCCGCGTTCACCGTTCCGAACGGCTCCGTGCGCGTCGCGGGCACCGCGCGCGGGCCGCAGTCGGTCCAGGGCGACGAACGGTCGACACCGTCGGGATCGCCGAGCGCCGTGGAGCGTGTCGTCCCCGCCGACATCGCGGCGACGCTCCCCTACCCGGTGCTGTCGGTGTGGATCGCGCTCGACGCGCAGGAGCCGGCGCCCTCGACCGTCGCGGGCGCGCCGGTGCCCGCAGTCCTCGAGATCGCCGGCGACGACGACGACGAGGTCGACCACCTGTCGTACGCGTTGCAGTGGTGGGCGTTCGCCCTCATCCCGCTGATCGGGTGGCCGGTCCTGCTGTGGCGGGTGACGCGCCGGGCGCGTGCGCGCAGAGACGCCTGACGGCGACTGCGGAGCCGGTCAGTCGATCGGGACGACGGGTCGGTCGTGCTCGTCGAGCTGGTGCAGGTACTCGGCGATGCCGTATCCCGTGCGGCCCTCGTAGGTCCAGCGCGCGAGACCTTCGTTCAGCAGGGTGGTGCGATCGCCGCGCTCGGTGCGGTGCGGTGCGACGCGCAGCAGCTCGCCGCGCAGCTCGTGGACGCGACCGCGCTTGTCGGTGATCGCGAGCTCGGTGACGCGATGCGTCGTCCCGTCGTCGGCGAGCTCGGTGCGCACGGACCAGTCGGTGACGCTCGAGTGTTCGTGGCCGTCCCACACCCACCCGCGGTGCAGGTCACCGAGCTCGGTCCCGATGCGGATGCCGCCGAAGTGCACGTCGTCGCCGATGTTGATCGAGAACCACCGCCACATGCGGGGTCCGCCCCAGCGGCGCGGGCCCCACGACTTGTCGCGGTTGCCGCGCCCGTCGACGAGCTCGAGCTTCGTGCCGTCGACCTCGATCCAGCCCTCCCAACGCCCGGCCTGCTCCAGATGCCCCTTGGCGACCATCTGCTTCGTGGCGCTGCTGACACCCTCGCCCGGCGCGCCTTGCCCGTCGGTGCCGATGGCGGGCGTCAACGCGCGGAACGTGACGTCGAGCGCGACGTGCCCGCCGCGAAGGTTCGCGTCGTCGGAGAACGGCGGTACGTCGCGCACGAACGCGTCGGCATCGGCGCGGATGCGCCAGGTCTGCATGGGTTCGATGCGTTCGTAGGACACGCCGGCGACGTCGAGTCCGGTGTCGACCATCACGTGCTGCTCGCGCACGCCGCCGGTCTGCGCGAGGGCTCCGCCAGGGAGCCAGACCGACATCCCCACGTCCATCGTCCCTTCGTTGGGACGCACGCCGATCCGCGTGAAGAACCCCGAGTCGCTCACCGGGTCGTAGCAATTGAAGTAGTAGGACTCGCTCCACGCAGTGTCGCCTTCGACCGGGTGCGCGAAGTCGTGGTGGGCGTCGAGGACGGGCATCGGGCCAGCCTACGCCGCGATCTCGTCGCGGGTCCTCGGCGGCACGCGCGTGTTCAGCGCACCGCGTCAGGACTCGTGTCGCGAAGGTGTGCGACCTCGTTGAACGAGACGAGCGCAACGCCTCCCGGACGCGCTGCGACCCGGGTGATCGACGCGAGCTCCAAGAACATCCGGAACGCGGCGGTCTCTTCGACCGCGAGCGCCCAGATCACCGCGGCCTTGATCGGCGACACGTGACTCACCGCGACGACGAGCCCGTCGGCGGCATCACCGTCGAGCTGGTCGCGGCAGAACGATGCGACGCGCTCCGACACCGCCCGCAGGCTCTCGCCGCCGGGCGGCGCGAAGGACGGGTCGCCGCGCCACCGCGCCCAGTCGGCGCTGTCGACGTCGAGCAACGGGCGCTGCTCCCACTCGCCGTAGTCGAGCTCGATGAGGCGATCGTCGACGGTCACCTCGACGTCGGCCGCGGCGCCGATCGCGACTGCGGTGTCGAACGCCCGACGCAAGGGGCTCGTGAAGACGCGCACGGGACGCTCACCGACGAGCGCGGCCGCGACGCGCTCGCCCTGTTCGCGACCGAGGTCGGTGAGGGGGAGGTCGCTGCGACCTTGGAGCAACCCGGATCGGTTCGCGCCGGTCTGGCCGTGCCGCACGAACGCCAGCATCACCCCGCCACCTCCAGGCGGCCGCTGCGAGCGAACGCCGCGCGGCGGCGGGGATCGGTGAGGCCGAAGCGCACCACGATCCAACCCGCGGCGAGCGCGCCGAGCGCTTCGAGCGCGGCGACGACGACCAAGCCCGGCACCAGGTCGACCCGGGGGACGTCGGTGCCGAACACCGGCCACCAGAACACCTCCTGGTTCGCCCACGCACCCGAGAGCACGAGTCCGCAGAACCAGCCGATCGGGACGCCGAGGGCGCGGCGCCGCGCCAACCGACGGCCGCGACCGGTCGTGACGAGCATCACCACGGCGAGGGCGACGACCGCGCCGAGCAACGAGTGCGCGACCCCTTGTCGTCCGAACGGCGCGTCGAGCGCGAGTGGCAGCAGCGCGCCGACGGCGACGGCGCGGAAGTCGAGACCGCTGCTCTGGAAGACGTTCCACACGATGAACACGGCGCCTGCCGCGTACCACAGGATCATGCGGACGAGTCGCCGTCGGCGGGGCCGTCGAGCGCCGCGTTGACGAGCGCGTCGGCTTCGGTGTTCGCAGCGCGCGGGACGTGGGCGAGGTCGACCTCGTCGTAGGGCGCGAGCAGCGCACGCACGGCGTCGAACAGCGGACGGAGGTGGGCATGACGCACCTTCCACCGACCAGCAACCTGCTCGATCACCAGCTTCGAGTCGGCGCGGACCCGGATGCGACGAGCCCGGTGCGGCGCGGCGGCCTCGAGTCCGGCGATGAGCGCGCGGTACTCGGCGACGTTGTTCGTGGTCGTCCCGATGCGCTCGCTGATCGCGTGGAGCACCGTCGGAGGATCGGTGGCCGGGTCGAGCACGAGGGCGCCGATGGCCGAGGGCCCCGGATTCCCGCGTGACCCGCCGTCGCAGTACACGACGAGCTCGGCCGGACGACTCGCCTGGTCGAGGTCGTCGAACAACGACGGTGCGGCCGCGGGCACGGACGCCGGATCCCGCGCCACGGATCAGGGAACCAGGATCGCGCCGCAGTTGTCGCACGACGCTACGGGGTCGCCACCGGTCCGGCGGATCCGTTCGACTTCGGTCGCCGGGATGCTCAAGTGGCAGGCCTGGCAGGTGTCGCCGACGAGCCGCGCGATCCCGAAGCCGCGGTTCTTCACGCGCCGCTGCTCGTAGTCGGCGACCATCTCCGGCGGGACGCCCGACGCGTGTTCGTGGCGAGTGGCCGCTTCGCGCGCGACTTCGGCGTCGATCTCGGCCTCGCCCGACGCGAGCTCAGCGCGCGTCCGCGCGATCGCGTCGTTCGTCTCGGCGAGCGCGGCCTCCGCCGCCGTCAGCTCGCCTTCGACGGCTTCCCGTGCCTCCATCTGTTCGAGCTCGTGGTCTTCGAGCTCGCGTCGGCGGCGGTGGAGCATCTCGAGGTCGGCTTGCAGCGCCTGCAGCTCGCGCGGCGACGCGATGGTGCCCGAGTACAGCTTGGCGTCGACGTCTTTCGCCTTCGCCGCGATCGTCTGGGCCTCGTCGTCGAAGCGTCGCTCCTCGACGAGGATCTCGTCGCGGCGGGTGCGCAGCCCGGAGACCTCGCGATCGCGCCGGAGCTGTTCGGCTTCGAGCGCGGCGAGCTCGGCGCGCGCCGGCAAGGTCGCGCGGCGGTGCCGCAGCTGGTCGAGCACCGTGTCCTGCTCCTGGACACGCAGGAGCGCTTCGAGGCGCGGGTCGGCGGCGGTCACGGCGAGGCCCCTCCGGGACCCTTCCCGCCACCACCGCCGCCGCCTCCGCCGCCGCCGCCGGTCGTGGGTGGTGTCGCAGTGGTGGGCGGCACCGTCGGCGCGGTGGTCGTCGGCGGCACCGTCGTGGTGCTCGGGGGTGCGCTCACGGTGGTCGAGGTCGCCCCGGTCGTGGTGGTGGTCGAGCCGGAGGAGACCTGGCCACCCGGCGTGCGACGCGAGGTGATGCGACGACCGTCCTCGGTGATCGAACCCCGCGTCATGAACTTCGTGAGGTCGGGGGCGACGAAGTCGAGCTCGGGCGCCCCCTCGTGGACCGCACCCATGAACCGCGACCACATCTGCGCCGGATACGAGCCGCCGGTCACCCCCGGCATCGGGATGACCTCCTTCGGATGACCCATCCAGACCGCCGCGCTCATCTGCGGTGTGTAGCCGACGAACCAGGCGTCGCTGTAGTTGTCGGTCGTGCCCGTCTTGCCGGCCGCCGGACGGCCGATGTCGGCGGCGCGCCCGGTGCCCGACGTGATGACCCGGCGCAGCATCTCGGTCTCGGTGCGCGCGAGGTTCGGGTCGAGCACCTGCTGGCCGCGCGTGCGCGCGTTGTAGAGCACCTCGCCGTCGGGACCCTCGACGCGAGACACGAAGATCGGCTCGCGGCGGATGCCGTCGTTCGCGAACACCGAGAACGCGCCCGCCATCTCGAGCACCGAAGTCGGCTGTGTACCGAGGGTGATCGACGGGACCGCCTGCAACGTCTTGCGGATCCCGAGCCGGTGCGCCATGTCGACGATCTTGTCGGGTCCGAGCGCGATCGCGATGCGCGCGAACGCGCAGTTCAGCGATCGTGAGATCGCGTCGCGGACGCTGATCGTGCCCGCACCCGAGGCAGTGATCCGCCACGGCGGCGCGCCGGGCAGGTTGAACGTGCACGGCGACCGCGCGTCGACCGAGTCGTCGGGAGCCCACCCTTCGCGCAGCGCGGCCGCGAGCGTGATGGCCTTGAACGCAGAGCCCGTCTGCCGGATGCCCTGCGTGGCGACATTGAACTGCGCCTGCTCGAAGTTGGGGCCGCCGACCATCGCGCGTACCGCGCCGGTGCGGTTGTCGATCGCGACGAGCGCGGCGGTGAACTCGCTCGGCGGGAGGATGTCGTTGACCGCCGAGACCGCGTGGAGCTGCATCGCGGGATCGAACGTCGTGTAGACGCGCAGTCCGCCGCGGAACACGCGCTGGAACCGTTCCGGATCGCTCGCGCCGAGTGCCTCGCCGACGTCACCGACGACGTTCGGATCGTCGGCGAGCAAGCGCTTCTTCACCTCTTCGAGGAAGTAGTCGTTGGTGCGCGGGAGCGGCGAGTACGCCTCCGTGGGCAACGCCTCGGCTTCGGCGGCGAGCAGCTCTTCGCGGCTGATCATGCCGAGCTCGAGCATCCCGCGCAGCACTGCGGTGCGGCGGGCTCGCGCCCGGTGCGGGGCCACGATCGGGTTGCGTCCCTCAGGACTCTTGATCAGCCCCGCGAGCAGTGCACCTTCACCGATGGTCAGCGCGTCGGGCTGCTTCTGGAAGTAGCGCTCGGCGGCCGAGCGGATCCCGTACGCGCCCTCGCCGAAATAGATGACGTTGAGGTACTGCTCGAGGATCTCGTCCTTGGTCATCTCCTTCTCGAGCTCGAGCGCGAGCGACGCCTCGCGCACCTTGTCGCGAAGCTCGCGCTCGCGGCCCGGGAACAACGTGTTCTTCACCAGCTGCTGGGTGATCGTCGAGCCGCCCTCTTCCACCTCTCCGGCGTCGAGGTTGCGGAACAAGGCGCGCACCGTCGCCTTCCAGTCGATGCCCTCGTGGTCGTAGAAGTTTCGGTCCTCGATCGCGAGCACCGCGTCGACCACGTGGTCGGGGATCTCCGCGAGCGTGACCGGCGCGCGGTCCTCGAGGAACAGCGACGTCATGACGTCGCCGTTGGCGTCGTAGACGATCGATCGCTCGGCCGGTCGCGCGATCTCGGGAGTGAGCGCGGCGTGCGACGTCGTGCCGAACACGACCTCACGGCCGGCCGGCACCATCAGCGCGAGGGTCCCACCGACGGCGAACGCACCGGTGATCGTGATCGTGAGGAAGACGACAAGGGCCTTGACGGAGCGCTTCACGGCGCCCCCAGGATGACACACGGACCCCGGGTTCCTCGGGCGCGGCGGGCTCAGTCGATCTGCTCCGACAGTCGGGCGTGCCCGCTCGCGAAGAATGCCCGAGCGGCGGCCGCTGGGTCGTCGGCGAACCGCAGCTCGTCGTAGGAGAGGAGCGCGCCACGGAACGACGTCGCGTTCCAGAACTCGTCGGCTCCGGGGTCGTCCCACGGACCGACGTACAGATACGGCAACGGGTGCGCGTCGTCGCCCGGTGAGCCGCCGTAGTTCGCGCGCGCACCCGGCGCCCCGAGGTCGACGGCGAGATCGAAGTGCTCGGGCCACAGCGTGCACGACCCCGGCGTCTCACGCTCGGCGTCGACCGACGCGACGAGGTCGTCGAGCGCGCCGGCGACCAGCCGGAACCAGGATCCGAGCGCCACCGACGAGCTCGCGTCGATCGCGAGCTCGCGGTCGAGGTCGAGCGCGGTCGACGCTTCGTACACGGGTGGGGCGCCCGCGTCGACCTGCGCGAACTCCGCGGCGCGACGCAGCGTGGTCAGGGGTTCGACCAGGGTGGCGCCCCCGTCGACGCGCACGATGAGATCGCTTTCGACGAACAGCTGCCGGTCGGCCTCGCGCCGCGGTTCGGGGAACGGCGGCGCGCCGAAGCCGCGTCCCACTGGCTCGAGACCGATCCGTCCGACCGCCGCGTACCGCGCGGCCGCGAGCACGTGCTCCGCGACGGCGTGCAGGCTGCGGCGGGTCTCCACGAACTCCTCCGGGAGCGGTTCCATCGGATCCATGCGTCTCACAGCTCCTTCGCGGCGGCACGGTCGCAGACGAGGATCGCGCGGTCGCCCGCGCCGCGGGCGACGAGCGACGCAGGGATCGCCGGATCCGCCGCGACGAGCCGCCGCACCGCCGAGCTCGGCGCGTCGCCGACGACGAGCCACACGACGCGCCGCGCGCCGCTGAGCACGCTCGCGGTGAGCGTCATCCGTCGGTAGCCGAGGTGTTCGTCGGTGACGGCGACCGTGTGCGCGCCCGCGTCGAGGGCAGGGTCGTCGGGGAACAGCGACGCCACGTGACCGTCGGGGCCGAGGCCGAGGTGCACCACGTCGAGCACCGGCGGTTCCCCGGCGAGGCGCGCGACGAGGCGCCCGTACTCACGCGCGCCCGCCTCGAGGCGAGCCGGGTCGGGATCGTCGACCGGCATCGGATGGAACCGCGCACCGGCGCGCCGCGCCGGCGCGAGGTGGCGATCCAGTCGGGTCCGGTTGCGCGCGTCGGAGTCGCGCGACGCGACCCGCTCGTCGACCTGGACCACATCGAGCGCCGACCACGGCAGCGGGTACGACGTGAGCTCGTCGATCATCGGCCACGGGCTCGACCCGCCGCTGAGCGCGACCGTCGCGCGCCCGCTCGCCGAGCCCGCAGCGTCGATCGCCTCGGCCACGAGCGCGGCGACGCGGCGCGCCACGGCCGCCGGGTCGCCGAGCACGACCACCTCCATCGGAGCTCAGTGCGCCGAGTCGGGCGTGGTCGGTCCGGGACCGAGCACGGGATTGACCCAGCCGCCGTCGCTCCCGACCAGCGCGTCGCCCTCATTCGGGCCCCAGGACCCGGGTGCGTACGGACGCGCCGGACCGTGGTCGCGCACGACCCGATCGACCACCCGCCACAGCTCGAGGATGCTCTGCTCGCGCCCGAACAGCAGCCGCTCTCCCTCGAGGGCATCGCCGATGAGTCGCTCGTACGCGGTCATCTCGTGCGCATGGGGAGAGAACAAGTCGAGCTCGACCGGCATGCCCGCCATCCGCTCACCGGCAGTCTTCACGCGCGCGCCGATCGCGATCGCGACGTCGGGGGAGACGCGGAAGCGGACGTAGTTCGCCGCGACAGGTCCGGGTTCGCTCGCCGCGAATACGCGCTGCGGCGGAGGCTTGAGGCGAACGATCACCTCGGTCACCTTGCTCGGCAGCATCTTGCCGGCGCGGATGTAGAACGGCACGCCCTCCCAGCGCCACGAGTCGACGAACACGCGGACCGCGGCGTACGTCTCCGTGTCGGAATCGGGATCGACACCCTCCTCGTCGCGGTACGACGCGTACTGGCCGCGCACGACATCTTCGGGTGCGAGCGTCCGCATGGCGCGGAACACCTTCTCCTTCTCGTCGAGCAACGCCGCCGCGCCCTGGCCCACGGGCGGTTCCATCGCGAGGAACGCGACCATCTGGAACAAGTGGTTCTGCACGACGTCTCGCAGCGCGCCCACGGCGTCGTAGAACGCACCTCGGCCCTCGACACCGATGTCTTCGGCCATCGTGATCTGGACGGATTCGACGTAGTTGCGGTTCCAGATCGGCTCGAGGAAGGAGTTGGCGAACCGGAAGTACATGAGGTTGAGCACGGCCTCCTTGCCGAGGAAGTGGTCGATCCGCAGGATCGACTCCTCGGGGAAGACATCGTGCAGCGCGTCGTTCAACGCCTGCGCCGACTCGAGATCGCGTCCGAAGGGCTTCTCGACGACGACGCTCGCGCCGTGCGCGCAGCCCGACGCCCCGAGGCCCTTGATCACGCCCGGGAACACGCTGGGCGGCACCGCGAGGTAGTAGACGGGATGCCGAGCGCCGTCGAGCGTCGCCCGCAGCCGACCGTACGTGTCGTCGTCGTCGTACTCGCCCTGGACGTAGCGCAGTCGCTCTGCGAGCTTCGTGAACACGTCATCGTCGAAGCCGTGGGTGCCGAACTCTTGGATCCCGCGGCGAGCGTGTCCGACGAACTCGTCGAGCCGCCAGTCGCTGCGCGCGACGCCCACGACCGGGAGGTCGAGGCGCCCGCGCCGCTCGAGGTTGTAGAGCGCCGGGAAGATCATGCGGCGGGACAGGTCGCCGGAGGCGCCGAAGAGGACGAGAGCGTCGGCGCTGTTGCCCATCCGCGCCGACGCTACCCCGACGACCGGCAAGACTCGACGGCGACGTCGGCACTCGACCGCCGCCACGTGCTGGGGACGGAGGAACGATGCAGCTCGGCATGATCGGCCTGGGCCGGATGGGGAGCGGACTCGTGCGCCGCCTCCTGGACCACGGTCACGACTGCGTGGTCTACGACCGCGATGCTGCCGCGGTCGGCGCGCTCGTCGCCGATGGCGCGCGCGGCGCCACGTCGGTCGCCGACCTCGCGGGCGCGCTGGCGCCGCCGCGCGCGGTCTGGGTGATGGTGCCGGCCGCGGTCACCGGGTTCGTCGTCCAGGAAGCCGCGGCGGTGCTCGGTGCCGACGACGTCGTCATCGACGGCGGCAACAGCTACTACCGCGACGACCTCACGCGTGCCGCGACGTTGGCCGAGCGCGGCGTTCACCTGGTCGATGTCGGCACGAGCGGCGGCGTCCACGGGCTCGGGCGCGGCTTCTGCCTCATGGTCGGAGGCGCCGTCGGCGTCGTCGCCCGCCTCGAGCCGATCTTCGACGCGCTCGCACCTGGCCCGGAGGCGGCGGCGCGCACCCCGGCGCGACGCGGCGACCTCGCCCCCGAGGAACGAGGGTGGCTGCACTGCGGACCGAACGGCGCCGGGCACTTCGTGAAGATGGTCCACAACGGCATCGAGTACGGGATGATGGCCGCGCTCGCGGAGGGCCTCGCGATCCTCGAACGCGCCGACATCGGCGCGGCCGCGCGACCGGCCGATGCCGAGACGGCCCCGCTGCGCGATCCCGACGCGTACCCGTACGCGTTCGACATCGGCGCGATCACCGAGGTGTGGCGCCGTGGCAGTGTGATCAGCTCGTGGCTCATCGATCTCGCGGCCGACGCGCTGCACCGTTCGCCGCACCTGGCCGAGCTCGCCGGGACCGTGTCCGATTCGGGTGAAGGTCGGTGGACGGTCCAAGCCGCGATCGACGAAGGCGTGCCCGCGCCCGTCCTGACCGCCGCGCTCTTCTCGCGCTTCGCCTCGCGCGGCAACGACGACTTCGCCAATCGGGTCCTCTCGGCGCTCCGACGCGAATTCGGCGGGCACGCGGAACAGCTCGGGTCCTGAGTCCGCAGTTTCGCTTCCTTCCTCCCTGGACGCCGGCTCCGCACCGTCGCACGCTGGAGGTGAGGAGGGCCGATGCACGGCAGTGCCGCGTTCCGCGAGCATCCCGCTCGGCGCGGGCGCGAGCCCCTCCGCGCTCGGCATCCTGTGCGCATGGCGGTCACGGTCGTGGTCGGCCTCCTTGTGGCATCCCTGCTCCTGGTCGCGCTGCCCTATCGCCGGCAGATCGTGTCGTACCTCACGCACTGGAAGGGCAGCCCGACACACACGGTTGCCTACGTACCGTTCGACCCCGCGGCGGAAGCAGCGCTGCACATCGCGGTGCTCGGCGATGTCGGGGACAGCGGCAGCCGACTCGCCGCGACCGCGGATGCGGTTGCGCGGATCGACGGATCCGATCCCTTCGACTCGGTCCTGCTGCTCGGCGACAACGTGTATCCCGCCGGCGATCCGAAGCGACTCCAGACGACGGTCTTCCAACCGTTCGCACCCGAGCTCGACCACGGCGCCGCACTGCTCGCGATCCTCGGCAACCACGACGTGCGAGACGGTCACGCCGACTCGCAGGTCGCCGCACTCGGCATGCCGGGACGATGGTGGGCGCGCACGTTCGACGACGTCCTCGTCGTCGGGCTCGACTCGAACGCGACCGACGACCCCGATCAGCTCGCGTGGCTCGAGGAGACGCTCGCCGCGAGCGCGGCGCGGTGGAAGATCGTCGCGGTGCACCACCCGCCGTACTCGGCCGGCTACCAGGGGTCCGACCACGGCGTGCGCGATCGGTTCTCGCCGCTGTTCGCGCGCTACGGCGTGCAGCTCGTGCTGTCGGGCCACGAGCACGACTACCAGCGCAGCGTCCCCATCGACGGCGTCACGTACGTGATCACGGGCGGCGCGTCGGGCACGCGCCGGACGGGCGAGCGGGACTTCACCGCGGTGTCGTTCTCGTGGCACCACTTCGTCGACCTGCACGTGTTCGCCGATCGTGCGGTGCTGCGCGCCGTGAACCAGTCGGGCCGCGTCGCCGACGAGTTCGTGCTCCGCCGCTGACGGCCCCCGGGTGCGCCGCCACGCTCAGTGGTACCGTCCGGCCCGGCAGGGAGGCGACCCGGCGGGCGGCCGGGGAAGCGGGGGCGACGATGGGCAGGGCCAGCCGCGAGCTCGGAGCGCTGCGAGCGCGCTGCACCGAGGTGTGGGGATACGAACCGGGAGCTCACGGGCTCCGACTGCGCCGCCCCGTCGGTGCGACGATGCTGGCGCTCGGCATCGTGACGTTCGCGCTCGCGCTGGTGCAATCGTTCGGCGCGGGAACGGCGACGTCGGCTCCTGGCGGCCACATCCCCGTCACGATCTGTCACCGCACCGGCTCGGCCACCAACCCGTATGTGCAGATCACCGTCGACGCGTCCGCCGTCGACGGGCAGGGGCGCAACGACCACTCCGGCCACCCGCCGCGCGACGGCCGCAACGACATCATCCCGGCCCCCTACGGTGCGCCGACTCCCGAGCAGCTCGCGATCCTCGCCAACGGCTGCCGGGTGCCGCCGACGTCGACGAGCACCACGGGACCCGCCTCGACCACGACCACGACCGGCTCGGGCTCGACCACGACCACCACCGACTCGAGTTCCACGACGACGACCGCTGGCCCGACCACGACCACGCCGCCGACATCGGAGCCGCCCAGCACGACGAGCCCGTCCGTGACGGTGCAGACGACCGTCCCGCCCACGACGGGTCCGGGTGGCAGCACCAGCACGACCGGATCCGGCCCGTCGACGTCGTCCACGGTCCCGGTGACGGGTGGCTCGACCCCGACGTCGCCGCCGTTCCCGACCTCGACCACGGCCGGTCCGCCGGGCTTGCCGCGCACCGGCGCCGACTGGGTCACCCTTGCGCTCGTCGGGCTCGCGCTGAGCGGCTGGGGCACCGCGCTGCTCTCGCGACGGGCCGCGCGCCTCGACGCCCGCGGCTGACCCGAGCCGTCGCGTCGGGGTCCAGTCGAACGGGCGTCCAAGCCCGGTCGAACGCGTTCGCGCACCCTCTCGGCAGGATCCGCAGCCGAAGGAGGGAACCATGCTCGGCACCGCGCTCGGGACGGACCGGCTCCAGGGCGTCGAGCTGTTCGCACCGTGCGCCCGCCGGGAGCTGCGCGTCGTGGAGCGACTCGCGACCGTCCTCGACGTCGCCGCCGGCCGGAGGCTGTGCACGAAGGGCGAGATCGGACGCGAGTGCTTCGTCGTGCTCGCCGGCGTCGCCGACGTGCTCGACGACGACGGCGGCGTCGTGGCGAGCGTCGGTGTCGGCGAGCCGATCGGCGAGATGGCGGTGCTGGCGGCGTCGCCGACCCGCACCGCGACCGTGGTCGCGAGCACGCCCATGACGGTGCTCGTCTTCTCGCGCCGCGACCTGACCTCGCTGCTCGACGCGGCACCCTGCGTCGGGTTCCGCCTCCTGCGGATCATGACCACGCGGCTGCTCGGTGGACGGACGGACTCGTCGTGAGCAGCACGCTGGTGCCCCGGGTCCGGGCCCCCGGTCCCCCCGACCCGGCCCGGGGCCACCGTCGTGTCCGATACCCCGCACCGGACACGGATGTCCCACCCACCGGTACGATCGGGCACCGCAACAGGCAGCCGGCCACGTGGGGACAGGTGGGCGCCGTGGAGTTCCGCATCCTCGGTCCACTGACGATCGAGACCTCCGACGGTCCCGTCGACCTCCGGGGCCCCAAGCGGCGCGGGTTGTGCGCCCTGCTCGTGGTGCACGCGGGGCAGGCGATCACGGTCGACCGCATCGTCGACGCGCTGTGGGGCGACGACGCCGCGGGCGCCGCCGGCACCGTCCAGACCTACGTCTCGCAGCTGCGCAAGCAGCTCCACGCCGACGCGGGTGGCGCGACGATCACGACCGACGCCGGCGGCTACCGCCTCGAGGTCGACCCCG
>DASUMP010000044.1:0-16378 GCA_036277635.1 Acidimicrobiia bacterium | reverse complement strand
CGATCGCGATCAGAATGGCAATGATGAGCACGACGACCATCAGCTCGATGAGCGTGAAACCTTCCTCGTTCTCCCGACGGGCCTTGATCTTGGCCAACATCTGAGACACTGAGGATTCCCCTTGTTCGTGTGACTGGGTTGATGTGCTGACGAGGCCGTCGAGCGGGTCGAAGGTGCTCGCCGAGTTCTGATATCGGCCCCGCGCCCCCCGCTCTTGAGCAACGGCGCCCGAATAGTCCGCACGGCCTAGAACGGACGGAACGACCCGTTCCGTGCCCGGGGCCCGGACGCGACGATGCGCCGGCGCGCATCCCTGCACACCGGCGCATCGCGTACTCGGACGCCGAGAGAACGGCGAGCGAGATCGCTGGGCTCAGCCCACTCCGCCCGAGAAGACTCGGGTCACTCGATCACCGGCTCACTCACTTGATGAGCTTGATGATGTTGAACATCGGCATGTACAGCGCGATCACCATGCCGCCGACCGCGCCACCCATCACGACGATGAGGAGCGGCTCGATGAGCGACGTGAGCGCGTCGACCGTCGCTTCGACCTCTTGGTCGTAGAAGTCGGCGATCTTGTCGAGCATCTCGTCGAGGGCACCGGTCTCTTCACCGACGGCCATCATCTGCACGACCATCGGCGGGAACACGGGGTGCTCCTCGAGACGACGGGCGAGCGGCTCACCGGCCTTCACCGCCTGTTGCGTGTCGCGCACCGCGGTGGCCACGACGTGGTTGCCGGAGGTCTCCGCCACGATGTCGAGCGACTCGAGGATCGGCACACCGGAGCGCACCAGCGCCGAGAGGGTGCGCGAGAAGCGCGCCAGCGCCGTCTTGCGCACGAGCGGGCCGAAGATCGGCACGCGCAACTTCAGCGCGTCCCACTTCTCGCGGCCCTTCTCCGAGTTGATCCACTTGCGGAACCAGATGATCGCCCCGAGCTCGGCGCCGAAGATCAACCACCAGAACTTGCGGAGGAACTTCGAGACGTTGATCAGGAACTGCGTCGGCGCCGGCAGCGAGCCACCGAGCTCGGCGTACAGGTCCTCGAACATCGGGATGATGAACAGGAGCATCGCAGTGACGATCGCGACCACGAGGAACGCGACGACCGCGGGGTACGTCATGGCCGACTTGACCTTGCGGCGCAGCTCGACCTGCTTCTCGATCGTGTCGGCGAGGCGCAGCAGCACCGAGTCGAGCACACCGCCGATCTCGCCGGCGCGCACCATCGAGACGTAGAGCCGGTTGAACACCTTCGGGTGCCGGCCGAGCGCCTGCGAGAGCGACGCGCCCTTCTCGACGTCCATCCGGACCTCGTTGGCGACGCGAGCGAGCTCCTTGTTCTCGGTCTGCTCGGCGAGGATGTGCAACGAGCGCAGCAGCGAGAGGCCCGAGTTGATCATCGTCGCGAACTGACGCGAGAAGACCGCGACTTCCTTCAGCTTCACGCGTCCGGACAACCCCGGGATCTTGATCTCCCGCGACATCGCCTTGGTCTGCTGCTGCTGGATGTCGATCGGCACGTAGCCCATCGACCGCAGCTTGCTGACGACGAGCTGCGCGCTGTCAGCTTCGAGCTGGCCCTCGAGGACCTTGCCCGCCCGGTCGCGAACCTTGTAGGTGAACGTCTCGGCCATGAGGATCAACCACCGATCATCCGGCGGATGTCCTCTTCGTTGGCGCAGCGTTCGAGCGCCATGTCGAGGCCGATCCGTCCGGTACGGACGAGGTGCGAGAGCGACATGTCCATCGTGACCATGCCGTACTTCCCGCCTGCTTGGAGCATCGAGTAGATCTGGTGCGTCTTCCCCTCGCGAATCAGGTTGCGGATCGCCGGCGTGGCGACGAGCACCTCGCAGGCGACCGCGCGACCGGCACCGTCGATGTTGGGGATGAGCTGTTGCGTGCAGATGCCCTGGAGGGCCGAGGCGAGCTGCACGCGCACCTGCTGCTGCTGGTGCGCGGGGAACACGTCGATCACACGGTCGATCGACTGCGGCGCGTCCTGCGTGTGGAGCGTCGCGAACACCAGGTGGCCGGTCTCCGCCGCGGTGAGCGCGGTGGAGATCGTCTCGAGGTCACGCATTTCGCCGACGAGGATGACGTCGGGGTCCTGGCGCAGCACATGCTTCAACGCGTTGGCGAACGAGTGCGTGTCCTCGCCGACTTCGCGCTGGTTCACGATCGCCCGCTTGTGCTTGTGCAGGAACTCGATCGGGTCCTCGACCGTCATGATGTGCACGGCACGCTCGCGGTTCACGATGTCGACGAGTGATGCGAGCGTCGTCGACTTTCCCGAACCCGTCGGGCCCGTGACGAGGATGAGGCCACGCGGCAGGTAGGCCCACGGCTTCACGGCCGGCGGGATGCCGAGGATGTCGAAGTCGACGATCTCGTAGGGGATCACACGCATCACACAGCCGACCGAGTCGCGCTGCAGGAAGACGTTCACGCGGAAGCGGCTCTTGCCCGGCAGCGTGTACGAGGTGTCGAGCTCGAGCTCGTTCTCGAACTTCTCGCGTTGCTTCTGGGTGAGGATCGCGTAGACCATCTGGCGGATCTGCGAGCCGTTCAGGATCGGCAGGTCGGTGAGCGGGCGGAGATCGCCGTGGACGCGGATGACCGGCGGCGAGCCGGCGGTGAGGTGCAGGTCCGAGCCGCGCGACTCGAGGATCACCTGCAGCAGGTCGTTGATGCTCAGGTCCGAGTGTCCGTCGATCGAACCGACCGACTGCGCGGCCGACGCGAGCGTCTCGCGCACCTCGACCCGCATGGTCGACGGCTCTCCACCGTTCGTGCCGCCGGGGCCGAACACCATCTCGATCGCGCGCACGAGCTCGGCGCGATCGGCGACGGCGGGGATGATCTCGTAGCCGGTCGCGGCGCCGACCGCGGCGAGCGCGTCGTCGTCCGCAGGTTCTGCGAACGCCACCACGAGCTTGTGACCTTCGAAGTCGACACCCAGCGCGAGGTGGTGGGTGGCCACGTCGTGGGGCACCATCGTCGTCGCGTCCTGGTGGAGCGGGGTCTCCTGGAAGTCGACGAAGCGCACCCCGAGGCTCTCGGCCAGCGCGGCCGTGAGGTCCTTCGTGCCCACCAGACCCTCGCGCAGCAGCACTGCGGGGAGCGGGTGACCGGTGCGTTCGGCTTCCTCGAGCGCTGCTTCGAGATCGTCACGTGACAGCACGTGACGCTCGATGAGCGTCTCTCCGAATCGACGAGCCTGACTGATCAGCATTTGGTGCGCCTCCCACACCGCGCTCTGGGCCAGTTGCGGTATCGGCCGGTCGGGGGCGGTCCTGAAGCGTCACGGCCGGATCGACCCGTCCGTGTCACTCACGCGACGACGCGGAACAGCTCCTCGAGGGAGGTCATGCCGTTGCCCACCTTGCGCAGGCCGTCCTCCCGCAGCGCCAGCATCCCCTGCATCACCGCCACCTTCTGGATGTCCTCGCTCGAGCGCCGCTCGATGACGAGCCGCTCGATCTCCTCGGTGACGAGCAGCACCTCGTGGATCGCGAAGCGCCCCCGGTAGCCGGTGCGGGAGCACGCGGGACAGCCGATCGCCCGGTACAGGGTCGGCCACTCTCCGTCACCGAGGGTCTCGGTCGGCCACTGCGCTTGCACCAGCTCGGCTTCCGAAGGCTGGTACGGCTCCCGGCAGCGGTCGCAGAGCTTGCGGGCGAGCCGCTGGGCGACGACACAGTCGAGCGAGCTGGTCACGAGGAACGGCTCGACGCCCATCTCGACCATGCGCAGCGGGGTCGACGCGGCGTCGTTCGTGTGCAGCGTGGAGAGCACGAGGTGGCCGGTCAGCGCGGCTTCGACCGCGATGACGGCGGTCTCGCGGTCGCGGATCTCACCGACGAGCACGACGTCGGGGTCGGAACGCAGGATCGAACGCAGCGCCGCCGCGAAGGTCAACCCGGCCTTCGGGTGGATCTGCACCTGGTTGATGCCGGGGAGCCGGTACTCGACCGGGTCTTCCACCGTGATGATGTTGCGATGCGGCTCGTTCAGCTGGTTGAGCGTCGCGTACAGGGTGGTCGACTTCCCCGAGCCCGTCGGGCCCGTCACGAGGATCGTTCCGTACGGCTTGCGGTACGCGATCTCGAAGCGATCCTGGGTCTCGGGCAGGAAGCCGAGCTCTTCGAGCTGGAGCAGCGCCTGACCCTTGTCGAGGATGCGCAGCACGATCTTCTCGCCGTACACCGTCGGCAGTGTGGCGACGCGCAGGTCGATCGGACGCCCGCCCACCTTCATCGAGATGCGCCCGTCCTGCGGGATGCGGCGCTCGGCGATGTTGATGTCGGCCATCACCTTGAGCCGGCTGATCACACCCGCCTGGATGCTGCGGGGCGAGCGCATGACCTCGTGCAGCACGCCGTCGATGCGGAACCGGATCCGCAGGTCGTTCTCGGTGGGCTCGACGTGGATGTCGGAGGCGCGCTCGCTCACCGCCTGGTTGACGAGCACGTTGACGAACTTGACGATCGGCGCGTCCTCGACGACCTCGTGCACCTTCGCGAGCTCGAGGTCCTCGTGCTCGTCGGCCGCGGCCTGCACGATCGTGTCGACGTCGGCGTCGATGCGGTGGAAGCGATCGATCGTCTCGATGATCTGGCTCGCGGTCGCGACCACGGTGCGCATCTCCGAGCCGATGACGGCACGGATGTCGTCGAGCGCGAAGACGTTCGACGGATCGGCCATCGCGACGACGAGACGGCTGTCCTCCCACAGGATCGGCACTGCTTGGTACCGACGCGCCAACGACTCGGGGACGAGTGCGGCGACGGTCGGGTCGATCGTCATCGAGCCGAGGTCCACGAACTCGAGACCGACCTGGCGCGCAAGGGTCGCGACGAGATCCGTCTCCGAGATCGTTCCCGACTCGATGAGGATCCGCCCCAAGGGCTTGCCGGATTGCTCTTGCTCGGCGAGTGCCGCGTCGAGCTGTGCCTCGGTCACGAGACCTTTCTCGAGCAGCAGGGCGCCGAGCGGCGTGCCGTCGGACAGCGGAGCCTCCTCAGACCCGTCGTACCCCTCTCTCATCGGCGCTCGGAGGGCAGCGCTGAACCCGCGAACTCAAGGTGTGTGCCGGTCGCGGGTCGCCTCTCGCGAGGTGTCAGCCCTCGCGCAGCGCCGAGAACAGTCGCAGCAGCGCTCGCCGGTCGCGACCGTCGTCGACGTCGGCGTCGGATCCCGTCGTCGGAGGGTCGTCGTCGGCGACGAGGGCGAGGTCATCGGCGTCGGAGGTCGGGTCCGCGGGGACGAGCTCCTGTTCCGCGAGCCGGCGGTGGAGCTCCTCGTAGCGGGCGTCGACACCCGGCGCCCACGGGTCGGTGAGCTCGGCGGCGGTGCCGCGTGGCAGCGGCAACGCCGCGGTCACCGCTTCGAGCGCGGCGCGCGAGCGGGCGGTCTCGACCTCGAGCGGGGTGCGGGGCCGGGGTGGATCGATCTCGATCGCACCGTGCTCCACGAGCGCCGCGATCGCTCGACACACGTCGAGCACGCTGCCGCGCGACCGGTCCACCACGTCGCGGACGCTGCGGCGCCCGTCGATGGCGACGACCAGCTCCCACTCGCTCGGCGCCAGGGTCAACGGCTCGGCGATCTCGGACTGCAGGCGGGGGTGGGCGTCGAGCGACGGGATCACGGCGCGCAGCTGGTCCCACTGCTCGACCAGCTCGTCGACCGCGACCACCGCGGTCGCGAGCTCCACGGGATCGTCGACTGTCCACGGCGCCAGGGCCTCGGCGATGAAGCGGAACGTGCCGTCGTCGTGGCGCGCGACGGCGAAGCAGGCCTCGGTGAGGCGTGCCGTGAGGGCGTCGGCGCGCTCGAGCGGCCCCGAGAGCTGCTCCGCTTCGACCGCGACGCACCGCCCGTCGACGAGATAGATCCGAGCGTCGGCGTCCGGTGCCTCGAGCTCGAGCACGCCGGTCTTGGCGGCGGCTGCGAGCGTCGTGAGCAGCTCGGTCAGGGTCAGGGTCTCGAACGTCCCTTGGAGCACGGCACACCACTCCTGCTCGTCCTCCACCGTTTCTCGGCTGCTGGAGCCCCGCGATTGAGGACAAAATGGTCCGAACGACCCATCTCCCGCGGGACGTCGGTCCTCCCGCGGGCGCCGGGGCCGTTCAGGGCCTCGACGCCACCGCCGCCCGCGCCGCGGCGGTCATCACGGCGACCGGGGCCGGCGTGGCGGTCCACCGCTCGAAGGCGAGCGCCGCCTGATGCACCAGCATCCCGAGGCCGTCGACCCCCGCGCTGCCCCGCTCCGTGGCACTGCGCAGCAGGGGCGTCAGCAGCGGGTGGTACACGAGGTCGGCGACCACGTGGCGGGGACCGAGCACGTCGGGACGGAGGGGCGACTCGCCCTCGCCGCCCATGCCGATCGGCGTGGCGTTGACCACGAGCGTCGCCGCGGCCACGGCGTCGTGCCGCTCGTCCCACTCGACCGTGACGCCGCCGGCTACGAGCGCGGCGGCGTCGCGCGCCGCCGCAGCGCGTCGGGCCGCCACGTGCACCCGACAGCCCGCCCGGCCGAGCGCGACCGCGACGGCGCGAGCCGCGCCGCCGGCGCCGAGCAGCAGCACCGACTCCCCCGCCGGGTCGTGGCCCGCGTCGCGCAGCGCGCGTACGAAGCCCTCGCCGTCGGTGGAGTCGCCGAGCAGCGAGCCGTCCGCGCGCCGCACGACGCAGTTGACGCTCGCGAGGCGCGCGGCGTCGTCGGTGAGCTCGTCGCACGCCTGCGCGACGTCGTGCTTGTGCGGCATCGTCACCGACAGTCCGCCGAGCGCCAGCGAGCGCATGGCGTCCAGCGCGGCGGACGCGCCGCCCGACGCGACCTCGAACGCGACGAACACCCAATCGAGCCCCGTCGCGCGGAACGCGGCGTTGTGCAACGCGGGCGACACGCTGTGACGGATCGGATCGCCGATGACCGCCGCGACGGTGGTCGTCGCGCTGACCTCCGTCGTGTTCACCCGAGCAACCCTTGCGCGCGCGCCGCGGCCACGTTCTCGAGGTGCTCCTCGTAGGTCTCGGCGAACGCGTGCCGTCCCTCGGCGTCGGCGAGCACGTAGTACCGGAACGGTGACGTCGCCGGCGCGAGGGCTGCGAGCAGCGACGCTTCGGTGATGCTCGAGATCGGTGTGGCCGGCAGCGTGGCGCGCGTGTAGGTGTTCCACGGCGTGTCCGTCTCGAGCTGCGTCGCGGTGAGTCCGGTGGTCGGTCGCGCCCCGGTGGCCTGCCCGACGCCGTAGATCACGGTCGCGTCGATCTGCAACGGCATGCCGTCGCGCAACCGGTTGTAGATGACCGAGGCGATGAGCGCACGGTCTTCGTCGAGCTTGGCCTCTTGTTGGATCATCGACGCGATCGTCAGGATCTCGTACGGCGTGCGCCCTTCGGTGCCGGTCGTGGCGAGGCCGGCGCGTTCGGCGACCTCGTCGAACTGCTCCACCATCGTGCGCAGGATCGTGGTCTCGTCGTCAGCATCGGTGAAGCGATACGTGTCGGGCCAGAGGAACCCTTCGAGCGACGTGACGCCTTCGGGCTGGAACCGCGATCGGATCGTCCCCGACTGCGCGACCGCGAGGAAGTCTTCGGCGCTGCGGCCCGGGAGCTGCTCGGCGACGAGCTGCGCGACTTCGGGGAGCCAGCGTCCGGGCGGGATCGCGAGGTCCTGGAACACGATCGTGGGCCCGGCCTCGAGCACGTCGATCGCGTCGCGGATCCCGAGGTCCTCCTGCAGCACGTACGAACCGGCCTGGAAGGGTCCGGCGTCGGTGATCCCGGCGTAGGTCGTGAACACCAACGTCGACCCGATCACGCCATGGCGCGAGAGCTCGTCGGCGATCTCGGAGGTGCTCCACCCTTCGGCGACCTCGATCTCGACCTCGCCGCCCGCACCGCCCGGCGGGTCGAGCTGCCACCACACCCACCCCACCACGCCGCCGACCAGCACGAGCGGGAGTCCGACGAGCAGCACGATCGCAAGGGCGATGCGACGCCGGCTGCTGCGCTCCAGCCGCGACGCCCGCCGACGCCCCCGCCAGCCGCGCGCCGGCGGATCGGACCCGAAGCGCTCGTCGCCAACACCGGGCTCGTCGGGCTCGTCGACGATGTCGGCCTCGACGATGTCGTCGTCGCTCATCGGGCGGTGTCCAGGAACGACTGCAGCATCACGGCCGCGGCGACCTTGTCGACGACGCGCCGGCGCGCGTCGCGACGCATGCGCGCTTCGCGCAGTGCGGCTTCGGCGACGACGGTGGTCAAGCGCTCGTCGTGCACGACGACGTCGAGCTCGGCGCCCGCCGCCGCGCGCAGCTCGTCGACCTCGGCGAGCACGGCACGCGCCGCGGGTCCAGTGCCGCCCGACAGCGACAAGGGCAACCCGACGACCACGACGGTCGCGCCGGCGTCGCGCGCCGCGGCGATGATCGCGCGGTGGTCGTCGGCGTGGCTCGCCGCACGATCGAGCACCGAATGCGGGAGGGCGACGGTGCGCCGGTCGTCGGAGAGCGCCAGCCCGATGCGACGCGACCCGAGGTCGATCCCGAGCGCGCGACCGGGCGTGGGCGGCGCGCTCACTGCCTCCACTCGGCCGCCTGCTCCGCCGCGAGCGCGAGCGCGTCGTCGATCGCGTCGACGTTCGGACCACCGCCCGCCACCAGCTCCGCGTGCTTCGCGGTGCCGCCGCCCAGCGCCCGGGCGGCCGGCGCGGCGATCGCAGCCGCCGACGCGCCGCGATCCACGAGGTCGGGGCTCACGGCGACGGCGATGCCGGCCTTCGCACCGTCGTCACCGCGCCCGGCGAGCACGACGACGCCGGTGCCGAGCCGTCGCAACGTCTCGTGGGCGAGCCGGCGCAGGTCGTCGGGACCCGCGCCGTCGTGGCGCTGCACGAGCACACCAGCGGTCGCGGCGGCGGCGAGGTCGCCGGCGGCTGCGGTGGCGGCCTGTGCCCGCAACCGCGCGAGCTCGTCGGAGAGGGACCGCACCTGTTCGACGAGGCGCTCGACCTTCTCGGGCACCTCGGCCGGCGTCGCCTTCAGGAGAGCGCCGATCTCCCGCAGGGTCGCCTCCTCGGCGCGGATGTGCTCCAACGCACCCCCGCCGGTCACCGCTTCGATGCGGCGCAGGTTCGAGCCGATCGAGCCTTCGCTCAGGATCTTGATCGGGCCGATGAAACCGAGCGCGTGCACGTGCGTGCCGCCGCACAGCTCGATCGAGTGCTCCCCGGCTTCGAGGACGCGCACCACGTCGCCGTACTTCTCGCCGAAGAACGCGATGGCGCCGAGCGCTTGTGCTTCGGCGATCGTGGTCTCGTAGTGCCGCACTGGCGCGTCGGTGATCACCTCGGCGTTGGCGAGGGCTTCGATCTGCGCGAGCTGGTCGGCGGTGACGGCCTCGAAGTGGCTGAAGTCGAAGCGGAGTCGGTCGGGCGCGACCAGCGAACCCGCTTGCTGCACGTGCGTGCCGAGCACCTCGCGCAACGCCCAGTGCAACACGTGCGTGGCGGTGTGGTTGCGCCGGATCGCGTCGCGGCGGGCGCCGTCGATGTGGGCCGTGACGTCGTCGCCCTCGAAGACCTCGCCGTCGGTGACCTCGCCGTCGTGGACGACGAGCGTCCCCGGGAGGCCGTACTGCGTGTCGTGCACGACGATGCGCGCGCCCCGGTCGGTCACGATCGTGCCGGTGTCGCCGACCTGGCCGCCCGACTCGGCGTAGAACGGCGTGCGGTCGAGCACCACCTGGATCCGCGCGCCGGTGGTCGCGTGCCCGATGCGCGCGCCGCCGAGCACCAACGCCCCGACGCGGGCGCGCGATTCGTACTCCTGGCGCCCGGTGAACTCGGTCGCGCCGACCTCGTCGAGCAGCTCGCGGTACAGCTCGAGCGGGACCGCCGCGGTGCCGCCGGCCTCTTTGTGCGCCGTCTGCGCGCGCACGCGCTGCTCCTGCATGCGCGCTGCAAATCCGTCGAGGTCGACAGCGTGTCCGCGTTCACTCGCGATCTCGCGCGTGAGGTCGATCGGGAACCCGAGCGTGTCGTGCAAGAAGAACGCGTCGTCACCGGAGACGTCGCCGCGCGCGAGCACGACGTCGAGCATCTCGACGCCACGCGCGAGCGTTGCGCGGAAGCGTTGCTCCTCGCGCGTGACCGACGAGCGGATGTGGTCGTGCTTCGCGACGAGCTCGGGGTACGCACCGCCCATCACCGCGACCGTCGTGTCGATCAGCTCGGGAGTGACGAGCTGCTCGGATCCGAGCAGGTACGCGTGCCGGACCGCGCGCCGGATGATCCGGCGGAGCACGTAGCCACGCTCCTCGTTCGACGGGACCACGCCGTCGGCGACCATGAACGCCATCGTGCGCGCGTGCTCGGCGAGGATCCGCAACGACACGTCGCTCGCGTCGGCCTTGCCGTACTCGACACCCGTGACCGACTCGGCGGTCGCGATCAGCGGCCGGAACACGTCGATGTCCCAGATCGACGTCGCGGCCTGGACGACCATCAGGTTGCGTTCGAGGCCCGCGCCGGTGTCGATGCTCGGCTTCGGCAACGGGAGGCGGGTGCCGTCGGCCTGCTGGTCGAACTGCATGAACACGAGGTTCCAGATCTCGATGTAGCGGCCGGAATCGGTGCGGGGGCCGCCGTCGGGGCCGTGCTCGGGGCCCAGGTCCCAGAAGATCTCCG
This sequence comes from Acidimicrobiia bacterium, assembly GCA_036277635.1. GTDB lineage: Bacteria > Actinomycetota > Acidimicrobiia > IMCC26256 > PALSA-610 > DASUMP01. The sequence continues at coordinate 5,670 of DASUMP010000044.1, read as the reverse complement.
ACGACGGGCCGCACGGGCCGGTGTCGCCCATCCGCCAGAAGTTGTCGTCGCCCAGGCGTTGGATCCGGTCGGCCGGGAACCCGATGTCGTCGCGCCAGATCCGCTCGGCGTCGTCGTCGTCTTCGTGCACCGTCACCCAGAGTCGGCTCGTGTCGATCCCGAGCACCTCGGTGTAGAAGTCCCACGCGAACCGGATCGCGTCAGCCTTGAAGTAGTCGCCGAAGCTGAAGTTGCCGAGCATCTCGAAGAACGAGAAGTGCCGGTTCGTCCGCCCGATGTCGTCGAGGTCGTTGTGCTTGCCGCCGGCGCGCACGCACTTCTGCACCGAGACCGCGCGCGGGAACGGCGCGGCTTCGTCGCCGGTGAAGTAGCCCTTGAACGGCACCATCCCCGCGACCGTGAACAGGAGGCTCGGGTCGACGGGGATCACGCTCGCCGACGGCACCGAGACGTGGCCGCGTTCGGTGAAGAACTCGACGAAGGCGCGGCGCAGCTCGTCGGCGGTCGAGGGTCGTGAGGCCATCGACGACAGGCTACTGCCCGACTTCTGCGCCCTCTCGGTGGTGGCGCGGACGCTCGATGCCGGCGCGCAGCTCGGCTTCACGCGACCGCATGGCACTGCGTCCTTCGTCGAGCGCGGCCCGGACGTCGTGTCCGATCCCCCGGGCGTGCCGTCCCCACCGCTGCGCGACCTCGGGTGGCGCATAGCGCGCGGCGGCCCGCCGGAGGCGGCGCACCACCGCGAACGACGATCCGACGCCGAGCACGAAGCCCACGACGAGCCAGAAGAGCCGCTTGATCATCCGCTCACGCGTCCCGTCGACCGTTCCTCGCTCGCGTGCGGCGACGCCGGCGCGCATCACGGGAGTGGTCGCTCACCTGCGGGGGCCGCGCGTCACCGTCGGCGCGGTTGGCGCGGTCGGCGCGGTCGGCGCGGTCGGCGCGGTCGGTGCCGTCGCTCTCGCCGCGCAACCGGTCGCGCGCCCTCGCCACGCCGGTCCCGATCGCCATGACCTTGACGACCGGGCTCGCGAGCGTCCGGTACGCGAGACGAGACGCGCTGTCGACCGCCTCGCCCAGCTGTTCCGCCGACGTCACGAGTCGTTCGACGCGATCGACTTCGTGGGTGGCGTCGCGCACCGCGTGGCGCAGCTCGTCGACCAGCGGCAGGGCGTCGCGACGCAACGAGTCGGCGGCGGAGCCCAGCTCGCGCAGCACTCGCATCGTGGCGACGAGCGCGCTCGCGAGCACGCCCACAAGGACCGCGACGGTGACGGCCACGACGATCGCCAGCACATCAGCCGTCTGCATCGTGGGCGTCTCCGTGGGCGTCGGGGATGGCGGCTCCGGTGCGCTGCGCCCACTCCCGGGCCCGGGTCGGCTCCTCACCGTGGGGGCCCGGGACGTAGAAGCGGTCGCCCGCGACCTCCGGGGGCAGGTGCGCTTGGGGCACCCAGCCCGCCGGCGCGTCGTGAGGATAGACGTAGCCATCGCCGTGGCCCAGGGTGCGTGCGCCGGCGTAGCTCGCGTCGCGCAAGTGGATCGGCACCGCGCCCACGGGTCGGTGACGCACCGCGTCGAGCGCGGCGGCGAGTCCTCGGTACACGGTGTTCGACTTCGGGGCGAGCGCGAGGTGCACCACCGCGTGCGCGAGGTTGAGGCGCGCTTCGGGGAGTCCGACGAACTCGACGGCGCGCGCCGCCGCGTCGGCGACGAGCAGCGACTGCGCGTCGGCGAGCCCGACGTCTTCGCTCGCGAGGATCACGAGCCGGCGAGCGATGAACCGCGCGTCCTCGCCGGCTTCGAGCATGCGGGCCAACCAGTAGAGCGCGGCGTCGGGATCCGAGCCGCGGATGCTCTTGATGAACGCGGAGATGACGTCGTAGTGCTCGTCGTCGCCGTAGCGGACGCTGCGCAGCGCGAGCGCGGCTTCGGCGTCGGCGAGCGCGATGCGGTCGCGCCCCGACTCGACCGTGAGCGCGTGCGCGACCTCGAGGACCGTGAGCACGTGGCGGGCGTCGCCCTCCGACCGGTCGGTCAAGTGCTCGAGCGCGTCGTCGTCGATCGCGACGGGTTCGTCGCCGAGGCCGCGCTCGGAGTCGGTGAGCGCGGCGCGCACGAGACGACCGAGGTCGTCGGACGAGAGCGCTTCGAGCCGGAACAACGTGCTGCGCGACAGCAGCGGGCCGGTGAGCGAGAAGTACGGGTTCTCCGTGGTCGCGCCGACGAAGACGAGCAGGCCTTCCTCGACGTGCGGCAGGAGCGCGTCCTGCTGGGTGCGGTTGAAGCGGTGCACCTCGTCGAGGAACATGATCGTCCCCTGGCCGCGCTCGCCCAGCCGTGACCGGGCGCGCTGCACCACCTCGCGCACGTCCTTCACGCCCGCGGTGACCGCCGAGAGCGTCTCGAACGCCTGCTCCGTCGCGCCGGCGACGAGACGGGCGATCGTGGTCTTGCCCGTTCCCGGCGGACCCCACAGGATCAGCGACGACAGTCGATCCGACTCGATGAGCACACGCAGCGGCTTGCCCGCACCGAGGAGGTGCCGCTGCCCGACGATCTCGTCGAGCGTGCGCGGCCGCAGCCGCGCCGCGAGCGGCGCCCGCTTCGCCAACCGCTCCTCGACCCCTGCCGCGAACAGATCCGCCTGACCCACGCCCGGGATCGTACGACCCCACCCCACCCCCCACCGTTGGTGCAGTACTGCACGTTGGTGCACGACTCCACACGGCAGGTGGGTGAACTGCACCAACCGACGGGACGGCGGGAGCGTCAGCCGGCGCGACGGGCGCCCGACAGCGCCTGTTCGATCGAGGCCACGATGTCGGCATCGCTCATCGACCACGTGAACCGGAGCAGCACCAGGCCCGCTCCCACGAGATCGTTGCCGCGCCGTCGATCGTCGTCGAACGCGCTGCGCGTGTGGTGGAACTCGTATCCGTCGAGCTCGATCGCGATGCCGCGCTCCGGATATGCGAGGTCGACCCGGTAGGTGCGCGTGCCGACGCGAATCCGGTGTTGGGCCGCGGGGGACGGCAAACCAGCGAGTCGAATCGCGCGCATCACCCGCGACTCGAACGCGGAATCGCCGGGCTCGAAGGCCTGCCCGCGGGCAGCGAGCACGAGCTGCACCAGCGCGAGACGGCGACCGCGCGCGGGAGCAAGCCGGTTCGCGCACGCGGCGATGTCGTCGATGGTCGTGGCGCGGCGCCTGAGCGCCTCGTCGAGAAGCACGCCGAGCTGACGCTCGTTCAGGCGCCCGGAGAGGTCGACGACGGTGCGCGCGACGCTCGTCAACGGGAGCTCGCCGATCCGTCGACGATCCGGGTCGAGTACCGAGAACCGGTGCGCGAGCACGCCGTCGATTCGATGTTGTCGCGTTCGAGCATTGCTGATCTCGAGCGCAGACTCGGCGTCTCCTCGCAGACCCCACAGGCGGGCGGCGGTGTCGTGGGACGCGACGGCACCCGGACCACCCGCGAGCACCGCGGCCATGACCGCCTGCTCCCAGCTCGCCGGCGCGCCCGCCGGTGCGAACACGCCTCGCCGGAGCACCACGAGGGTGCCGGTCGAGACCCGATGGTCGATCTGGCGACGCGTCAGCCCGATCGCGAGGGCTTGACGAGCGGCGACGGCGCCGTGCTGTTGGCCGGCGAGTCGGTGCAGCTGGGCGTCGAGGTCGTGGCGAGTGCTTCCGTGCGGCATCGCCGCATCATGGTCGGAGGGTGTGACAGTGACCGCGACGCCTCGGTCACGGCGCGCCGATGGCGCAACAGTCCACACGCCAGGTGGGTGTACTGCACCATCGCCCGCAGGGCGTGGTGTAGTGCACCAACGGTTAGGGGGTGGGGGGGGTGCGGAGGGCGAGGCCGAGCTCGCGGAGCTGGGTGTCGGTGATGGCGCTGGGGGCGTCGGTGAGGGGGTCGGCGCCCGACTGGGTCTTCGGGAACGCGATCACCTCGCGGATGTTCTCCTCGCCGAGCAGGATCGCGACCATGCGATCGATGCCGACGGCGAACCCGGCGTGCGGCGGGGCGCCGTAGCGGAACGCGTCGAGGAGGAACCCGAAGCGCTCCCGCGCCGTCGTCTCGTCGATGCCGAGCAACGAGAAGATGCGCTGCTGGACGTCGGAGCGGTGGATTCGCACGCTCCCCGAACCGAGCTCCCATCCGTTCAGCACGAGGTCGTAGGCCTGCGAGCGCACCGAGAGCGGCTCCGACTCGAGGAGGTCGAGGTCGCCCGGGTGCGGCATCGTGAACGGGTGGTGCGCAGGGATGGGGTTGCCGGCTGCGTCGATCCCTTCGAACAACGGGAAGTCGACGACCCACGTGAACGCGAGCCCCTCCCCCACCGCCGGTCGGCACAGGTCGAGCCGGAGCTGGCCGAGCACCGCACGCACCATCGGACGGTCGCCGGCGGCGACCAGCACGAGGTCACCGGGCCGCGCCGCGAGCGCGTCGACCACACCGAGCTGCTCGGACTCGGAGAGGAACTTCGCGACGGGCGAGTCGAGCGCGCCGCCGTCGCGCACGCGCATCCACACGAGCCCCGGCGCGCCGAGCGCCTTGGCGCGGTCGACCAGCGCGTCGACGCGCGCCCGCGGTAGGTCGCCCTGACCGCCGACGCAGATGCCCTTGATCGCCTCGACACCTTGGAACGCGCGGAACTCCGTGGCCGCGAACACCTCACCGAGCTCGACCAGCTCAGTGGCGAAGCGCGTGTCGGGCTTGTCGCTGCCGAAGCGCTCCATCGCGTCGTGCCACGTCATGGTCGGGATCTCACCGACGTGGTGGTCGCGCACCGCGAGCGCAGCGGCGCTCACCGCGCTCGACACCGCCGCGAGCACGTCGGCTTGGTCGGCGAAGCTCATCTCGACGTCGAGCTGCATGAACTCGAACTGGCGGTCGGCGCGCAGGTCTTCGTCTCGTAGGCACCGGGCCACCTGGTAGTAGCGATCGAGGCCGGCGACCATCAAGAGCTGCTTGAACAGCTGTGGACTCTGCGGCAGCGCGTAGAACGTGCCCGGGTGCAGCCGCGACGGGACCACGAAGTCGCGAGCGCCCTCTGGCGTCGACGCGATGAGCATCGGCGTCTCGATCTCGACGAAGTCTTGCGCGTCGAGTGCGGCGCGCATCGCGGCGTTGGCGCGCGCCCGGGCGCGCAGGTTGCGCTGCATCGGCGCGCGCCGCAGGTCGAGGTAGCGGTGGCGCAGTCGGAGCACCTCGTCGACATCGACCCGGTCGTCGAGCTGGAACGGCGGGGGTTCGGCTTCGCTCAACACGTCGAGCGCGTCGGCGGCCACCTCGATCGCGCCGGTGGGGAGGTCGGCGTTGACGGTGCCGTCGGGGCGGGCGCGCACGACGCCCTCGACGCGCAGCACCCACTCGCCGCGAACGCGCTTGACATCGTCGAGTCCGGCGGCCTCGGGGTCGACGACGACCTGCACGACGCCGGCGACGTCGCGCACGTCGAGGAACACGACGCCGCCGTGGTCGCGCCGGCGCGCGACCCAGCCGCACACCACGACACGCTCCCCCTCGTGCTCGGCCCGCAGGTCGCCGGCGCGGTGGGTGCGCATCATCGGGAGTCACCTTCCTGTCGGGTGCGGAGCCACGCGGCGACCTCGGCGCGGCGCACCTCCACCTGCTCGCCGCTCTCGAGGTCTTTCAC
>DASUMP010000043.1:0-50872 GCA_036277635.1 Acidimicrobiia bacterium | reverse complement strand
CGGGAGCCGCGGTGTCGAGCACGGTCGCCGCTCGTACGACGGTGATCGTCGGCTCGCCGCCGCCGGCCTCGACGACGAGCGTGGGGTCGAACGTGGCCAGGACGTCGACGACGGACCCGGCGGGCGGGTCGAGCCCCGGCTCGACGCGCACGTGCACGACGCGCATCCCGCGGGGGACGACGGCGTCGAGCGCCCCTCGCCGCGCGGGTGCGAGCTGGGCGGGGAGCAGCGGTGCGCCCCGCACGACCGGCACCACGACCACGCGTCCGATCGCCGCGCCGGTGTCGGTGAGCGCGCGCCGCGCGAGCGCGCCCGCGAGCTCGACGGTGCGGACGTCGTCGTCGGCGAGCACTGCTCCGAGTGGGAGATCTCGAGTCGCGACGACGACGCGCTCGATCGCGTCGAGCTCGCGCGCGCGTGTGTGGAGCACCGCGAGATCGGTGGCGACGACTCGCGCGGTGCCGAGCGCGACGACGACAGCGGCGGCCCACGTGAGGACCACGCGAGGAGAGCGACGCACGGGGAACCCTTCCGAGGCGACGAACGCCGGTGACCGACGTTCGTGAGGAGCCGTGGGGGAAGGTGGTCGGCCCTGCCGACAGGGTCGAGGTTACTCGTAGGGGTGCAACGGACCCAGGGCCTGCGCGCAGGAACAGCCGGTGGGTGGCGCGGGCAGCGCGGGCACGAGCGCGGTGAGCACCTCGCGCACGCGCGTGAGGTTCGCTTCGAAGGCCGCGAGGACCTGGTCGTGGCTCACGGGATCGATGCCGGGGTCGTCCTCCACCCCCGTGTCGTAGTCGGTGATCAGCGCGATGCCGCCGTAGTGCAGCCCGAGCTCACGGACCAGCGCGGCCTCCGGGTACTGCGTCATCCCGACCACCTCCCACCCCTGGGCCCGGAACCACCGAGACTCGGCGCGGGTCGAGAAGCGGGGGCCGTTGATGACGACCATGGTTCCCCGGTCGTGCACCGTCACGCCGGTGGCGCGTGCGGTCGCGATCGCGACCTCGCGCACGACGGGGCAGTAGGGGTCGGCGAACGTGACGTGGTGGGTCGCGCCCGCGTCGTAGAACGTGTCGGCGCGACCCCACGTGCGGTCGACGAGCTGGTCGACGACGACGAAGTCGCCGGGGGCGATCGGCGCGGTCAGCGACCCGGCCGCGCACGGACCGAGCACGGTGTGGACGCCGAGCGCGCGCAGCGCCCAGACGTTCGCACGCGCCGGGATGGCGTGGGGGGCGAACTGGTGCTGGCGTCCGTGGCGGGGCAAGAACGCGACGCGACGACCGCCGAGGTCTCCGACAGTGATCGGCGCGCTGGGCGCGCCGAACGGCGTGCTCAGCTCGACGTCGGTCGCGCCCTCGAGGAACGAGTAGAAGCCGGAGCCACCGAAGATGCCGATCTCGGCGCGCTCGTCGCCCATCGCGCGAGCGGCGGGCTCAGGCCGACTTCGCGGTCGAGCCCGACGACTTCGCCTTCGCGTCGCTCGACGTCGACGAGGAATCGGTCGACGTGGAACCGCCCGACGAGCTCGAGGAGTCCGACGACTTCGCGTCGCCCGCCGCCGATCCCGACCCCGACGAGGTCGACTCGGAGCTCGACGACTTCGCCTTCGAGCGGGACCGTGACGAGTCGCGGCTGTCGTTCTTGTAGAACCCCGAGCCCTTGAGCACGATCCCGGCGGGCGACAGCACCTTCACCAGCTTGCCGCCGCACTCCTGGTGCTTCGTGAGGGGGGCCTCGGAGAACGACTGGTACACCTCGATGTGCTGCTCGCACTTGGTGCACCGGTAGTCGTACGTCGGCATCGGGCCTCCCGGCCGTCGTGCGTCGCCGGGTCCCGGGGCCTCCCGGGGTCGGCGCGCTGGCACTCACCGTGATCGAGTGCCAATCGTAGTGCGTCGCATGCGCCGCGACGACCGGGCGCGACAATGCCCGCGATGCTCCTCGTGGCGCTGCTCGTCCCCGTCGCCTGGTTGCTCGGGACGTTCCCGAGTGCGCTGCTGGTCGCCCGGGCGAAGGGTCACGACATCACGAAGGAGGGCTCGGGCAACCCGGGCACCTCCAACGTCATCAGGGTGCTCGGGCCGCGCGCCGGCGCCCTCGTGCTGGCGACCGACGTCGCCAAAGGCGCCCTCGCCGCCGGTGTGGGTCTGGCGGCGGGAGGTCGGGCCGGCGCTTTCGTGCTCGGGATCGCGGCGGTCCTCGGCCACACCTTCCCCATCTACCGGCGCAAGGGCGGCAAGGGAGTCGCGACCGCCGGCGGGTGGCTCCTCGTGACGTTCCCCGCCGTCGCCGCGATCCTGCTCGGCGTGTGGCTGGCGGTCGTCGGGCTCACCCGGAAGGCGTCGCTCGGCTCGATCGTCATCACCGTGCTGTTCCCGGTGCTGGCCGCGGCATTCGGCTACCCCGGCGTCGAAGTGGCGTTCCTGTGCGTCGTGGCCGCGTTCGTCCTGGTGCTGCACCGCGGCAACATCGTGCGCCTCGTCCGTCGGCAGGAGCATGACCTTTTCGGTTCGCCGGCCGATCAGTAGGGGACGGGCCCGTAGCATGGTCGGCCCGGGAGGAGCATCGTCATGACGCGGGTGCGCAAGGCCGTCATCCCAGCAGCCGGCCTCGGCACGCGCTTCCTCCCCGCGACCAAGAGCTCGCCCAAAGAGATGCTCCCGGTCGTCGACAAGCCGTCGATCCAGTACGTGGTCGAGGAAGCCGCGCACGCCGGCCTCACCGACGTGTTGATCATCACCGGTCGCAACAAGCGGGCGATCGAAGACCACTTCGACCGCAACTTCGAGCTCGAGCACCACCTCGCCGAGCGTGGGAAGTCCGAGCTGCTGAAAGAGGTGCAAGCGTCGTCGGAGCTCGCCGACATCCACTACGTGCGCCAGCGCGACCCGCTCGGGCTCGGCCACGCGGTCCTGGTCGCGCGCGAGCACGTGGGCGACGAGGCGTTCGCGGTGCTGCTCGCCGACGACATCATGGTCGACGACGGTGCGTTGCTGCGCTCGATGCTCGACGTCCATGAGCGCTACGGCCGGTCGGTCGTCGCGGTGCAAGAGGTCGCACCCAACGAGATCTCGTCGTACGGCTGCGTCGAGCCCGAACCGGTGCACGAGGGTCTCGTCGAGGTGCGGAGCATCGTGGAGAAGCCGAGCCCCGACGAAGCGCCGTCGAACCTCGCCGTCATGGGTCGCTACGTGTTCACGCCCGAGATCTTCGACGCGCTCGGTCGGATCACTCCCGGCAAGCACGGCGAGCTCCAGCTCACCGACGCGATCGCGTTGCTGCTCGAGGACCAGTCGGTGTACGGCCTCGTCGTCGAGCACGGCCGCTTCGACGTGGGCGACAAGCTCGACTTCCTGCGTGCGAACGTCGAACTCGCGCTCGACCGTCCCGACCTCGGTCCCGACTTCGCCGAGATCCTCGGCGAGATCGTGCGCCGGCGCGGCATCGTCTGAACCGCCGGCCTGTGGAGGCGCTCGCCGACGCGCAACGCCGGATCGTCGACGCGGTGCGACCGCTCGCGCCGCGCGAGCTCGCGATCCGCGACGCCCACGGCCTCGTGCTCGCCCAGGAGGTCGCCGCGATCGAGCCGGTGCCGCCGTTCGCCAACACGGCGATGGACGGCTACGCCGTGCGGGCCGTCGACACCGACGGCGCGTCGCCGACCACGCCGGTTCGCCTCCGCGTCGTCGACGAGCTGCCCGCCGGTCGCGCGCCGTCGGTTCCGGTCGACACCGGCGAAGCGATCCGCATCATGACCGGCGCGCCGGTACCACCCGGCGCCGACGCGATCGTGATGGTCGAGCGCACCGAAGTCGACGGCGACGCCGTGCTCGTCCGCGAACCGGCGCGACGCGGCGACCACGTGCGCCCGGTGGGGGGCGACGTGGGCGCCGGCGCCGTCGTGTTCGGGCCCGGCGCGGTGCTCGGCGCCGCGCACATCGGCGTGTTGGCCTCGCTCGGTGTCGAGACCGTGCTCGCCCACCCGACCGCACGCGTGGGGGTGCTCTCGACCGGCGACGAGCTGGTGGAGTCGGGACCGCTCGCGCCCGGGCAGATCCGCGACTCGAACCGGGCGATGCTGCTCGCGCTCGTCGCCGAGAACGGCGCAGTCCCCGTCGACCTCGGCCTCGCGCGCGACGACGAGGCCGCGATCACGAGCGCGATCACCGCGGGGCTCGAGTCGTGCGACGCGCTCCTCACGACCGGTGGCGTGTCCGTCGGCGATTTCGACTACGTGAAGGTCGTGCTCGAGCGGCTCGCGAGCGAGCGACCCGACAGCGGCTTCGTGTGGTCACAGGTCGCGATCAAGCCGGCGAAGCCGCTCGCGTTCGGCACGATCGGCGGCGTGCCGGTGTTCGGCCTCCCCGGCAACCCGGTGTCGTCGCACGTCAGCTTCGAGCTGTTCGCGCGACCGGCGCTGCGGCGGATGACCGGTCACCGACACTGGTTCCGCCCCGAGCTCACCGCGGTCGCGGCCGACGACCTGACTCGCCGTCGCGACGGGAAGCTGCACCTCGACCGCGTGCGGGTGTGGTCCGACCGCGGCCGCCTCGTGTGCGCGCGCTCCGGCGCGCAAGGCAGCAACGTGCTCTCCGCGATGGCGGCGGCCAACGGCCTCGCGCTGCTCGACGACGGCGAGGGGGTGGAGCGTGGCGGCTCGGTACGCGTGCTCCTCCTCGGCGAACCGTTCACGTCCTGACGTCGCGCGCGGCCGAATGAGGCGCGCGGCCCATCGCGCGCCCCTTGCCAGTGATCACTCTCCGTGGTACAAAGACTCCGCTACGCAGTGTTCAGGTCGGCCGGGCGGGCGGAGAGATCCGCAGGGGAGGCTGACCAGTACGTGGCGGGTCCGAAGGTGCAGGCTGGGGCGCCGCCGGACCACCGGGGAGAGCGAAGATCCGTCGACTGAAGTTGGTCGCTGCGTTGACGGGGAGCCAGAGCGAACCCGACCCCGGGGCCACGTCGGTTGCCCGTGACGAGTGCCGGGACCGACGCTTGCGCCCCACTCCTATCCTGGGTCGGTGACGCGTCGCGAGGTCCCCGTCCCGCTGCTCGACCCGCAGCAGCGGCGCGTGCGCGACCTGCGCATCTCGATCACCGACCGCTGCAACTTCCGGTGCACCTACTGCATGCCCGAGGAGGGTATGACGTGGCTGCCCCGTGACGAGCTGCTCACCTACGAAGAGCACGCCCGGATCGCGCGTGTCTGCGTCGAGCGCTTCGGCTTCGACGCCATCCGGGTCACGGGAGGCGAGCCGCTGATCCGCGCGCACGTCACGCGCCTCATCGAGATGCTCGCCCCGCTCGGCGTGGATCTCGCGCTCACGACGAACGGCGTGAAGCTCCCCGAGCTCGCGCACGACCTCGCGCACGCAGGTCTCTCGCGTGTCAACGTGTCGCTCGACTCCTTGCGGCGCGAGACGTTCTTCGCGCTGACACGGCGCGACGAGCTCGACCGCGTGCTCGCCGGCATCGACGCCGCGCTCGACGCCGGCCTCGACCCTGTGAAGATCAACGCCGTGGTGATCCGCGGCGTGAACGACGACGAGGTCGTCGACCTCGCCCGGTTCGGGCGCGAGCGCGGGGTCGGGGTGCGCTTCATCGAGTTCATGCCGCTCGACGCGCAAGGTGAATGGACGATGGAGCGCGTCGTCCCGGCCCGCGAGATCTTGGCGCGCATCGACGCCGTGTTCCCGCTGCGCTCGACGCCGGTCCCCGGCACCGGTGCGGCCCCCCAGCACGGCCACGTCGAGCCGGCCGAACGCTTCGAGTACGCCGACGGCGGCGGCGACGTCGGCGTGATCGCGACCGTCACCGAGCCGTTCTGCGAGAACTGCGACCGCGTGCGCATCACCGCGGAGGGTGCGTTCCGCACGTGCTTGTTCGCCGTGCACGAGCACGACCTGCGCGCCGTCGTGCGCGCGGCCGACGGTCTCGCCGCCCCCGATCTCGACGATCGCCTCGCCGACGCGATCGCGCGTGCGGTCGGCACGAAGTGGGCCGGGCACCGTGTCGGGCAGGTCGACTTCGTGCGTCCCGACCGGTCGATGAGCCAGATCGGCGGCTGAGGGGCCCACGACGCCGAGCGGTCAGGGCAGCGGCGTCGGCTCCACGCACGGGTCGGGTTCGTGCACCGCCGACGCGTCCGACGTGCGACCGCTCTCGTCGGCGTAGAACGCCGACGTCGCGACGTCGAGCACCACGGCACCATCGGGGCACGCGATCGTGGCCGGTGGCTGCGCCGCCGTGGGTGTCGCGGCGAACGTGCACACCGCGACGAAGTGGTCGGGCGGGAGGGTGTCCCACGGTGCCGCAGCCGCGCCGACGGCGGCGAGCTCGGCGACGACGGCCGCGGCCACCGACGGGGCCGAGGTGAGCACCCTCGCGCGCGCGGGGTCCTGACCGACGAGGGTCTCGCACGCCGCGGCCGCCCGCCGCACCGGCTCGATCCCACCCGAGGTGGTCGGCGGCGTCGACGGAGTCGCCGGCGCGCCCGTGGTGGTCGTCGAGGAGCCCGGAGCCGTGGTGCTCGAGGTGGCGGGGGCTCCGGAGGAGTCGTCGCCGTCGGCCGAGCAGGCGGTCAGGAGCGAGGCGACGAGGAGGACCGAGCCCAGGGTCCGGCGCACCGGCCGGAGCGTACCGGCGGCATCCCCTCCTACACTCTCCCCGTGGCTTCGGAGTTCACGCACCTCGACCCGCTCGGCCGCGCCCGCATGGTCGACGTCACGTCGAAGGAGCCGAGCCACCGCCGCGCGGTCGCCCGGTGCCGGGTGAACATGGAGAGCGACACCGCCTCCAAGATCGCCTCCGGTGCGATCACCAAGGGCGACGTGCTCGCCGTCGCTCGCGTCGCGGGGATCCAGGCCGCCAAGCAGACCTCCAACCTGCTGCCGTTGTGCCACCCGCTGCTCGTCGGCTCGGTCTACGTGAACTTCCGGATCGAAGACGCTCACGTCGAGATCGAGGCGCAGGTCGACACGGTCGATCGCACCGGCGTGGAGATGGAAGCGCTCACCGCGTGCTCGGTCGCCGCGCTCACCATCTACGACATGTGCAAGTCGATCGACCGGTCGATGACGATCGGCGAGCTCGCACTGTGGGAGAAGACCGGCGGTCGTTCCGGCACCTTCCGCCGGCCCGTCCCCGACGGCGCCGATCCCTTCGGGTTCTGAGCGGTCGACGCCCCCGACGCGGCGTGTTTGTGCAGGTCACAGCGTCGGTTTGACGTTTCGCACCCGCGCTCCACGAGACTGGTGAGCGCGCGGAGTGCTTCCCAGCCCTCCACCGAGCCTCGCACGGGTCGGAATCCACCACTTGTGGTTCGCCCGTTGTTACCGTCCGCGACAGCAAAGGGGTCGAGGAGTTCGTGGCGATCGTGGTGTTGCTGATCCTCGCTGTGCTGTGGGCCGTCGTGCTCGTCCCGCCGTTGCTGCGGTCCCGCACCCAGCAGTCGGGCGACTCGATCGACGACTTCAACTACCGCCTCGGGGTCCTCGGCCGCACCAACGGCACCTTCGACCCGAGCGCGGCACCGGCTCGCGTCTCCCCGCTCCCGCCGGTGCGCACTGATCGACCGAGCGCCCGACCGCTCACCCCCGCCGCCAAGCGCCGCCGCGACGTCATGACGATCCTCGCCGCCGCGGTCGCCGCGACCTTCATCCTCGCGAGCGTCGGCGGCGCCCCGATCCTCTGGGCCGTGCAGGTGATCGCCGACCTGTTGCTCGTCGCGTACCTCGCGCTCTACGCGTGGTTCCGCTCGCTGTCGGCGGATCGTGAGCGCACCGTGCACGCGTTGTCGCACCGCGCGCCGTCCGAGCTCGCGTTGCGCCGCATCGCGTCGTCGTAGGTCCACCCGTGGACCGCGCCGGCGAGATCAACGCGCTCGGCGCCGCCGTGCGCGACGCGCTCGACGAACGCCACCGGGCACGCGAAGTCACGATCGCCGCGTCCCGCACCGCCATCCAAGCCTGCGCACGGTCGATCCGAGCGACTCATCGCGGTGAGTACGCCGCGGCTGCCGAGCTCGCTCGCGACGCGCAGGCGCACGTCGCCGAAGCCGACGCCGCGCTCGCCGATCACCCCGAGATCCGCGCGACCGGGCCGCTGCACGACGCGAAGAAGGAGCTCGCCGAGGCGTTCCTCACGCTCGCCCTCGTGCGCGACGACCCGCTGCCCGCCCCCGCCGACCTCGGCATCGACGCCGCCGCGTGGTGCAACGGTCTCGCCGAGGCCGCGAGCGAGCTGCGCCGCGCCGCCCTCGACCGCCTCCGCGCCGGCGACCTCGACCGGGCCGAGCACCTCGTCGGCGCGATGGACGACGTGTACGGCACGCTCGTGACGATCGACTATCCCGACGGCGTCACCGGCGGCCTGCGCCGCACCACCGACGCGCTCCGAGCCGTGCTCGAGCGCACCCGCGGCGACCTCACCACCGCGCTCGTCGCGCACCGTCTCCAGCACGCGATCGAGACCGCCGACCGCCACACCCGCTGACGTTTCGCCCGCAGTCCTGCGCAGGCGCTTTGGTACGCTCGCCCTTCCCTTCGGGGGTGTAGCTCAGCTGGTAGAGCGCTACGTTCGCAACGTAGAAGTCGGCGGTTCGAGTCCGCTCACCTCCACTGCTTCCCGGCTCAGCGGTTGCTGGATCGCAGTCGGCCGGTGAGAATCCACGCACGAGGCGCGTCACCGAGTTGCGCGGCAACGAGTGCGGGGGGTTCGCAGATGGCGGGTCAGGGCACGACGACGCTGCAGTTCGAGCCCCCGGGTCCGGGGTCGTGGCACCTCGACCCGGTGCACTTCCCGCGTCCGGTCACGCGGTACTGGGCGGAGATGCATCCCGAGCCGTTCCGCCGGGGCACCCGCGAGTTCATGGCGTTCTACGGCACGCCGCTCGACGGGATGGAGATGCAGTACGTCCACGGCTTCGCGTACAGCACGATGCGGCCGGCGCCCGACGAGGAGATCCCGCAGCGGTTCGCCCGCGCGGAGGAAGTGTGGGAGCGCAAGGTCTGGCGTGACCAGCTGCGCGAGTGGGACGACACCTTCAAACCGGCTGCGATCACGACGCACCGCGAGCTCCAGGCGGTCGACGCCGACGCGCTGTCCGACGACGCGATGGTGGAGTACCTCACGCGCTGTCGCGAGCACCACTCACAGATGATCTTCCAGCACATGCGCTTCACCGGCTCGGCGATGCTCCCGGTCGGTGACCTGCTCGTGCACCTCGGGGCGTGGACCAGCGTCACGCCATCCGACACGCTCGCGATGTTGCGGGGTGCGGCTCCCGTGTCCGCGGGCGCGTCGGGTGAGCTCGAACGACTCATCGCGGCGATCACGAACGACACGGCTGCTCGCAGCCTCCTCGACTCGGACGGCGATCCCGGCAAGACGCTCGCGGAGCTGCGCGCGTTCGGGGGCGACGTCGGCCCAGCGGTGGCGGCATACCTCGACCTCGTCGGTTGCCGGTTGCTCGACGGCTTCGACATCGCCGGCCGCTACGCGCTCGAGCTGCCCGACGTGCTGTTGCGCTCGATCCGGTCTGCGGTCGATGGCGCCGGGAACGACACCGCTGATGTCGACGCGCGCATCGCCGGGATCCGCGCGCAGGTGCCCGACGAGCACCGCGCTGAGTTCGACGAGCTGCTCGGCGAGGCGCGCCTCATGTACCGGCTGCGCGACGAACGCGGTGTGTTCAGCGACATCTGGGCGTCGGGCATCATGCGGCGAGCGGCGCTCGCGGCCGGTCGCCGGCTCGAGGGCAAGGGCGGCGTCCACGACGCGGAGCACTTCGTCGACGCCGGTTTCGACGAGATGTGCGCGCTCGTGACGGGCTCGGGTGGGCCGTCGGCCGACGAGCTCGCGCAGCGTTTCGCCGACCGCAGCTCGCGCACTGCGAAGGAGGCGCCGGCGTCGCTGGGGCCGCCGCCGCCCCCGCCGCCTGATCCGTCGGGGCTCCCTCCGGGAGTCGGCCGGGTCATGCGCGCGGTCGGTGTCGCATTGGGTGAGCTGTTCGGCAGCTCGGAGGCTGCGCACGAGGACAACCTGCTGCGCGGACTCGCCGCGAGCGGCGGTGTGTACGAAGGGCCAGCGCGGCGTGTCGCTGGCCCGATCGACTTCGATCGCATCGTGCAGGGTGATGTCCTCGTCACCGAGTCGACGACCGAGGCGTTCAACATCCTGCTGCCGCTGCTCGGCGCGATCGTCACCGATGCCGGAGGCTTGTTGTCGCACTCGGCGATCGTGGCGCGTGAATACGGCATCCCCGGCGTCGTCGGCACACGCAGCGCGACCGACCTCATTCCCGACGGGACGCGCGTGCGAGTCGACGGCGACGCCGGTGAAGTGACGGTCTACACGTGACCGACGTCGTCCCGCTCGCGGAGGCGCAGGACGACTCGCGTTTCGGGGCGAAGGCCACCGGGCTCGGAGCGGCAGCGCGTGCGGGTCTGCCGTGCCCTCCGGGCCTCGCGCTGTCGGGTTCGTTCGTCGACGACGTGGCCGCGGGGAAGGAAGCGGCCATCGACCAGCTCGTGAGTGCGGCCCGGTCGCTGGCGGGCCCGCTCGCCGTGCGTTCGTCGGCCGCCGACGAAGACGGCGCTGACGCGAGCTTCGCGGGGCAGCACCTCACGCTGCTCAACGTGCCGTCGGTCGACGACCTGAGCGCGGCGGTCCGGGAGATCTGGTGGTCGGCGAACTCCGACTCCGCGATCACCTACCGCCAGCGCGTGGGGCTGTTCGCCCGGCCGAGTGTCGGCGTGGTCGTGCAGTCGCTGCTGAACCCTGAGTCGGCCGGGGTCATGTTCACGCAGAACCCGATCAACGGGGCCGACGAGCGGGTGATCGAAGCGAGCTGGGGACTCGGCGAAGTGGTGGTGGCGGGCCGCGTGATCCCCGACACCTTCCGCATCGACCGCAGCGGCGAAGTGCTCGAGCGCACGGCCGGCTTCAAGAAGCTCGCGATCCGCGCCGTCGACAACGGTGGGACGATCGAGGAGGCTGTCGCGCCCGAGCTCATCGAGCAGCTCTGCCTCGACGACGAACAGCTGGCGCAGCTGCACGCGCTCGCTGCGCACTGCGAGGACGTGTACGGACCGGCGCGCGACATCGAGTGGGCGTTCGCGGACGGTCGGCTGTACTTGCTCCAGTGTCGGGCGGTGACGCGGACGGGAACGTCTCCCCGTCCGAGCGCGCCCGCGGCGGCGAGCGGCACTGCCGAGGTGATCGAGCGCGTGCCGCTCTTCGCCAACATGAGTCCACGCGACGTCGACGACATCGCCGCGCGCTTCAAGAAGCGCCGGTTCGCCCCAGGCGAGACGGTCACCAAGGAAGGCGCCGGGGGCGCCGCGTTCTTCGTGATCGAGTCGGGCGACGCGACGGTCTCGGTCGGAGGCAGGCCGCGCGCGACACTCACGAGCGGCGACTACTTCGGCGAGATCGCCCTCATCGACGGCGGTGCACGCTCCGCGACCGTCACCGCCACCACCGAGCTCGTGTGTCACGGGCTCACCTACTGGGAGTTCCGTCCGCTGGTGCAGCAGAACGCGACGATCGCCTGGAACTTGCTCCAGACGCTCGCGGCGCGGCTGCGCGCGGCAACGGACGATCAGCCCACCTAGCCCACGCCCACGAACAGCGCGGCGAGTCGGAGCAGCACCCGACGGACGACCGAGGTGGGCTGGCGGGCCTATCGTTGTCGTGTGCCCATGTTCCTCGATCGCCACGAGACGCAGGGCTTGACGCCCGAGGACATCTCGGAGGCGCACAAGCGCGACGTCGACATCCAAGAGGCGTACGGGGTGCGATACCACACCTACTGGTTCGATCCCGATGCTGGCACGGTGTTCTGCCTCGCCGAGGGGCCCACGAAGGAAGCAGTCGAAGCGGTGCACCGAGACGCCCACGGCGGGTTGGCGACGACGATCCTCGAGCTCGACCAGGACGTTCCGCTCAACGCGATGTTCGGTTCCATGCCGATGCATCGCGTGGGCACTCCCTACACCGCGTCGGCCGTGCGGGTGATCGTGTTCACCGACATGGTGGGTTCCGTCCAGCAGACGCGCGAGCTCGGCGACGACGGTCATCTCGAGCTGTTGCACGCGCACAACGACATCGTGCGCGCCGCGCTGGCCGCGCACGGCGGCCGCGAGGTCAAGCACACCGGCGACGGCATCATGGCCGCGTTCAGCTCGGTGGCCTCGGCCGTCGCGTTCAGCGTGTCGGTGCAGTCGGCAATCGACGAGCGCAATCGTCACGCCCGGGTCCCGCTCGAAGTCAGCATCGGCGTGAGTGCCGGCGAGCCCGTCACCGACGAGCACGACGATCTCTTCGGGGCCGCGGTACAGCTGGCGGCGCGCCTGTGTTCGAGCGCGCCGGCCGGCGACATCTTCACCTCGCTCGCGGTGCGTGAGCTGTGCATCGGCAAGCAGTTCGTCTTCGAGGACCGCGGCGCGGTGCCGCTCAAGGGTTTGTCCGAGGCGACGCCGGTGTTCGCGGTGTGCTGGCGCGACCTGACCTCGGAGACGCGCGGCCTCTAGGCGGTACGTGCGACGCACCAGTCCCAGAGCCGCGCGCGCTCGGCGGGGGTGTCGGACGCTCGCGTGGACCGCAGCTTGTGCGTCGGACGGGGACGCCGGTCGTGCCAGAAGCGGCCGGTCGTGGCGAGCGGTTCGCCGTCGTCGGCGGCCAGCCACACCAGGGTGTCGGCGCCCTCGTCCGGGGTGCGCAGGAGCGGCCCGACGATCTTGCGGAACGTGGGGAGTGAACGCTCGACGCCGGGCGTGTCGGCCCAACCGGGGTGCATCGAGTGCACGACGATGCCGTCGGCCGCGAAGCGCTTGGCCATCTCCTCGGCCAGTGCGACCTGCGCGCGCTTGGCGCGCGCGTACGCCTTCGTGCCGTCGTAGTCGGCGGGTGTCATCTCGAGTCGGTCGACGTCGAGGCGCTCGGAGTACATGCCACCCGACGCGACCCACAGCACACGCGACGGCATTGCCGCGTGCAGCGCGTCGCGGAGAAGCGTGGTGAGGAGGAACGGGCCGACGACCTGGCTCGCCACCGTCTGCTCGATGCCGTCGCGGTTCGTCTCGTAGTCGGCGTCGAGCGCGCCCGCGTTGTGGATCAGCACGTCGATCCGGTCGTGCCGAGCGCGCAGCTCGGTGGCGGCGGCGCGGACGGCGTCGAGGTCGCTCGTGTCCACGACGACCAGGTCGACGCCACCGGGCGCGTCGGTGCGGAGCGCCTCGACGACGCGAGCGGCCTTGTCGGCGTTGCGCGCGAGCACCTCGACGGTCGCGCCGGCGGTCGCGAGACGACGCGCGGCCGCGAGTCCGATGCCCGACGTCGCGCCGGTGATCACCGCGACGCGGCCACGCAAGTCGTAGCGGTCGAGCGGTGTCCAGCGTTCGAGGCGCGAGCGGGCTGCGTAGCCGATGCGGGTGAAGCCGGGTGCGACGGTGACGTCGAGGCCGCGGTCGATCAGGTCGGAGAGGCCACGCATCAGGTGGCGACCGGCGTGGCGTGCAGAGCGCGCCGCAGACCGGCGGCGGCGCGGTCGCCGATGCGTCCGAACGCGAGACGCAGCAACGGATCGAGCAGTGCGGCCGGTCCGCGCAACGTGAGCCGTGCGTCGTACGTGACGCGCGCACCGGCACCGTCGGGCTCGACGCGGATCTCGTCGACCGAGAGGAAGACGCCGCGTTCGGCGCGCAGGAGGAGGCGGCGCGGGGGATCCCACTCGACGGTCTCGTAGCGGAACGTCGTCGTGCGCGGCCCCGTACGGACGTCGAGGTCGTACGCCGAGCCCGGTCCGGGGCCGTCGCCCACGACCTGCACCGCGCGAGCGACGCCGGGATCCCATTCGGCGAAGTGCTCGACGTCGGCGAGGTACCCGAACGCGTCGGGCGGGGACTGCGGGGTGCGCATCACGGTCACGTAGCGTGCCACGTCGTTCTCCGTCGTTCAGGTGTGGGTCGCGGTGCTTTCCCAGTGTTCGGCGCGGGCCAACCGTCCGGACTGACGGGTACCGTCGGCGCGTGGCCAGCTCGCTCCCCGCCCGGTTGCGGGGGAGACACGTCCGGCGGGCGATCAGCGTCCCGCTGGTCGCCACGAGCGCGGGGTGGCTCGCTGCGAGCGCCGGGATCTGGGCCCCCGCGGCGACCGCCCTCGACCTCGTCACCGATCGGCACCGCATGGCGCGCCTGCGCACGATCTCCTTCGCGCTCGCGTGGAGCGGGCTCGAGACGATCGGCGTCGCCGCGGCGACCACGCTCTGGGCGGCCGGACGCACCGACGACCGTGAGGCCCATTACGCGCTGCAGCGGTGGTGGGCGTCTCGACTCGTCGATGCGATCGGGCTGACGACCGGATTGCGGATGGAGGTCGACGGCGGCGAACACCTCGCGCCCGGCCCCGTCGTCGTGTGCGCGCGGCACGCGAGCATCGCCGACGCGCTGCTGCCCGCGTGGTTGCTCGGGCGCGTCGGGATGCACCCGCGGTTCGTGCTCAAGGACGAGCTGCTCCTCGACCCGTGTCTCGACATCGTCGGCAACCGGGTCCCGAACCACTTCATCGATCGTGACCCGAGCGACGCCGCCACCGAGCTGGTCGCGCTCGAGGAGCTCGCGCAGGGCATGGGAGCACGAGACGCCGCCGTGATCTTCCCCGAAGGGACGACCGCGAGCGCCTCCCGCCGCGAGCGCGCGATCGAGCGCATCCGTGCCCGCGAGCCGCAGCGCCTCGCCGACGTGACCCCGCTCTCGCACGTGCTGCCCGTCCGACCGAGCGGCATCCGGACCTTGCTCGCCGCTGCGCCCCACGCCGATCTCGCGTTCGTCGCGCACCACGGGTTCGAAGCGCTCGATCCGCTGCTCGCCGTCCCGGGTCGGCTGCCGCTGCGCTTGCCGGTGCGGGTGCGTGTGACGCGCGTCGCGCGTGCCGAGGTGCCCGAGGGCGAAGCGTTCGTGCCGTGGTTCGACCGCGCGTGGATCGAAGTTGACCAGTGGGTTCGAAACGCCGCTGGAGGCGGGTGAGACGGCGCCTGCGTGCGTCGGGTCCCGAACCGGAATACGGTCTGGGACCGTCCTCGGAGGAGTTGTCGATGCTCGCTGGTCTGATTGCCCGTCGTACGCCGCGACGAGCCGGACTGTCCGCCGTCGTGCTGGCGCTCGCGTTGTTGACGTCCGGGTGCATCTACTACCCGGGCGCGTTCGAGCACCAGACGGTGTCGCCGACGACCCGGCCGTGGTGGTGCGACTCCACCGGCGATGGCGGTTCGGGCGGCGGTCACGGCGAGCACGGGACCGAGGCCTACGCGGGCGTCGTCAAGGGGATGCTCTCGTGGGACGACTGCAAGGCCGTCTCACTGCAGTTCGACGCGGCGGTGAAGTACGCGCAGCAGTACGCGACTGCGGGCGCGGCCACCTCGGCCGGATTCACACGCATCGTGCAGTACGTCGAGGGAATGGGCACGCATCACACCAAGGGAGGTCCGTTCTCGGTCCTGCTCAACAGCTCCTCGTTCGACCCGCACGACCCGGTGTTCCCCGGGACCACCATCGACACCGAGTTCGCGCCGACGTATCCCGAGTTCTTGATGTTCGACGGGAACTCGTCGACATCGAAGCTCGTCGGGATGGCGTGGCTCGTGAAGACCGACAACGGGCTACCGCCCGCGGGGTTCCGGGGTGACAACGACTGGTGGCACATCCACCCGACGCTGTGCTTCTCCAAGACGTCGGGTCAGGTGCTCGCGCAGGACATCACCGACTCGCAGTGCGCGTCCGTGAACGGCGTCAACGTCCACCTCGAGAACTTCTGGATGCTCCACGCGTGGATCGTGCCGGGTTGGGAGCACCACCCCGACGTGTTCGTGAACCACCACCCGTGCTTGTTGTCGAGCGGTCCGGCAGCGAACGACCACACGTGCTGGGAAGGCGCAACCGGACACGCCGGTCACTGACCGTCGCGGACCTCGTCGGCCAGGTCGTTCGCCAGCGTCGGGAGCTGGGCGTCGACCGCGGCGAGGACGCGGGGGAGCTGAGCCTCGGCGTCGCTCTCGGCGAGGACGATCACCAGATCACCGGCGATCCAGCTCTCGGCGTCGCCGGCCCCGAGGTCGCGCAGCACGAACACCCACGTGCCCGGCAGCGCGAGTGGGATCCGCGCGTCGCGGTTGATCGGCGTCGCGACGTTGCCGGCGACGATCGGTGAGCGCGAGAGCACCGTGCCGAACGGGGTGCCGAACGGATTGCGCGGCGCTTCGGCTTGGAACAGGAGGTCGTCCCACTCGACCGTGCGCGAGCGTTCTGCTCCCGTGCGTAGACGTTCGAACTCGGCGAGTGAGAGCGTGAGCTCGTCGGTCTCGCCGCCGGGTCCGAGGCGTCGGATCGCGCGACCGGCCGGGTGGTCCGAGGCCTGGGCGAAGACCCGCATGATCCGCGAGAAGCTCCGTTCGACCTGCACGGGCACGCGGGCGACGAGCGCGTCGGCTGCGGGCTCGAACCGAGCGAGCGCCACGTTCAGCAGCGCGACGGCGACGATCGGGCCGAGGATCCCCGCCAACAGGATCACGGCGAAGAGCCCGAGTCGGCGCGCCTCGTTGATCGGCGGCGACATGTCGAAGGTGATGGGCAACGACACCTCGAGCACCTCCGGCGCGTCGCCCTCGTCGACGGCGCTGAGGAACACCGGGATCGTCCCCGCGGCGGTCCCCTCGCCGATCGCGCGCGGCTCGACGCGCACCTCGAACTCCACGGTGGCGCGCGACGTCACCTCGACGCAGCGCGCCTCGGTCGAGTTCGGCGCGATCGTGGTGGCGAATCCTTCGGCGCTCGCCGGGAAGCTGTCGAACACGGGTACGCCGATCCACACGCATCCGGCTCGGTCGCGGCCGCCCACGATCTCGATCACGCCTTCGGCCGCCTCGAGTCCGCGTACCGACGACAGCTCGAGCTCGACCGTCACGAGGCTCGGGTAGATGTCGGGGGGCTCGACGTCGAGCGTGTAGCGCTCGGTCGCGGCGAGCCGGACGTCGGGGTCGCTCGTACCGATCGTGAGCCGCAGGCGCACGTCGAGCTGCTCGCTCGCGAGGTCGGCCGGCGTCGCGAAGCGGGTCGTGATGAGCCCCGACTCGTCGGTGTCGCTCAGGTCGAGCGCCGTGGTGGTCCCCGTCCCGCGGTCGACGACGCTCCCGGCGATGCGGTACCCGGCGTCGTCGAGCCGGCGGCGCGACACGCGCTCGCCGGCCGTGTCGACCACTTCCACGGCGAGCCGCGTGTCCTCGCCCCGCACGAAGCGGACACGGTTCGCGAGCTGCGGCGTCCACGCCCCGAACACGTCGATGAAGGCATCGGGGCGCGCGTCATCGGCGAGACCGGTGACGTCGACGAACTCGATCTTCCAGTCGCCGACCCACTCCAAGTCGTCGGCGGGGAGCGACGATCGAACGGTCACGGTGTCCTCGCCGACCCAGGTCCACGCGATCGTCGTGCCGCCGTACTCCTCTTCGCCGTCGACCCCCGGTTCGAGGATCAGCGCCGACGCCTCGCTCGGCGCGGTCAGCTCGGCGCGGATGGCGTCGGCACCCGTGCGCAGCGTGGCGGTGAAGCGGTTCATCACCTCGTCGAGCGTGAACGAACGGGTACCGCGGATGCACGGCGACGTCGCGCATTCGCCGGGCCGGGTCTGGCCGGGGAGGCGCGAGCCACCTCCGATCGTGCTCACGACCTGGTTGAACAGCGGGGCGAGCTGTTCGAGCGTGGCGCTCGCGAGGTAGGCGCCGAAGCGCGCGCCGCGCCGACTCCCGCACGTGATCCCTTCGTACTCGCCGGTGGCGAGCGCGCGCAGGAACGCTTGATCGGCGACGGTGAGCTGGGCCGAGAGTGCGAGCGTGACGAGCGTGGCGCGGTCGGCGCGCAGCCGGTCGGCGAGTCCGTCCTCTTGGCAGAGGAACGTCCGCCCGGCTTCTTCGATGGCTTGGTCGTTGCGGGGGTCGAGCACCGAGAGGTTCGGTGCGTACTCCTTGCTGTCGGGCGCCGCCCGGCGGGCCGGGGTGTTGCCGGTCTGGATGTCGTAGCGACCGTCGGTGAACAAGAGGATCGCTTTGCACGGCGCGGCGACGCC
Organism: Acidimicrobiia bacterium; assembly: GCA_036277635.1. GTDB lineage: Bacteria > Actinomycetota > Acidimicrobiia > IMCC26256 > PALSA-610 > DASUMP01. The sequence goes on along the minus strand of DASUMP010000043.1, from coordinate 32,749 downwards.
GCCGTCGGTGATCTCCTGCGTGCGTTCGGCCATCCGGCGCTGGGCGCCGATGAGCGCGGTGGGGAAGTCGGTGTCGATCCCCGAGTTGCGCGTGGCGAAGCCGTCGACCGCGAGCTCGACTTGGCGCACAGAACGCGCGTTGAGCGGCGTCCACGGCACCAGCTCGTTGAACGAGCTCGAGAAGCCGGCGACGAGCACCTCGACGCTCGGCGCGTTGCCGCCCGCCGGGGGATCCTGGGTGAGCGCGGTGAACGCCTGCAACGCGAGCCTCGCGGCCGTCACGCGTTCGTTGGCGGGATCCGTGGTGCGCAGGCTGCCCGACTCGTCGACGAGCAGCATCACGAGCAGGCGGTTCGTGTCCTTCAGGCAGCTGGCGATCTCCGTGAGCGTCGCCTCGGCGCCGGCGTCGGTCTGCGCGGCCGCCGGACGACCGGGCACCGAGGTGAACAGCGCGAGGGCGGCGCACAGCAGCGCGACGACGCCGATCGCGCGCGTGCGGATCGTCGTGCGGTGCATCACCCGGCCAGCTCCGTGGCGATCATCCATACGTGGACGCCGGCGACCATGATCCCGGCGATCGTGATCGCGGAGACGATGCGTCCGGCGTGCGCGAGCGGGACGTAGTGCGCGGAGCTGCGCCGGCTGTTGTCGATGCGTGTGTACGCCGCGACGAGCCCGATGGTCTGGAACGACGCGAGGACGTAACCCACGACGTGCAACGCGAACTCGCCGAGGACGACGAGGACCGCGCCGATGACGACCGACGCTGCGGCGACGGCGAGCAGCCGGGTCGGAGGTTGTTCCTTCGCGTCGGGGCGCGCGGCCTTGGTGGACGATCGCGGCATCGCCAGCGATTGTCCCACGCGCACCGACGCGCTCGGATGCTCGCGGGCTGCGTTGGGCCGTCCGGCCCAGATGACCGCCGAGTCGCTCAGCGCGCGTCGGGGAGATGTTCGGGGAGCCGACGAGCGACGAGCGCGCCGAACACGGCGACGGCGGCCATGACCGGGAACGCCACCAGGAGCGCGGCGCGAGGATCCCGATCGAGGGCGTCGGCGACCGCGACCGCGGCGCCAGTGGCTCCGGTGCCGAGCGCCACGCCGAGCACGTCGGAGAGCTGGAGTGACGCGGCGGCTGCGCCCTCCTCACCGCGTGCGGCGGACGCGAGCACGGTGAGTGACAGCGGCGCGTAGGCGAGTCCCATCGCGAGTCCGCCGATTCCCCACACCGCGATCGCGACGGGGATCGGCACGCTCTCGAACAGCACCGAGCCGAGGCCCGCGATCCCGACCACGAGCAACGCGAAGCCCTCGCGCACCAGGCGTCGTGGCCCGGCGACGCGAACGCGTCGCTCCTGCACCCACGCGCCCGAAGTCCACGCGAGCGTCGCGGCGGTGAGCGCGAGTCCGGCGACCCACGGCCGTGTGCCGCGGACGTCGACGAACGCGAGGGACACGTACGCGTCGGCGCCGAAGAACGCGAACGTGAGGATCCCGCGCACGGCGACCGCGGCGGGCAGCCCCGGCGCGGCGCGCAGCGTGCCGACCGGCACCAGACGCATGAACGCCCGGGTCGCGAGCACGCCGCCGGGGACCGCAAGGGCGACCGCGAGCGCCACGTTGCCGCTCCCGATGCCCCCCAACACGAGCCCGGCACCCGCGGTCACGGCGAGCGCGGTGCCGTACCTCGGCGCCTCGCTGCTCCGCTCGGCGGGCGCGAGCGCGCGGAGCCCCGGCAGCGCCATCACGCCCGCGACCGCGACGAGCGGGAGCAGGCCGAGGAACACCCAGCGCCACGAGAACGCCTCGGCGACCGCACCGCTGAGCGCCGGTCCGATGAGCCCCGGGACGACCCACGCGGTCGAGAACACCGCGAACACCCGGGGTTGGAGCTCGGGCGCGTACGCGCGTCCGACGGCGACGTACGCCGTCGCGGGGATCGCGCCCGCGCCGAGCCCCTGCACGACGCGACCCAGCACCAGCATCGGCATCGAGACGGCGAAGCCGCCGATGAGGAGCCCGACCACGAACATCGCGAGCCCGAGTGCGAACGGCGCCGCCGGGCCGCGACGATCGGCTTGGTGACCGGCCATCACGATCCCGAGCAGCTGCCCGAGGAAGAAGCCCGAGAAGACCCAGCCGTACCAGGCGAGTCCGCGCAGGTCGGCTTGCACCTCGGGCATCACCGTGGAGACCGCGAGGGCCTCGAACGCCACGAGCGTGATCGTGAGCACGAGGCCCGTGGTCAGTGCGCGGCGCTCCGGTGCCCAGACGCCGGGAGACTCCGCCACGGGAGCAGTCTCGCGCCGCGGCCGCGCCGGGCGGCCCGTCGTACGCTCCGGGTCCAATGTCGGACACGCCGTCACGGGATCTCGCCGATCTCACCTTCCTCGAAGATCCCGTCGCCGCCGGCCTCGACGTCGCGAAGGTCGCCGCGCTCGTCGAGCGCGCGCAGCGCGACATCGACGAGGGGCCCCTCACGTCGTGCCAGCTCGCGCTCGCTCGCCACGGCGAGGTGCTCCTGCAGGTCACGCTCGGTGCGGCACCGGCCGACGCGCGCTTCATGATCTTCTCGGCGACCAAGCCCGTCGTCGCGAGCGCGTTGTGTCAGCTCATCGGCGAGGGTGCGCTGGATCCCGACGCACGCGTCGTGGAGTACATCCCCGAGTTCGCGACGAACGGCAAGGACGTCGTGACCGTCGAGCAGGTGATGCTCCACACGTCGGGGTTCCCGATGGCGCCGCTCGGCCCGCCCCAGTGGTTCGACCGGTCCGCTCGTCTCGACGCGTTCGCGCGCTGGCGGCTGACCTCCGAGCCCGGCACCGGCTACCTGTACCACGCGTCGTCGGCGCACTGGGTGCTCGCCGAGCTGCTCGAGCGCATCGACGGTGCCGACTTCCGCGACGCGGTCCGGGCGCGCGTGCTCGAACCGCTCGGGCTGACCCGGCTCCAGCTCGGCGTCCCGCTCGAGCAGCAGGCCGACATCGAACCGGTCGTGCCGGTCGGAGCGCCGATGGACCGCGACGAGCTCGCTCGCGTGCTCGGAGTTCCGTCGATGCCGCCGACGGAGGTCACCGCCGAATCGATCGTCGCGTTCAACGACCCGCAGACGCGCGCGTTGGGCGTGCCCGGTGCGGGCGCCGCGTCGGACGCGGCCGATCTGGCGCGCTTCTACCAAGCGCTGCTGCACGATCCGGACGGTGTGTTCGGCGCCGACGTGCTCGCCGACATCACGAGCCGGGTGCGTACCTCGCTCCCGGATTACGTCGGGACGCCGGCGAACCGCACCCGCGCACTGATCGTCGCGGGCGCCGACGGCCGCGCCTCGCGCCGGGGCTTCGGGCACACCGTCTCGCCGGCCGCGTTCGGCCACGACGGTGCCGGTGGCCAGATCGCCTTCGCCGACCCGGCCACGGGCCTGTCGTTCGCCTACCTGACCGGCGACCACGACCAGCACCGCCTCCGCGAGTGGCGCCGGACCTCCGGCATCGCGAGCCGGGCCGCGGCCTGCGTCGCCGGCGCAGCTCGAGACGGCCGCGCGGAGGCGCCGCCGGCGGGCGGCGTAGGATGACGGGATCCAACGGCGGTCGGCGGTCGCGCGAGCGCGCCCCGGCGTCGGAACGGATTCCGAGGGGGGACTCGATGGACGTTCGCAAGGTCGGCACGTCGATGGTCGGCGTCGGCGCGGTGGCGATGGTCGTGGGCATGCTCGCCGACGCGCTCCGACACGCCGACGACGCGGATCTCGCGGCGACCGAGGGTGTGCTCGAGCTGAACTCGCTCGCGCACGCGGTGTTCTTCGGTGGGATCGTCGTCGCGATCCTCGGTGTGCTCCTCATGTTCTTCGGCGCGTCCCTCTACGCGACGAGCGCCGATGGCGCGACGCCCGCTCGTCGCCTGCTCCAGGTCGGCGCGCCGCTCGCGGCCGTCGCGCTCATCGCCGCGAGCGCCGCGGTGTTGAGTGACACCGGACTGGCGGAAGGTTCGGGGACGAGCGGCGACGTCGCGGCGGGCGCCGACGACGGTCACGGCCACGCGCACGGTGACGACGGGGCCGGCGGCGACGACGGCATGGCCGACGACCACGCCGAGCACGGTGGCGTCGATCCGGAGACCGGGTTGATCGACGGCGGCGACCACGGCGACATCATCGCCGCGACCGCCACGGGTGACTCCCCGTGCGAGCAGTCGGGCGACCCCGCGTCACCGGGTCAGACGGGCGACGGCCACGGCGAGATCCGCGGCATGGTCGTGCAAGAGAACCTGACGACTGCCGAACGCCTCCAGCTCATGGACGAGATGGCGGCGGCTCGCGAAGTGATCGAAGAGTTCCCCACCGTGGCCGACGCCGAGGCCGGCGGCTACCACAAGTCGACCGTCTACGTGCCGTGCATCGGCGCGCACTACACGAACATCTCGCGCGTCCCGGTCTTCGATCCGGCGGCGCCGTCCGAGCTGCTCTACGACGGCACCGATCCCGACTCCAAGATCGTCGGTCTCAGCTACCTCGTGTACCACCCGGGTGGCGCGCCCGAGGGCTTCGCGGGTCCGAACGACCGGTGGCACCAGCACAACGCGAACGGCGGTCTGTGCTTGCAGGGTGGCCTCGTCGTCGGCGGCGAGAACACCACCGAAGAGGAGTGCAAGGCGCTCGGCGGCGAGAAGAACCCGCTCGAAGACATCTGGATGGTGCACGCGTGGGTCGTGCCCGGCTTCGAGTGCTCGTGGGGCGTGTTCGCCGGCGAGTGCCCCGAGCTCGGCGGCAAGATCGGCGGCACCGCCTGGGACTGACGCCGGCGGCGTTGCCTCGGCGCTAGTGCAGCGGCGACCAGGTCGCCGTGCGCAACAGCTTGCTCTCCCAGTCGTCGCGCACGGCCAGCGCGTCGTGCATCCACGTGCCCGGCGCCCGCACTTCCTCGGGCAGGTCGCGCGCGAACAGCGCCGGCAGCCGTTCGGGATGATCCACGCGCTGCCACAGCACCACCTCGCGACGGCGCGGTGCGCCGAGTGCGGCCTGCCACACGGCCTCGAGCGTGAGCAGCGAGCGCTCGTCGCGCTGTTCCAGACTCGGCGCGTAGTGCGTGCGCGCGGCGTCGACGTAGTCGTCGAGCTTGTCTTCGTGCGGCCACGCGCTGTCCTCGAGGAACAACGTCGCGTCGTGCTCGGCGGCGTCGGTCGGGACCGACGCGAGATCGTGCTCCACGCACGGTGACCACTCGACGGGGAGGAGCAGCTTGCCCGCGACCTCGTGCCGCAGACGGTCGGTGTCGGCGGCGAGGGCTCGCAGGTCGCCCCGCTGCACCCGTCGAGCGAGTCGCTCGTACGCGGCGCCGTCGCGCACCGCGGTGATCGTGACGACGTGGTAGGCGCGTCCGGTCGCGAACGTCTGACGCAGGAAGTACAGGAGTCGCGTGTCGACATCGCGCGCGAGCTCCGGCAGCCACCGATCGCGGAAGACGGCCGCGAACGCGTCCTCCGACCGCCCGGCGACGGTGTGGACCTCGTGGAGGTACAGCACAGGTCAGCGCAGCGCCGCGAGGAGCTCGTCGAGCGCCGCGTCGGCGAGCGCCACCAGCTCGGCGTCGGTGCGGTCCTGGATCGGGTGCGCGACGAACACCCGCGCCGGGTCGGCGCCGAGCGAGCGCGACTGCGCGTCGGCCGCGTCGACGAACTCGCTCGACGCGACGAACACGGTGGGGATGCCGGCGGCTTCGAGGTTCACGGAGTCGTGCACACTGCACGACGTGCACGACCCTCAATCGGCGAGGGCTTCGATCACGACATCGCACTTCGTCGCGATCTCGTGGCGCAGGTCGAGCGGCGCGGGCTTCGTGAACGTCGGCTTCGAGAACCGCTCGACCGTCATGCCGCGCGCTTCGAGCAGCGACTGCAGCTGGTCGAGGAACACCGCCCCGCGCGGCTTCGAGATGTCGAGCAGCCCGACGCGCACACCGGCGAGCGACTCGGGTCGAGGCGCCCGCTCGCGCAGTGCCGCCGACCGCTCCGACGTGGGGTCGAGGAGTTCGCTCATCTGGTCACCTCTCGGGTCACGATCTCGCTGCCGACCGAACCGCTGGCCCACCCGCCGATGATGCCCGAGAACAGACCCGCGGTGCCGCCGGCGTGGACGATCTGCAGGCCGCCGGTGCGGAACTTCGGCAGGGTCGTGGCGCGGAACGCCTCGGGCATCCCTTCGGCGATGCCGCCCGCGCCCTGGACGAACTGCTCGCCGTCGAGCTGCAGGATGGCGTTGATCTCGTCGGTCAGGCGTTGACGCGACCACCCGGCGTCGCGGAACACGCGGGCGTGCTCGGGCGACACCACCAAGAACGCGTCCCAGACGATCGGCAGCTTCGGGTGCGCGACTGTGGCGAGGCACGCGGCGAACGAGCGCGTGAGCGATTCGGGCTCGCGCGAGAGCTGGTCGACCACGCCGCGCACGCCTTCGCCCGCGAACAGGGTCACGGTCGACCGGTCGGGCGCGAAGCCGCGCGCCACGTGCAACGGCTCCCACGGCGAGTCGTGCTCACGTTCGGCGAAGCAGAACGTGTACTTGCCCGGGTTGCCGAGCGTGGCGCGGTCGACTTCGCCGGGACGGCCGCCGCCGACGTTGCGCACCGTGAGCTGGAGCGCGCGCCCGATGCTCGCGTTGGCGCGATTCCCCTGACCGAGCGCATTCAGCCCGGAGTTCATGCCGATCGCGCGCGTGACGGGGCCGTTCACGATCACCACTGGACCCGCGAACCACGTGGTCGCGAGCAAGCCGTGCATGTTGAACTCGTCGGTGCACGCCGCTTCGATCGCCGCGAGCACCACCGGCAGGTACTCCGGGCGGCAGCCGGCCATCACTGCGTTGATCGCGACCTTCTCGACCGTGCACTCGACGAGATCGGGCGGCACGACCGCCACGATGTCGTCGGGAGCGCGCGTCGTTCCCGCGAGCATGCGCGCGACTCGCTCGGGTGTGGGCGGCACGACGGGGAGGCCGTCGGTCCAGCCGCGTGCGTCCATCGCCTCGTGCACGTCTTCGTCGGCGCCGAGCGCGACCCGACGCGCCCGGAGCAACGGCACCGTGCGCTCGACCAGGAGCCGGTCGACGACGACGGGGTCCTGGGTGAGCGACCCGCAGCCCGGCCGGTACTCGGGCAGGTCGGGACCGAGACCGGCGACGCCTGTGATCTCTTCCCACGCGCTGCGCAGCCAGCCGACGGTGCGGGCGGTCTCCGCGCCGCCCTCGATGCGCACGAGCGTGGGGACGGTGTCGATGTCGAGCGCGAACGACACCGCGAGGTTGCGGTCGTCGACCGGGTTCGTGCCCTCGGGGAACGTGGGGTCGTCCTGGGTGAACACGGTGAGCGCACCCGCGCTGGCGAGCTGCGCGAGCACGGGAGCAACCGTCGTGCACGTGGGGCAGTCGCGCTTGACCACCGCGACCAGCCCATCCGGGATCGTGACGGCCGCCGTGCGCTCCCGGTCGGTGTCGGTGGTCATCGTCGGCCAGTCTCGACGCGCCGACCGCGCGGCGTCAACGAGCGACGATCGCGTCCAGCACGTAGTCGATCGCCCGCGTGAGCGTGGCGACGTCGTCGGGCTCGATCGCCGGGAACAGCGCGATGCGCAGCTGGTTGCGACCGAGCTTGCGGTACGGCTCGGTGTCGACGATGCCGTTGTCGCGCAGGGTCGCCGCGAGGCGGGCGGCGTCGATCGACGAGTCGAAGTCGATCGTCGCGGTCACGCGGCTGCGGTGCGCCGGGTCGGCGACGAACGGAGTCGCGAGCGGGTGCTGGTCGGCCCACGAGTAGAGGATCTCCGCCGATGTCGCGCACCGTTCGGTGGTCCACGGCAGGCCGCCACGCTCGACCATCCAGTCGACCTGGTCGGCGAGGAGGAACAGGGTCGCGAGCGCCGGCGTGTTGTACGTCTGGTCGAGCCGGGAGTTCTCGAGCGCGACGCCGAGGTCGAGCGTCGGTGGCACCCACCGATCGCTCGCCGCGATTCGCTCGATGCGCTCGATCGCGAGCGGCGCGCAGAGCGCGAGCCACAGGCCGCCGTCGCCCGCGAAGCACTTCTGCGGGGCGAAGTAGTACACGTCGAAGTCGCGCGCGTCGACCGGCAGTCCGCCCGCGCCTGACGTCGCGTCGACGATCACGAGTCCGTCGCCGGCCGCGGGCCGGTGCACCGGGAGCATGACGCCCGTCGACGTCTCGTTGTGCGGGTACGCGTACGCGTCGGAACCCGCGTCGTCGAAGTACGTGGGCGTCGCGCCGGGCTCGATGTCGATGATCTCGGGCTCGCCGAGGTGCGGTGCGGCCCGCACGACCTGTGCGAACTTCGACGAGAACTCGCCCAGTACCAAGTGCCGGCTGCGCTCCTCGATCAGCCCGAACGCGGCCGCGTCCCAGAACGCGGTGGAACCGCCGTTGCCGAGCAGCACCTCGTAGCCGTCGGGGAGCGTGAACAGCTCGCGGAGTCCGGAGCGGACGCGACCGACGACCGATCGCACGCCCGGTCGACGATGGCTCGTGCCCATGTAGGTGGGCGCGACCTCGGCCAGCGCGCGGACCGACTCGGTCCGCACCTTCGACGGACCCGAGCCGAAGCGCCCGTCGTCGGGGCGCAGCTCGGGCGGGAGCACGATCGGCGTATCGGTCATCACCGTCGAGGGTAACGGCGCCTCACCCGCGGCTTCGAAGTGTTTCGCGCCGACCGCCCCCACCCACCGCGCGGTTTGGCGAGAATTGTGGCGCTCCGCGCCCACATTCTCTACAAACAGGATCGTGGACGGGGTGGTGATCCGGGAGGCGACGGTCGGGGATCTTCCTGCGCTCCGGGCGATCTTCCGGGAGGCGTCGTTGTCGAACGACGCCGACCGTGAGGTGCTGCTCGAACACCCTGAGGTGCTGGAGTACGGCGACGAGCACGTGCGCGCCGGCCGCACGCGAGTCGCGACGCACAACGGCACAGCCGTCGGGTTCGCGACGGTGGTGTACGGAGACGGGCGCGCCGAGCTCGAGGATCTCTTCGTGGCACCCGACGCGATGCGCGCCGGTGTCGGGCGGGCGCTGGTCGGTGACCTCGTCGCCGAGGCACGAGCGCGCGGCATGACGCGCGTCGAGGTCACCGCGAACGAGGCGGCGAGACCGTTCTACGAGGCGGTGGGGTTCGTGGACATCGGTGTCGCAACGACACGCTTCGGCGGCGCGGCACGGATGGCCTGCCCCGTGCGGTGACGGTCAGCCGACGGCGATGACCTCGGCGAAGCCTTCGCGGAGGCACTCCATGAGCACGTCGGCGTCGGGGACGGCGGCGGTGTCGGTGACGACGCCGATGCAGCACGTGTCGCAGTGCGAGATGAGCGCGACGTTCACGGCCGCGCCGGATGGCGGGGCGAAGGCGTAGAACCGCTCGACCCTGGCGCCACCGATGTACACGGGGACCGGCGCGCCGGGGACGTTGGTCGTGAGGAAGTCGCAGCACTTGAGCATGGAGCCGAACAGCGCGGTCACCGCGACCGTCGGGAGACGGTTCAGCACTCCGGCGAGCGTTCCGGTGAGCGCGAGCGCAGGCTCCGCGCGCCACCCGCGCACGATCTCACCGACCGCGAGCATGCGCTCCTTCGGGTCTGCGATCGTCGCCGGGACCGGGAATCGTGCCGGGGTGAACTGGTTGCCGGCCGGCGCGTCCGACTCGGTGCGGATGTTGATGGGCATCGTCATGCGCAGCTGTTCGGGCTGGGTGCCGTGACGGGCGTGGTACCGCGCGAGCCCACCGATCACCGACGCGACGAACGCGTCGTTGAGGCTGCCGTTCACGGCTTTCGCGGCGCGCTTGAGGTCGTCGATCGGGATGTCGAGCGAATCGAGGCGGCGCGAGAGGCCGCGCTCGAGCATCACGGGTGACATCGGACGCATCGCGGGCGCGAGCGTGCGCGCGATCGAGCGACCCGTGATGTAGCTGCCGACCGCGGCGGCGAGCGGGTCGCGCGCCGCGTCGAGCGCGCCGCGCGCGACGGTGGCGGGCGTTCGGCGCGCGATGCCGAGCACGCGCCGGCCGGTGTGGCCGACGCTGTCGCGCACGAGCGACAGCGCGCCCGTGTCGTCGGCGGCGGGGACCGCGGGCCGGTCGTCCGGGTCGGTCGCGTCGCGCTCGAGGTCGATGAGGTGCAACAGCAGTTCCATGCCGCCGACACCGTCGGTGACCGAGTGGTGCACCTTCAGCACGATCGCGGCGCCGTCGTCGGCGAGTCCCTCGAGGAGGGTGCACTCCCACAGGGGCCGGGCACGATCGAAGCTCGCCGCGGCCATCGGCTGCAACATGTCGAGCACGGTTCGCCGATCGCCCGGCGGCGGCACGCGGAACCGGCGCATGTGGAACGCGAGGTCGAAGTCGCGCTCGACCGACCAGCTCGGCGGCGCGAGACGGAACGGCGGCGAGACGACCCGCTGGCGCAGGCGGGGGATGAGCAAGGTCGCGCGATCGAAGCGGTCGACGAGGCGAGCCCAGTCGGGGGCCTGGTCGAGGAACGCGACCGCGAGGATGGTCGAGCGCAGGACCGGGTCCTTCTCGATGTTCCACATGAGCGCGTCCTGGTCGCTCATCCGGTCGGTGAACCGCTCTTGGTCTGCCACGTGGCCTCCCCCGGATCCCCGAGTCGTCCGACCGTACGTCGCCGGTCGGCGCAGCGTCGAGGGCCCTCGGACCGTTCGTCGACCGCCCGCGCCAGTGGCGGTCCGATCAGTCCTCGTCGTCGTCGGGCTCGACGTCGGCGGCGACGAGCTCGAACTCGTCGTTGCGGAACACGAGGTGGACCGGTCGGCCGTCGAGCGGGGGACGCAGGTCGCCGCGCGACGGATCGACACGCACCGCGATCGTCCGGCGTCCGGCCGCGGTCGTGAGCGTGACCCGGTCGCTGCCCGGCCACTTGTGCGCCGAGGGCGGCAGGGTCAGCGACTGGTAGGTGGAGAACTTCGCCTGCTTGCCGGCGCGCCGGCGCAGCGCGGCCTCGACGCGCTCGGTGACGGGTCGGGTCAGCGTGGCGGGGAGCTTCGCCCGCTCGACCTCGTCGCGCACCAGGTCGCGCAGCGGCGGACCGCTGAAGACGTTGCGCTGGAGGGCGGCGGCGCGCGCCGAGTTGCTGGCGCGGTTCACGCGCTCGAGCGTCGCGGCGAGCACGCCGCGCTGCTCGGGATCGGGGAGGAGGCGGACCTGGTCGACGGGCACCGACCGATGGTGGAGGACGGGACCCCGTCTCGGCAACCGCATTGGTTGTCCCTCGAGAAGTGGACAACTCTTATCCGGATATATAGTCTCCGGATATGCGACTCTCCGAAGGCGTCGAGTGGGCCGTCCACAGCGTGGTGGTGCTCGCCTTCTTCCCGCCCGGCGGTGCCCTCACTGCCGCCCAGCTCGCGGAGTACCACGACCTGCCGACCGCCTATCTCGCGAAGCAGCTGCAGGCGCTGGCGCGCGCCGGCGTGCTCGAGACCGTGCGCGGTCGGGGTGGCGGCTACCGGCTCGCGCGACCCGCCGAGGAGATCACCGTGCTCGACTGCGTCGAGGCGATCGAGGGCCGCGAGCCCGCGTTCCGCTGCACCGAGATCCGCCGCCGCGGTCCGGCCGCGGTGCCGGCGGCCGAGTACCGCACGATGTGCGGCGTGCACGTCGCGATGGTGCGCGCCGACGAGGCGTGGCGCGCCGAGCTGCGCGCCACGACCGTCGCCGACCTCGTGCTCGGCGTCGTGCGCGACGCGAGTCCCAAGGCGTTGGAGCAAGGAGCCTCGTGGGCGGCCGAGATCCTCGGAGGATCACGATGAGCACGATCTTCGTCACCGGCGCGACCGGCGAGCTCGGGCGGGGCGCGATCCCGCACCTCCTCGCGGCGGGCCACACCGTGCGCGGCGTCGCGCGCAGCGACGAGAAGGCGGCCGAGCTGGCGCGCGCGGGCGTCGAGCCCGTGCGCGTCGACCTGTTCGACGCGACCGCGGTCAGCGACGCAGTGCGCGGCACCGACGCGGTGCTCCACCTCGCCACGAGCATCCCGCCGATGAGCAAGGCGAAGCAACGGCACGCGTGGGACGTCAACGATCGACTGCGTTCCGAAGGCACCCGAATCCTCGTCGACGCCGCCCTCGCCGCCGGGGCGTCGACGTTCGTCGCCGAGTCGATCACCTTCCCGTACCGCGCCGCGGGCGACGACTGGATCGACGAAGACTCGCCGTTCGACGCGCGTCCGTGGCTCGCGTCGGTCGCCGATCTCGAAGACGAGATCGCGCGCTTCTCCGCGCGCGGAGGGGTGGGCGTCGCCCTGCGGTTCGGGATGTTCGCGGGTCCGACCGCCCGTTCGACCGACGAGCTGCTCGGTATGGCTCGACGCGGCGTCGCGCCGGTCGTCGGCCGCCCCGACGCGTACCTCTCGTCGATCCATACCGACGACGCGGGGAGCGCGGTCGCGTCGGCCCTGGCCGCGCCGGCCGGCACGTACAACGTCGTCGACGACGAACCGCTCACCCGGCGCGACTACGCGGACGCGTTCGCGCGAGCGTTCGGGTTGCGCCGGCCGCGGTTCCTCCCCGGCCCGATGGTGCGCCTCGCGACCGGACCCGCGGGGGCCGTCCTCGGTCGGTCGCAGCGCGTCTCGAACCGACGGTTCCGCGAGCGCACGGGCTGGGCGCCCCACCACCGGAATGCGTGGGAGGCTTGGTCGGACATCGCACAGCGACGCACCGCCGCCGCTTCGAGGTGAGGAGCACACCGTGCCGGAACGACTCGTGAAGGTGCTGCTCTGGGCGCTCGCCCTCACCGGGCTCTTCGTCGGTGTGTGGGCGCTGTTCGGTCCGCAGAGCTTCTACGACGATTTCCCCGGTGGCGGACGCTCGTGGGTGAGCGTCGATGGCCCGTACAACGAGCACCTCGTGCGCGACGTGGGCGCGTTCAACCTCGCGCTCGGGTTGCTCGCCGGGTGGGCCGCGGTGCGCACCGGTCGGAACCTCGTGATCGGCACCGCGCTCGCGTGGATCGCGTACGGACTCCCGCACGCGATCTACCACTCGGCGAACCTCGACTTGTACTCCGGAGCCGACGTCCCGTTGCTCGCGATCATGACGAGCATCACGCCGATCGTGGCGATCGCGCTGCTCGTCCTTCCCGAGCGCGCGAGCGGCGAAGTGCGATCATCGGTGCGTGCCTGACGCCTCGCCGCTGTTCGAGTTCGCCGGCGTCGGTGTGCGCGGCGACGGTCGGTGGCGCCTGCGCGGCGTCGACGCCGTCGTCCCCGACCGCGGGATCACCGCTCTGGTCGGCCCGTCGGGATCGGGCAAGTCGACGATGTTGCGCTGCTGCAACCGACTCGAGGTACCCGACGAAGGAAGCGTCCGGTTCCGCGGCGCCGAGGTCGCGACCACCGACGTGCTCGCGTTGCGGCGCCGGGTCGGCATGGTGTTCCAACGACCCACGCCGTTCCCGGGCACCGGGCTCGACAACTTGCGCGTCGCCGACCCCACGATGACGTCCGACGCCGGTGAGCAGGTGCTGGCGCGCGTCGGGCTCGCTGCCGACTTCCTCGCTCGCGACGCGATGTCCCTCTCGGGTGGCGAGGCGCAGCGCCTGTGCCTCGCGCGGTCGCTCACCGCGCAGCCCGAAGTGCTCCTCATGGACGAGGTCACCTCCTCGCTCGACGCGTCGTCGCGCAACGCGCTGGAAGACCTCGCGCGGATGCTGTGCGACGACGGCGTGCCGCTCCTGTGGGTCACGCACGACTTCGCCCAGGTGACACGCGTCGCCACGACCGTGCTCGTGGTGATCGACGGGCGGGTCGCGCACGCGGGTCCGCTGGAGCAGCTCGGCGTGGGCGCGCCCACGGACGTCCTCGACTTCCTGAGGGAGGCTTCCGGTGCCGAGTGACATCGGTTGGGGCGGTCTGCTCGCGTCGCTGGTGCTCGTGGGCGTCGCCGTCGTGCTGTCGATCGTGCGGCGCATCGGCGTCGAACGCAGCATCGTGTGGGCGTCGGCGCGTGCCCTGGTGCAGCTGCTGCTCGTGGGCGTCGCGCTCGATCTCGTCCTCGACGCCTCACACTCGTTGTGGTGGGCGTGGGCGTGGGTCGTCGCGATGCTCGTCTTCGCGGCCGACACGGTCCGCCGGCGCGCCCGCGAGGTTCCCGGCGCGTTCGGGTTGAGTCTGGCGGCCTTCGGTGCCGCGGCCGTCGTGACCCTCGGCGTGCTCTTCGGGCTCGGCGTGTTCCCGCTCGAAGCGCGGGCGCTCATCCCGGTCGCGGGGATGATGGTCGGCAACTCGATGACGAGCACGGTGCTCGCCGGGCGCCGCATCGTCGACGAGCTGCGCGACAAGCGCGACGAGGTGGAAGCGCGCCTCGCTTTGGGTCTGCCGTCGAGCGAGGCGGCGCGGCCCTACCTACGCGGCGCGTTGCGCACCGCGCTCATCCCGCAGATCGAGACGACGAAGTCGGTCGGTCTCGTGTTCCTCCCCGGCGCGATGACGGGGTTGATCCTCGCCGGCGTCGACCCGTTCGATGCCGTGCGGGTGCAAGCGGCGGTGATGTACTTGGTGCTCGGCTCGGCGGCGACGACGGTGACGGTGGTCGCGCTCGGCGCGCAGCGCGCCCTCTTCACGCGCGACCACCGCCTGGTGGTCCCCACCCGCGTCAGCGACCCCTGAGGCGCGCACACCCCCGAGCAGAGGACGATGAGGTACCGAAACGGTACTCAGGTGTCCTGTGGTCGGGTGGTCCTGTGGTCGGGTTCAGCGGCCGGCGCGCGGGCGGCGGCCGTGGTTCGCCTTGTTGCGCCGCGACCGCAGCTTGCGCTTCTTCGTCTTCTTGCTCATCGCGCGTGCTCCGTGAGGATCGCGGGTGCGGGCCGGGGCCCGTTGGGACCGGTTGAGGGTAGCCGAGCGTCGCGAAGCGGCCGGTACCCTGCCCCCGATGGAGAACCTCGGACTCGTCGGGTTCACCGGCGCGGGCGCCAACCGCTTGTTCAGCGCGTTGACGGGCCTGCCGGTGCCCTCGGAGTACGAGGCCGCGGTCGGGATCGCGAGCGTGCCCGACGAGCGCCTCGACCGCCTGGCCGCGATGTCGGCGTCGCGCAACGTCGTCCCCGCCGGTTTCGAGCTGGTGCACCTCGCACTGCCGCCCGGCGCGAAGCCGGGGGAGGGTCTGGGCGCGAAGTTCCTCGGCTCGCTCCGCAACTGCGACGCGATCCTGATCGTGCTGCGGGCCCACGCCGAAGGCGGTGTGCCCGCGGATGCCGCCGGCGACCTCGCGGCGATCGAGCTCGAGCTCGTCCTCGCCGACCTCACGAGCGTCGAGAACCGCCTCGAGCGCCAGCAGAAGGCGTCGCGCACCGACAAGACCCTCGGACCCGAGATCGCCGCGCTCGAACATGCGCTCGCGGTGCTCTCGGCGGGCGACCCGATCGCGCGTGCCGACGTGTCGGCGGCGGAGCAGGAGCTCCTCGCCGCGTGCTTCCTTCTCACCACCAAACCCACGCTCGTGGTGCTCAACGTGGGCGACGCCACCGACCCCGACGCCTCGCCGGGTATCGACGGGCGCGACGCGATGGTCGTCCCGATCGACATCGAAGCCGAGATCGCCGCGTGCGCGCCCGAAGACCGCCCCGAGATGCGGGCGATGTACGGCATCGACGAGCCCGCGCTCGATCGCGTCGCGCACGCGGCGTACCACGTGCTCGGTCGGCGCACCTTCTTCACCACCGGCGACAAGGAGTCGCGCGCCTGGACGTTCCGTGCCGGCGCGCGTGCTCCCGAGTGCGCCGGCGTCATCCACTCGGACCTGCAGCGGGGCTTCATCCGCGCCGAGGTCATCCACTGGGACGAGCTCCTCGAGATCGGTTCGTGGACGAAGGCACGCGAGCAGGGGAAGCTGCGCGTCGAGGGCAAGGACTACGAGGTCGCCGACGGCGACGTCGTCGAGATCCGCTTCAACGTGTAGCGCTGCCAAGGAGGTGTCGTGCCCTGGCTCGTGCGAGGTGACGATGTGCTCGCGGCGGCGGAGATCGCGGTGACTCGTCGCGCGCGCCGGCGCGGGCTGCTCGGGCGCGAGGAGTTCGAGGGCGTACTCGTGTTGCGTCCGTGCCGGCAGGTGCACACGTTCGGGATGCGCTTCC
The DNA here is from genome assembly GCA_036277635.1 of Acidimicrobiia bacterium. Lineage (GTDB taxonomy): Bacteria > Actinomycetota > Acidimicrobiia > IMCC26256 > PALSA-610 > DASUMP01. The sequence goes on along the minus strand of DASUMP010000043.1, from coordinate 16,613 downwards.
CGATCGACGTCGCCTTCTGCGATCGCGACGGGTTCGTGCTCTACGCGCGCACGTTGGAGCGCCGGCGGATCTCACGACCGGTGGTGCGCGCCTACTTCGCGATCGAGGCGCCCGCCGGCTGCTTCGACGCCTGGAAGCTCGACGTCGGCGACATCGTCGAGGTGCGCGGGTGACGGGGGGCGGCGCGCTCGTCCTCGTCGCGACCCCGATCGGCAACCTCGGCGACCTGTCCCGGCGCGCCGTGGAGGAGCTGCGCGACGCCGACGTCATCGCGGCCGAGGACACTCGCCGCACGCGCGCCCTGTTGAGCGCGTGCGACATCTCGGCGGGCGGTCGCTTGCGCGCGGTGCACGCGCACAACGAGCGGACCGAGGCGCAACGCATCGTCGAACAGGTGCGGGAGGGCAAGCGCGTCGTCTTCGTGAGCGACGCCGGGACGCCCGGCATCGCCGACCCCGGCGAGCGGCTCGCGCGCGCGTGTCTCGACGAAGGGCTCACGGTCGAAGCCGTGCCGGGCCCGAGCGCGCTACTCGCCGCGCTCGTCGTGTCGGGGCTCCCGACCGCACGCTTCCGGTTCGAGGGGTTCTTGCCCCGCAAGGGCGCCGAACGTGCGGAGCGCCTGCGCACCATCGTCCACGCCGACAGCACCGTCGTGCTCTTCGAGGCACCCCATCGCATCCACGCCACCCTCGACGACCTCGTGGGCGTCGTAGGGGTCGAGCGCCGCGCGTGCGTCGCGCGCGAGCTCACGAAGCGCTACGAAGACGTCGTTCGCGGACCGCTCGGCGAGGTCGTCACGGCCGTGCGGTCGCGCGGCGAGGCGCGCGGCGAGTACGTCGTGGTGCTCGATGCCGCTGCGCCGAGCGCCGTTCCCGACCCCGCGGCCGTCGCGGCCGCCGTCGCGTCGGCGATGGCGAGTGGAGCGAGCGCTCGCGACGCCGCGGCGGAGGTGGCGGCGGAGCTCGGCGTCTCGCGGCGGGCGGCCTACGAGGCCGCCGTGCGCGTGCGTGACTCGCTCAGGCGGTCGTGAGGTCGGCGAGACAGCCGGCGCACACGTGCTTGCCGTGACGCTCGCGCAGCGCGCTCGAGTCCTCGCCGCAGAAGATGCAGCTCGGTTCGATGCGATCGAGCACGAGATGACCGTCTTGGGCCCGGATGTCGAGGAGGTCGCCCTCCCGGATGCCGAGCAGCCGTCGCAGCTCGACCGGAACGACGACGCGTCCGAGCTGATCGATGCGCCGGGCGGTGCCGATCGGGTTCATGGGGAACCCCCCTCGCTCCCGCACCGTCGTCCCCACACGGCGGCGCAACCGGACACGGCCGGCCGGAGCCGAAGGAAGCGTAGCCGCCTCCGCCGGCAATGGCGCGGTGGACGGCACCGGGGCGCGAGCACAATGGGCGCCACACCTCCGACGGAGCGACGATGCCTCGACCGTTCTACGTGACCACGCCCATCTACTACGTGAACGACGAGCCCCACATCGGGCACGCGTACACGACGGTCGCGGGCGACGTCCTCACGCGCTGGCGGCGGATGTGGGGGGACGACGTCTCCTTCCTCACGGGCACCGACGAGCACGGCCTGAAGATCCAGCGCGCCGCGGAATCCGCCGGGATGTCCCCTCGCGAGATGGCCGACGGCACGAGCCAGAAGTTCCGTGACGCATGGCACATCCTCGACATCGCCAACGACGACTTCATCCGCACGACCGAGGACCGGCACTACACGGCAGTCGCGAAGTTCCTCCAGGCGCTGTACGACAACGGCGACGTGTACCTCGGCACCTACGAGGGCCTGTACTGCGTCGCCTGCGAGGCGTACTACGCCGAAGACGATCTGGTCGGCGGCAACTGCCCCATCCACGGGCGTCCGGTCGAGTTCGTGAGCGAGGAGAACTACTTCTTCGCGCTCTCGAAGTACGAGGACGCGTTGCTCGCGCACTACACGGAGCACCCCGAAGCGGTGCGCCCGGACGGTCGCCGCAAGGAGGTGCTCGGACTCATCCGTCAGGGACTGCGCGACTTCTCGATGAGTCGGACGTCGATCACGTGGGGCGTGCCGTTGCCGTGGGACGACCGGCACGTGGCCTACGTGTGGTCGGACGCGCTCGTGAACTACTGCACCGCGGTCGGCTACGGCACGGAGCCCGAGCGCTTCGAGCGCTACTGGCCGCCCGCGTACCACCTCATCGGCAAGGACATCCTGCGGTTCCACGCGGTCTACTGGCCCGCGATGCTGATGTCGGCGGGACTCCCGCTGCCCGAGTGCGTGTTCGCGCACGGGTTCCTGCTCGTCGGCGGCGAGAAGATGTCGAAGACGCGGCTGAACCAGATCACGCCGCGCGAGCTCGTCGACGTGTTCGGCTCCGACGGCTTCCGCTACCACTTCATGGCCGACCAGCGCTTCGGTCCTGACGGTGAGTTCAGCTACGAGGCGATGGTGGCGCGCTACAACGCTGATCTCGCCAACAACTTCGGCAACCTCGCCAACCGCGTGCTGAACATGGCAGTCAACTACGTCGACGGTGCCGTTCCCGACGCGCGCGCCGACGGGCCGCTCCGCGACGCGGCCGCCGACGCGTTCGCCGGACTGCAGTCGGCGCTCGAGCGCGTCGACTTCGCCGACGGGTTCGGTGCGGTGTGGAACCTGATCCGTGCCGCGAACGCCTACATCGAGGACCGCCAGCCGTGGGCGCTCCACAAGGCGGGCGACGCCGCCGCGGTCGCGGCGGTGCTCGGCGACTGCCTCGAAGCGTTGCGCGTCGTCGCGCTGCTGTCGTGGCCGGTGATCCCGCGCGCCTCGGCCGAGCTGTGGCGCCGATTGGGGTTGGCGGGCTCACCGGGCGACCAGCGCCTGCCCGACGCCGCGCAGTGGGGCGGGTTGCCGGCCGGGAACGCGCTCGAGAAGGGCGCGCCGCTGTTCCCCCGCCTCGACGAGGCCGACGGATGAGCGAACCGACCTGGATCGACTCGCACTGCCACCTGCAGCTCGGGTCGTCGGCGGGCGACGTCGCCGCGGCCGAGGCGCAGGTGGCACGCGCCGTCGCGGCCGGCGTCACCACGATGGTGTGCGTCGGGACCGACCTCGAGACGTCGCGGCACGCGCTCGACCTCGCGGCGCGCCATCACGAGGTCTACGCGACGGTTGGGCTGCACCCGCACGACGCGTCGAAGCTGAGCGTCGAGTGGGGTCAGCTCGAGGTGCTCGCGCACGCCGATCGCGTGGTCGGCGTGGGCGAGGCCGGCTTCGACCTGTACTACGAGCATTCGCCGCGCGCCGAGCAGGAGCACGCCTTCCGCTTCCAGATCCATCTCGCGAAGCGGCTCGACCGCACGCTCGTCATCCACTCCCGGGACGCGTGGGACGACACGTTCCGCGTCCTCGACGACGAGGTTCCCCCCGATCGCACCGTGTTCCACTGCTTCACCGGCGGTCCGGCCGAAGCGGAGCGAGCACTTGCGTTGGGCGCGTACCTCTCGTTCAGCGGCATCGTGTCGTTCGCCAACGCCGACGACCTGCGCGCCGCGGCGGCCGTCACGCCCGCCGACCGGATGCTCGTCGAGACCGACGCGCCGTTCCTCACACCGGTCCCGCACCGAGGGCGCGAGAACGAGCCGGCGTACGTGGTGCACGTCGGTGCCGCGCTGGCGGCCGCTCGTGACGAGCCCGTCGCCGCGGTCGCCGAGTGCACGAGCGCGAACGCACGACGAGCGTTCGGACTCGACGCGCCTCGATGACGCCGCTGCTCACGCCGTCGTCCATCCGCGCGCTCCTCGACGCCCACGGTCTGCACCCGAGCCGCGCGCTCGGTCAGAACTTCCTCGCCGACCCGAACACGGCGCGCCGCATCGTGCGCCTCGCCGCCGTCGACGGGCGCACGCCGGTCGTGGAGGTCGGACCCGGTGTCGGTTCGCTGACGCTCGCGTTGTGCGAAGCCGGCGCCGCGGTCACCGCGATCGAGCTCGACCGCCACGTGGTGGCTGCTCTCGAAGAGACGGTCGCCGGACTACCGGTGACCATCGTGCACGACGACGCCCTGACGATCGACTGGCGGAACGTCCTCGCGGCGGCGCCGCGTTGGGTGATGGTCTCGAACCTGCCGTACAACGTCGCGACGCCCGTCGTGGTCCACGTGCTCGAGCGCGCGCCGATGGTCGAGCGGCTGCTCGTGATGGTGCAGCGCGAGGTCGGCGAGCGACTCGCGGCACGCGTCGGCGACAGCGCGTACGGTGCCGTCTCGGTGAAGGTCGCGTACTACTCCGAGGCGCGTGTCGTGGGCGTCGTGCCGCCGACGGTGTTCGTGCCGAAGCCCAAGGTCGAGTCCGCGCTCGTCGCGCTCACGCGTCGGGAGTCGCCACCCGTCGACGTGCCCGATGTCGACCGTCTCTTCGAGCTCGTGCGCGCCGGGTTCGCGACGCGACGCAAGACGTTGCGCAACGCGCTCGCGACAGTGCTCGGCAACCGCGCGGTGCCACGGCTGGAGGGCGCCGGCATCGATCCGGGTGCGCGAGCCGAGACGGTCGGCCTCGACGGGTGGGCCCGACTCGCGCGTGCCGACGCCGAGGACCGCGCGTGAAGCACGGCCACCAGTACACGCACGAACCGGCGCGGGCGAAGCTGACCCTCTCGCTGCGGGTCGTGGGGCTGCTCCCCGACGGCTATCACGCGCTCGAGGCGTTGACCGTCGCGCTCGACGATCCCGCCGACGAGGTGATGGTCGAAGTCCGGCAGGAGCCGGGCGTCGAGCTCCTCGTGGAGCCGGCGGGCAGCGCGCCCGTCGACGACACCAACCTCGCGGTCCGCGCCGCCACCGCCGTGCTCGAACGGGCCGGAGCCGCCGGCGCGCGCATCGGTCTCCACAAGGCGATCCCGATGGGTGCGGGACTCGGTGGCGGGTCGGCCGACGCCGGTGCCGTGCTGCGCGTGCTCGGCCGCGCGCTGCGGGTCCCGTCCGACGATCTCCACGCCATCGCCGCGTCGCTCGGCGCCGACGTCGCGTTCTGCTTCGCCGGACAACCCGCGTGGATGCGCGGGCGGGGCGACGACCTCGAGCCGGTCGTGTTGCCGGCGGCGCTCCCGGTCGTGGTGGCGACGCCGCCCTTCGGGTGCTCGACGCCCGCGGTCTATCGGAGCTGGGACGAGCTCGGCGGGCCCCGCGACGTCCGGTTGGTCGCGGCGCCCGCCGCGCTGGCGCCGCTGACCGTCGCGCTGACGAACGACCTCGAACCCGCGGCCGAACGCCTGGAGCCGCGGCTCGTGTCGTTCCGTCGCCGGTTCGAGGCGGCCATCGAGCGGCCGGCGTTGCTGTGCGGCAGCGGTTCGTCGTACGCCGCGGTCTTCGACGACGAGCCGTCGTGGCAGCGTGCACTCGAACGGGCCCGCCAGGCGCTCGGCACCCGTCGGGTGTGGGGCACCTGGGCGAGGCCGCGGCCGATCTGATCCCGAGCTGATCCCGATCTCCGCACACGCGACACGGCCGCCCGAGCGGGCGGCCGTGCGAGGAGATCCGGGCTACTTGCCCTGTTGGCGACGCTGCCAACGGGTGCGCTTCAGCAGCTTCTTGTGCTTCTTCTTGCGCATCCGCTTGCGGCGCTTCTTGATCAGGGAGCCCATGGCGCGCACGAACGTAGTCGGCGGCCGCGTCCTCGACGAAATCGGCCCCGCCCGCCGGTATCGTCCGGGTGGGGATCGGGGGTGGTGTAACAGGCAGCACTGGGTCCTTTGGAGTCCCAAGTCGAGGTTCGAACCCTCGCCCCCGAGCGACCGGTCGACGACCGTGAGGAACCGTCCATGAGCCACTACCGACCGTTGTCCGCCGTGATCCTCGCCGCGGGCGAGGGCACGCGGATGCGATCGGACACCCCGAAGGTGCTCCACCCGCTGTGCGGTCGAGCGATGTTGCTCCACGTGGTCGACGCGCTCGCCGAGCTCCCGCTCCAACGCATCGTGATCGTCGTCGGCCACGGCGCCGAGCGCGTCACGAAGACGGTCCAGGACCAGCTCGCCACCGAGGTGCCCGTCGAGTTCGTCGAGCAGCGCGTCCAGCGCGGCACCGGCGACGCGGTCAGCGTCGCGCTCACGGCGGCGGGGTTCGACGACCTCGACGCCGAAGACGACCTCCTGGTGCTGCCGGGCGATGCTCCGCTCGTGCGGGCCGAGACGTTGGCGCACCTCGCGACGGAGCACCGTCTCACCGACGCGGCGGCCGCGATCCTCACCGCGACCGTGCCCGACCCGACGGGCCTCGGCCGAGTGCTGCGCGACAAGCACGGCGAGGTGTCGCGCGTCGTCGAGCACGTCGACGCCACCGACGACGAGCGCGCGGTGCACGAGGTGAACACGTCGATCTACTGCTTCCGCCGCACGTTGCTCGCGCCCGCGCTTCGCCGCTTGAGTCCCGAGAACGCGCAGGGGGAGTACTACCTCACCGACGCGATCGAGGTGTTGCGCGGCGCCGGCCACAAGGTGATCGCGCGCTCGGCCGACGATCCGGGCGAGGCGATCATGGTGAACGACCGGGCCGAGCTGGCCGCCGCCGAGCAGGAGCTGCGCGCCCGCATCAACCGGCGCTGGATGCGCGAAGGCGTCACGCTCGTCGATCCCGCCACCACCTACATCGACGCGTCGGCGGTCCTCGACCCCGACGTGCGCGTGCTGCCGGGCACGGCGATCGAGGGGCGCACCGCGGTCGGCACGGGCTCGGTGATCGGTCCGAACACGCGGCTCTCCGACGCGGTGATCGGCGAGCGCGCCACGATCTCGTTCTCAGTCGTGCTCGACGCCGAGATCGGCGACGACGCGTCGGTCGGCCCGTTCGCGTACGTGCGCCCCGGCACCCGCCTCGGCGCGGGCGCCAAGATCGGCACGTTCGTGGAGACGAAGAACGCCGACATCGGCGACGGCACCAAGGTGCCGCACCTCTCCTACATCGGCGACGCCGACGTCGGGCCGGGCACGAACCTCGGGGCGAGCACGATCACCGCGAACTACGACGGGACCGACAAGCACCGCACCCGCATCGGGCGTGGGGTCCACACCGGGATCCACACGTCGTTGCGGGCGCCGGTCGAGCTCGGCGACGGCGTCGAGACCGGCGCCGGCTCGGTCGTCACCAACGACGTGCCGCCGAACACGCTGGTGAAGGGCGTCCCGGCGCGCGACGCGGGGCCGTCGCACCTGCCGGTGCGCGAGGATGGCGACGGCGGAGCGAGCTGACCGCCGGCGACGCCCGGGAGGCACGGTGGAGCTGGTCACCAAGAAGCACTTGATCCTCGTCGCCGGGCGTGGCCACGAGGAGCTCTCGACCGAGGTCGCCGAGCACCTGTCGTTGCCGCTCGGCGAAGTCGTCCTCTCCACGTTCTCGAACGGCGAGATCTACTGCCGCTACGGCGAGAGCATCCGCGGCGCCGACGTGTTCGTGTTCCAGTCGCACTGCGATCCCATCAACGATCGCTTGATGGAGCAGTTGATCATGCTCGACGCCGCGAAGCGCGCGTCGGCGAAGCGCATCACCGCGGTCTGCCCCTTCTACGGCTACGCGCGCCAAGACCGCAAAGCCGAAGGGCGAGAGCCGATCACCGCGCGTCTCGTCGCCGACATGCTCACGTGCGCGGGCGCCGACCGTGTCGTCACCGTCGACCTGCACACCGGGCAGATCCAGGGCTTCTTCGACTTCCCCGTCGATCACCTCACCGCGGTGCCGGTGCTGTCCGAGCACATCCGCTCCAACGTCGACGGCGAGCTCGTCGTCGTGTCGCCCGACGCGGGCGGCGGCAAGCTCGCCCGCCGCTACGCGCACCAGCTCGACGCCGACCTCGCGTTCATCGACAAGCGCCGGCCGCGGGGCACGCACAACGTCGCCGAAGCGACCGAGGTCGTCGGCGACGTCGAGGGCCGCATCTGCGTGCTCGTCGACGACATGATCGACACCGCGAGCACGGTCGTGAGCGCCGCGAACCTGCTGGTCGACCGGGGAGCGGTCGACGTCTTCGTCGTCGCCACCCACGGTCTGTTGTCGGGCCCGGCCGTCGACCGCCTGAAGAACGCCCCGATCCGCGAGGTCGTCGTCACGAACACGCTGCCGATCCCGAGCGAGAAGTGGTTCGACAACCTGCGGGTGCTCTCGATCGCTCCGCTCATCGCCGAGGCGATCGGCGCGGTCTTCACCGAGGGCTCGGTGAGCGAGCTCTTCGACGGCGACAACGTCTGAACCGTCAGAACGGTCGGAGCCGTCGGAAACGTCGGAACCGGGCGGGGTAGCGGTCCGGGGGCCCGACCCGGCAGAATGGTGCGCTCCGTTTCTCTGACCCGAGGGTCGTGCGCGCCATGTCAGACGCAGTACTCAACGCCGAGCTCCGCCCCGAGCGGGGGAGCCGTCCCGCCGGGCGGCTGCGCCGGGCCGGGCGGGTGCCGGCCGTGGTCTACGGGCGCGGCGACGACCCGGTGGCCGTCGCGGTCGACGCGCGAGACCTCCAGCACATCTTGTCGGGGGCGGCGGGCGCGAACACGCTGATCACGCTGCAGGTCGACGGTGCCGGCCAGCTCACGCTCGCCCGCCAGATCCAGCGCGACCCGATCCGCGGCGACGTGGTGCACGTCGACTTCATCCGCATCAGCGCCGACGAGACGGTCACCGCCGAGATCCCGCTCTCGCTCGTCGGCACCGCCGAGGGCGTGAACATGGGCGGCATGCTCGAGCAGCAGATCTTCACGCTGTCGATCGAAGCGAAGCCGGGCGACCTGCCCAACGTGATCGAGCACGACATCAGCGCGCTCGAGGTCGGCGACCAGGTGCACGTCCGCGACCTCGCGATCCCCGCTGGCGTCACCGTGCTGCAAGAGGCCGACGAGGTCGTCGCCGCGGTCTCGATCCCGCGCGCGATGGCCGCGGAGGGCGAGGCCGCCGAGGGCGAGGCCGCGGAAGGCGAGGCCGCCGAGGGCGGCGCCGCCACCGACGAGGGCGGCGAGTCCGAAGGGTGATGCGTGCTGCGGCGTGATCGCCGCGGCGAGCGCACCGGCACACCGGCCGACCTGCTCGTCGTCGGGCTCGGCAATCCCGGCGACGAGTACGCGCGCACGCGCCACAACGTCGGGTTCGAGGTCGTCGACGTGCTCGCGGCGCGTCACGGCGGTCGCCTGCGCAGGGCGAAGGAGCGCGCGCTCGCCGACGAGGTGCGCATCGGCGAGCGCCGTGTCGCTCTCGCGCGACCGCTCACCTACATGAACGAGTCGGGCGCCGCGGTGCAGGGACTCGCGCGTCGCCACGGCGTCGACGCCGATCGCGTCGTGATCGTGCACGACGAGCTCGATCTCCCCGTCGGCGTGCTGCGCGTGAAGGTGGGGGGCGGGCTCGCCGGCCACAACGGCTTGCGGTCGATCAAGGCGCACCTCCACACCGACGCTTTCGTGCGCGTGCGCATCGGGGTGGGCAAGCCGGTGTCGAAGGAGCGCGGCGCCGACCACGTGCTCTCGGCCTTCTCGAAGCGGGAGCGCACCGAGATCGACGTCGCGGTGGAGCGGGCCGCCGATGCGGTCGAGTGCATCCTCGCCGACGGCGTCGACGTCGCGATGAACCGGTTCAACGGGTGAGCGTCGGCGCGCCCCTCGCCGGTCTCGCGACGGTCCTCGCGTCCGACGACGTCGTGCGCGCCGCGACCGCCGGCGCCGGGAACACGGTCGCGGTGCCCGAGGCCGCGCGGGCGCTGTTCGTGGCGACGTGCGCCCGCGTCGGCGTCCGGCGGCCGGTGCTCCTCGCCGTGCCGACCGCGGCCGAAGCCGAGCGCGTCGCGCACGATCTGCGCGCGTTCTTGGGCGACGACGCGGTCGAGCTGTTCCCGGCGTGGGAGACACTGCCGTTCGAGCGGGTGTCGCCCGCGCTCGAGACGATGGGACGCCGGCTGCGCGTCATGTGGCGTCTGCGCGTCGGCGGCGAGCACCTCCCCACCGTCGTCGTCGCGCCCGTGCGCGCGCTGGTGCAGCGTCTCGGTCCGCACGTCGAGGCGGTCGAACCGATCGTCGTGCGGCCCGGCGACCGCGTCGATCGCGACGAGCTCGTCGAGCGGCTGGTGGGAGCCGGGTACCGGCGTGAGTTCCAGGTCGAGGCCCGGGGTGAGCTCGCCGTGCGCGGATCGATCGTCGACGTGTATCCGGCGAGCGCTGACCACCCGGTGCGCATCGACCTGTGGGGCGACGAGGTCGACCGGCTGTCGCAGTTCTCCGTCGCCGACCAGCGGTCGACCACCGACCTCGACGACGTGTGGATCTTCCCGGCACGCGAGCTGCTGCCCACCGCGGAGGTGCGCGAGCGCGCCGAGCTGCTCTTGCAGCAGGAACCGTGGGGCCGCGAGCACTGGGAGCGACTCGCCCAGGGCGCCACCTTCGACGGCATGGAGTCGTGGCTGCCCTGGCTGTGCCCCGACGAGCACCTGCTGTCCGACCTCCTACCCGCGGACGCGCTGGTCGCGTTGGTCGAGCCCCGCCGCCTGCGCGATCGCGCCGCCGAGCTGCTCGACGAAGAGGCCGCGCTCGGCTCGGTGCTCGCGAAGACGTGGGACGTCGGCACCGACGACTCGCCGCGGGAGCCGCCGCGCCTCTCGCTGCCGTTCGATCGCTTGTTGGCGCACACGCGCGCGGGCACGACGTTCGTCCTCGCGTCGGCCGACCAGCCGTCGACGCCGTTGCTCGCGGCTAGCGCGTTCGACCCCGTCGTCGGCGACAGCGAAGCGCTCGCGCTGCGACTGCAGCGGCTGCGCGCCGAGGGCGTCGCGGTGTTCGTGGCCGCCGAAGGAGCGGGTTCCGCGAACCGCATCACGCAGATTCTCGCCGAAGAAGGCGTCGTCGCCGACCGTCTCGACGCCGTCGACGACCAGAGCGCGGCGCTGTCCGGCGGTGGTGTGCACGTCGTGGTCGCCGCCATCGATCGCGGCGCGGTCGTGTCGAGTGCCGGGATCGCGCTCGTGGCCGAAGCCGATCTCACCGGGCGTCGCCGGGTGCACCGGCGCGCTCGCGGGGCGCGCAAGGGCGTCGACCACTACGAAGGGTTGGCACCGAACGATTACGTCGTGCACCGGGTGCACGGCATCGGGCGCTACCTCGGTATGGAGACGCGCGAGATGTTCGGCGTCACCCGCGACCGGCTCGTCGTGGAGTTCCGCGGGAGTGACCGGGTCTACGTCGACTCCGAGGACATCGGGCTGCTGCGCAAGTACACGGGCGGCGAAGCCCCGAAGCTCTCGAAGATGGGCGGCGCCGAGTGGGAGAAGGCGCGTGCGCGCGTGCGGCGCGCGGTGCGCGACATCGCGGCCGAGCTCGTCATCTTGTACCGCAAGCGACTCGCGACGCCGGGGCACGCCTTCGCCGAGGACACACCGTTCCAGCACCAGGTCGAAGAGGCGTTCCCCTACGAGGAGACGCCCGACCAGTTGCGCGCGATCGAGGACACGAAGGCCGACATGGAGCGGCCGGTCCCGATGGACCGGCTCGTGTGCGGCGACGTGGGCTTCGGCAAGACCGAAGTCGCACTGCGGGCCGCCGCGAAAGCCGTGTTCGACGGCCGCCAGGTCGCGGTGCTCGTGCCCACGACGCTGCTCGCGAGCCAGCACGGCTCCACGTTCCGGGAGCGGTTCGCCGCCTATCCCGTGCGGGTCGAGACGCTCTCGCGGTTCTTGTCGCCGAAGGAGCAGGCCGACGTGGTCGCCGGGCTCCGCGACGGTTCGGTCGACATCGTGATCGGGACGCACCGACTGCTCTCCGACGACATCCGCTTCAAGCAGCTCGGTCTCCTCGTTGTCGACGAGGAGCAACGCTTCGGCGTGCAGCACAAGGAGCGCATCAAGTACATGCGCGAGAGCGTCGACGTGCTCACGCTCAGCGCCACCCCGATCCCGCGCACCCTCGAGTTGTCACTCACCGGCATCCGCGACCTCTCACTCGTGAACACGCCGCCCGAGGATCGGCAACCGATCCTCACCTACGTCGGCGAGTACGACCCGCGCGCGGTCACCGAGGCGATCCGGCGCGAGCTGTTGCGCGAAGGCCAGGTGCTCTACGTGCACAACCGCGTGCACGACATCCAGCACGTCGCCGCCGACGTTCGCGACCTCGTGCCCGAAGCGCGTGTCGCCGTCGCGCACGGGCAGATGGACGAGAACCGTCTCGAGCAAGTGGTGACGTCGTTCTGGGAGCGCGAGCACGACGTGTTGGTCTGCACCACGATCGTCGAGAGCGGGCTCGACATGCCGACGGTGAACACGCTCGTTGTCGATCGCGCCGACGCGCTCGGCCTGTCGCAGCTCTACCAGCTGCGCGGCCGCGTCGGTCGCCGCGGCCAGCGCGCCTACGCGTACCTGTTGTATCCCCCCGACCGGAAGCTCACCGACGAGGCGTACGAACGACTCAAGACGATCGGCGAGTTCACAGATCTCGGCAGTGGCTTCAAGATCGCCATGCGCGACCTCGAGATCCGCGGCGCCGGCAACCTGCTCGGTGCCGAGCAGTCCGGGCACATCGCCGCCGTCGGCTTCGACCTCTACATGGAGATGGTGACCCAAGCCGTCGACGAGCTCACGGGCCGGACGCGCGAAGCGCCCGTCGAGGTGCAGATCGACGTCCCGGTGACCGCCCACCTCCCGCGCGACTACATCGGGCGCGACGACGTGCGCATGGAGGCGTACCGCCGGCTCGCCGCGGTCACGACCCCGGCCGACGTCGACGACGTGCGCGACGAATGGATCGACCGGTACGGACCGCCGCCCGCCCCCGCGGAGGCGCTGCTGGAGGTGGCGCGCCTGCGCGCCGACTGCGTCCGGCTCGGGATCCGGGCCGTGTCGGTGCAGAAGCAGCTGGTGCGCTTCGAGGGTCTCGAGCTGCGCAAGAGCCAGGAGGTGCGGCTCCAGCAGGTCGCGCCGCGCGCCACCGTCACCGCCGACGCCGTCGTCGTCCCCCTCGGGAGTGTGGGTGGCGGACCGGCAGGCGGCGTCGTGTTGCTGGAGGCGTTGCGGGCGCTGCTCGGCGCGATCGCGCCCCGTACGCCCGAGGCGTCCGAGACCGACGCTTCTCCGCCGATACGATCCGCCACGCCATGACGCCGATTCGCTCCCGCACCCGCTCCCTGTTCGCGTCGTTCAGCCTCCTCCTCGCGCTCGTCGTGGTGGCTGCCGCCTGTTCGGACACGCTCGAAGACGCCGCGACCGTCGACGACATGAGCATCTCGCGTCGCGACCTCGAAGACGAGCTCGAGCGCATGCTCGAGAACGAGGTGTTCGTCGAAGCGCTGCGCCAAGCCGACTTCACGGTGTCCGACTCGGCTGACTCGGGAGCAGTCACCGACACTCGGCTGGCCTCGCTGTGGCTCGACACCTTGATCGACCAACTCGTGATCGACGCCGAGTTCGACGAACGGGGGCTGAAGGTCGACGACACGCACCGCGAGCGGGCGCGCACGCGCATGGAGACGTTCTTCACCTCGGTCGAGTCGGACGACACCGTGGATCCCCTCGTCGTGTTCGACTACTTCGACCCCGAGCTCCAGACGCTGTTCGTCGAGCGCAACGCCCGTGCCCTCGCGTTGGCGGAGGACGAATCCGGTGGGACCGAGCCCACCGAGCCGACCGAAGCCGAAGTGCGGGCGTACTACGACGAGCTGATCGCCGAGTCGCGCGCTCAGTGTCCGCTCGACAAGCAGGTCGCCCACATCCTCGTCGAGACCGAGGACGAGGCGAACGAGGTCCTCGAACGGCTCGCCGCCGGCGAAGACTTCACGTCGCTCGTGGGTCAGTTCTCGACCGACGAGGGTTCGGTGCCCCAGGGAGGTCAGCTGGGGTGCCTGCTCCAGGGCCAGTTCGTCGCCCCGTTCGAGGAAGCCGCGATGGCGGCTCCCATCGGTGAGCCGGTCGGGCCCGTGCAGTCCGAGTTCGGCTGGCACGTCATCCGCGTGACGCCCTACGCGCTGCCGTCGTACGAGGTCATGCGCGATCGGGTCATCGAGCAGTTGCAGCAAGACGCGGCCGACGAGGCGAACACCCGCATCGACGAGACGTTGTCGGAGATCATCGAGGAGCGGTTGACCGACGCCGAAGTCACCGTGAACCCGCGCTACGGCCGGTGGGTCGTCGACGAGCAGGGTCCCCGCGTCGAGCCGCCGGGAACCCCCGACGTCCGCGACGGTCGTGAGACCACGACCACGATGCCGGGCGGCCTGCTCGGCCCGGAAGCACCCGCAGGCGGGTGAGCGGGGCCGCGCGGGTCGTCGTCGTCGGGCTCGGTCCGGCGGGCGCCGACCTGGTGCTCCCCGCCGCGCGCGCCGCGATCGCCGCAGTCGAACCCCAGGCGCGCTTCGTTCGCACCGCGCGTCACCCCGCCGTCGACGACCTCGCTGCCTCTGGCCTCGTGCTCCAGTCGTTCGACGCGGTGTACGACGTGAGTCCCGACGTGGAGTCGGTCTACCGGACGATCGTCGAACGTCTCGTCGACGCGGCTCGACTCGACGGGACCGTCGTGTACGCGGTGCCGGGCAGCCCGGCGGTCGCCGAACGCACGGTGGTGCTGCTGCGTGAGCATCCCGGCGTCGAGGTGGAGGAGATCCCGGGCGTGTCGTTCGTCGACCTCGTGTGGTCGCGCGCCCGACTCGACCCGCTCGCCGGCGCGCGGCTCGTCGACGGCCACCGCTTCGCGGTCGACGCCGCAGGCCTCGTCGGGGTGCTCGTCGTCGCGCAGTGCGACACGCGCGACGCGCTGTCGGAGGTCAAGCTCGCGCTGCTCGACGCGCTCGACGCGTCGCACGACGTCGTCGTGCTCCAGCGTCTCGGGTGCATCGACGAAGCGGTCGTGACCGTCGCGCTCGAAGACCTCGACCGCGTCGTCGATCCCGATCACCTGACCACGCTCGTGGTCGACACCGGGACGCGCGCAGTCGCGCCCGAGGTGGCGCGACTCGTCGAGCTCGCTCGGCGACTGCGCGGCCCCGGCGGTTGTCCGTGGGACGCGGCCCAGACCCACCACACCTTGCGGCGCCACGTGCTCGAAGAGGCCTACGAGGTCGCCGAGGCGATCGAGGCGTTGCCGATCGACGCGCCCGGTGGCGCCGGCGACGTTCCGCTCGGCGCGTACGACGACCTCGCCGACGAGCTGGGCGACCTCTTGTTCCAGGTGGTCATCCACACCGTGCTCGCCGAGGAGCGCGCCGCGTTCACGCTCGCGGAGGTGGCCGAAGGGATCCACGACAAGCTCGTGCGCCGACACCCGCACGTGTTCGGCGACGTCGAGGTGCGCGACGCCGACGAGGTCGTGACGAACTGGGAGCAGATCAAGCAGGACGAGCGCGGTGGCGCCTCGCTCGTCGCCGGCATCGGCACGGGGTTGCCGGCGCTCCTCGCCGCCCAGAAGCTCCTGCGCAAGGAAGCGTCGGTCGGGTTGGCCGCGCCCGACGCGCCCGCCGCCGACGAGGGGTTGCGAGCGGCCGTCGACGCGCTCGCCGCCGCCGGCCCCGACCAGGTGGAAGCCGCGCTCGGGCGAGTGCTCGGCGCGGTCGTGGCCGTCGGCCGGGCGCGCGGCCTCGACGGGGAGTCGGCCCTCGCGGGGTGGGTCCGACGCCGCCGTGACCGGTTCCAGGCCATGGAGGCGCTTGCTACCACGGAGCGTGTCGACCTGGCCGCGGCCAGCGCTGAGGTCGTCGCCGACCTCTGGGCCCGCGCCGCCCCCTGAGCGCGGCGACCGGCCGCAGGCGGTCGTTGTGGGCGGATTCACAACCGTCTACATTCACAACACTTTCCACAGGAGCACCATGAGCGCCATCGAGGACGTCAGCGGGCGGGAGATCCTCGACTCCCGCGGCAACCCCACCGTGGAGGTGGAGGTCACGCTGGCGTCGGGCGCGGTCGGCCGTGCGGCGGTCCCGAGCGGGGCGAGCACCGGGGCCCACGAGGCGATCGAGCTGCGCGACGGAGGCGACCGGTACGGCGGCAAGGGTGTGCGCGCCGCGGTGGAGCACGTGGGAGGTCCGCTCGCCGACGCGGTCATCGGGATCGAGGGCGCCGACCAGCGCTTCGTCGATCGCGTCCTCATCGACGCCGACGGCACCGCCGACAAGTCGCGCTACGGGGCGAACGCGATCCTCGGCGTGTCTCTCGCCGTCGCTCACGCCGCGGCCGGCGAGCGGGGGCTGCCGCTCTACCGCTACGTCGGTGGCGCGAACGCGCACACGTTGCCGGTCCCGATGATGAACGTGGTGAACGGCGGCGCCCACGCCGACAGCAACGTCGACGTGCAGGAGTTCATGCTCGTGCCGATCGGCGCCGCGAGCTTCGCCGAAGGGCTGCAGTGGGGGGCGGAGACCTACCACGCGCTGAAGGCGATCCTCCAGGAGCGCGGGCTCTCGACCGCACTCGGCGACGAAGGCGGGTTCGCTCCCGACCTGCCGTCGAACGAGGACGCGCTCGCGTTGCTCGTCACCGCGATCGAGCGCGCCGGATACCGACCCGGCGCCGAGATCGCGCTCGCGCTCGACGTCGCCGCCACCGAGCTGTCCGCCGACGGTCGCTACGTGCTCGCCGGCGAGGGGCGCAGCTTCACCGCCGGCGAGTTCGCCGCGTACCTCGCCGATCTGTGCGCTCGCTAT
>DASUMP010000042.1:0-11376 GCA_036277635.1 Acidimicrobiia bacterium | reverse complement strand
CTCGAGGACCGCGTGCACGAAGCGCTGCTCCAGTTGTCGGCGCGCCAACGCGAGGTGATCGTGCTCCGGCACTACGCGGGGATGAACGAGACCGAGATCGCGGACACGGTCGGCTGCAGTGTCGGCACCGTCCGGACCCATACCAAGCGCGGGATGGCCGCGCTCGAGCGACTCCTCGAGCCGACGCACCGCGAGTTCGCCTGGGAGGGCGTGTGATGGACGAGAACGTGCTGCAAGAATCGCTCGCGCACCGGGCCGAGACCGGCGGTGCTCCGAACCTCGACTTCGTCGGTCTGCTCGACAAGTGCGGACGCGTCGACCGTGCGATCGCGGTGAAGAAGTTCGCGGCGGCCGGGACCGCGCTCGCGGTCGCCGTCGCCATCGGCCTGTCGGTGCGCGGCCCGTCGGCCGACGGCACGGTCGGCGTCGAGACCGCGAGCAACGGCCGCGACTACGAAGCGCCGGAGAAGGACGAGCCGAAGGCGACGACCACCACGGAGAAGAAGGTCGTGGTCGTCCCGACGACGGTGGAGAAGCCGCCGGTCACCGAGAAGCCGAAGGAGACCCCGCCGACCACGGAGAAGAAGGTCGAGCAGCCGCCGGCGACCGACGCGCCGAAGGAGACCGTGCCGCCCGTCACCGAGAAGCCGAAGGAGACGCCGCCGACCACGAAGCCGCCGGTCGAAGAGGTGGCGTTCACCGCACTCGCGACGTACGGGTCGTGCGCCGAGCCGGTGCCGTACGACGTGTACTACGGGACCGCGAACCCAGGTGCCAAGGTGAAGGTGCAGTCGGAGTACGGGTGGGGATACACCTACGCCGACGCCGACGGGCAGTGGGAGCTGCGCGTCGAGTTCCCCACCGCGCCGGTGGGCACGCCGTTCACCGTGAAGGTGATCACGTACCAGGGCCTCGTCGAGCTCGAGTTCACCCGCACCGCCTGACCCCCCTACCCGTTTGGTCAGAAAGTGCCCGCCCAGCGGCACTTTCTGGCCAAACACTTCAGTGGAGGGTGACGGGGACCTCGGCGACGTCGTCGCCGCGGATGCGGTAGGCGCGCAGCACCGGGGCGTCGTCACGGAGGCTGACGATCACGTAGACCCACGTGGGGTCGGCGGCCTGGCGCACGTCGGTGAGCGACGGGTACGCGTCGGTGTGGGTGTGGCTGTGCCACACCCCGATGATCTCGTCGCCGTGGGCGTCGGCCTCCCGCATCACGCGCAGCAAGTCGCGCGAGTCGACGGTGTACGTGCGCGCCGACGCGTCGGCGTTCGCGCACGGGTGGACGCCACGCACGCGTCCGTCGGGCTCGCCGCGCAGGAACGGTCCGGTCAACAACCCGCACGCTTCGTCCGGGAGCCCGTCGTAGCAGTGACCGACGATCACTTCGTACTGCGCGCGCGTGAGCCGCAGCGTGGGCGTCGCGAACGTCACGACGCGCGCGACTCGTTGATCGCTCGCCACACCTTCTCCGCGCTCAGCGGCATGTCGAGGTGGCGCACCCCGAACGGCGCCAGCGCGTCGATCACCGCGTTCTGCACCGCGGGCGTGCTCCCGATCGTGCCCGACTCGCCGATGCCCTTCGCACCCAGCGGGTTCAGGTGCGTAGGCGTCTCGGTGTTCGTCGCTTCGAACGACGGGAGCTCCGCCGCGCTCGGCATGGCGTAGTCCATGAGGTTCGCGGTGATCGGGTTGCCGTCGTCGTCGTAGCGGACCTCTTCGTAGAGGGCCTGGGCGACGCCCTGCGCGATGCCGCCGTGCTGCTGGCCGCGCACGAGCAACGGGTTCAGGATGCGGCCGCAGTCGTCGACGGCGATGTGACGGAGGAGCTCGACGCGTCCGGTCTCGGCATCGACTTCCACCACCGCGATGTGCGCACCGAACGGGAAGCTCGACGCACCCTGCTGCCAGTCGCCCTCGTGGGAGAGGCCGGGCTCCATGTCGGCCGGCCGGCGCGCGTCGTCGGCCGCGGCGCGCGCGAGCTCGCCCCAACCGAGCCGGCTCGCGGGGACGCCCGCGACCTCGAGGCCGCCGTCGCCCACGACGATGTCGTCGGGGCTCGCTTCGAGCAGGTGCGCGGCGAGCCGCTTGGCCTTCTCGAGCACGGTGATGCTCGCCTGGTGGATCGCGACGCCGCCGGTCTGCAGGGAACGCGAGCCCATCGTGCCGTGACCGTGCGGGATCGCCGCGGTGTCGGACTGAACGATGCGCACGTCGTCCATGGGCACGCCGAGCAGGTCGCTCACGATCATGGAGAACGCGGTCTCGTGACCCTGACCGTGCGCGCTCGTGCCGACCTTCGCGGTGACGGTGCCGTCGTCGTGGATCTCGACGCCACCGAACTCGGAGGTGAGGATCATCGGTGCGGTGACCTCGACGTAGGTGGTCACACCGATGCCCAAGAGCTTGGTGTCGCCGCGCTCGCGCCGCGCGCGCTGCTCGGCGCGCAGCGCGTCGTAGTCGGCAGCCGCGACCACGGCGTCGAGCGCCTTCTCGTACTCGCCGACGTCGTAGGTGGCACCGCCCGGCGTGGAGTACGGGAACTCGTCCGGGCCGACGAAGTTGCGCCGCCGGATCTCGATCGGGTCGAGGTCGAGCTCGGCGGCGGCCATGTCGAGGATGCGCTCGATCAGCGCGGTCGCCTCGGGCCGTCCGGCGCCGCGGTACGCGCCCGTGAACGTGGTGTTCGTGATCGCGGCGCGGCCGTGCCAGTGGTACTTCGGCACGCGGTAGACGCCCGTCGACATCATCTGGGTGAAGAACAGCAAGAACGCGCCTTGGCCGGGGTACGCGCCGCCCTCCCCCACGATGTCGGCCTGGAGTCCGACGATCGTGCCGTCGCGCCGCACGCCGAGCTCGACGTGCTGGACCTGGCCGCGGCCTTGCGCCATCGAGACCATGTTCTCCGAGCGCGTCTCGGTCCACTTCACGGGTCGACCCAGACGTTGCGCAGCCGCGGCCGCGAGCACGTGCTCCACGTACACGCCGGCCTTCGGTCCGAACCCGCCGCCGACGCCCGGCGGCGCGACGACGCGCACGGAGGCGGCGTCGAGGCCGAGCATCGCCGCGAGCGGGTCGCGCACGCCGTGCGGGTTCTGCGTCGGGATCCACGCGGTCAGACCGCCGGGAGGCTCGTTCGGGACCGCGACGATCCCGTTCGGCTCCATCGGCACGCCCGCCAGCCGCTGGTTCACGAAGCGGCCGCGCACGACGACATCGGCGTCGGCGAAGATGTCGTCGACCGGCGGCGTCGCGGTCTCGAACGCGAGGTTCGAGCCGTGCTCGGGGAACAGCAGCGGCGCGTCGTCGGCGAGCGCGGCTTCAGGGTCGACGACGGGGTCGAGCGGGTCGTAGTCGACGATCACCAGCTCGGCCGCGTCGACCGCCGCGCCCTTCGTCTCCGCCACCACTGCGGCGACGATGTCGCCGACGAAGCGCACCGTGTCGCGCGCCAGCACCGGACGGTTGAGCGCGGGCGGCAACATGATGAAGTTCTGGTAGTCGGGGAGGTCGAGGTCGGCCGCGGTGTACACCGCGAGCACGCCCGGCATCTCCTTCGCCTCCGACGTGTCGACGCTCTCGACGCGCGCGTGCGCGATCGTCGAACGCACGAACGCGATGTGCACCATGCCGTCGAACGCGAGGTCGTCGAAGTAGCGCGTCTCGCCGCGGAGCACGCCCGGGTCCTCCTTGCGGAGGACCGGATTGCCCAGGATGGAGCCCGACGACGGCATGCACGCCTCCCGTGTCACGAACGCGCGGACACTACTGCCAGCGTGTCGCCGCCCCCTCGAGTGCGCGCTCGCACTCCGCGACCGTGTCGCGCAAGATGTCGGCCACCGGCGCGATCGCGTCGATGCGCCCGGCGACCTGGCCGCCGAACGCGAGCCCGGCACCGAGGTCGCCGCCGAAGTAGAGGTCGAGCTGGCCGCCGAGCTCACCGAGCGGCACCGGATCGGAGCGTTCGAGCTCGGTCGAGTGCTCGGTGCGCAGCACGCGGAACGCGGGCTGCGAGAACCGGTTGAGCAGCAGGCTGTCGGCTTCGTTGCTGTCGCAGATCAACCGCTTGTACGCCTCGTGCACGGGCGACTCGGCCGCGGAGACCATCCGCGTCCCCATCTGCACACCCTCGGCGCCGAGCACCATCGCCGCGGCCATCGACCGCCCGTCGCAGATGCCGCCCGCCGCGATGATCGGGACGTCGACCCGCGACGCGACGAGCGGGAGCAGCACCATCGTCGACGCGCCGGTCGACGCCTTGAACCCCCCGCCCTCGTTGCCCTCGACGACGAGGCCGTCGACGCCGGCGTCGACCGACTTCAGGGCGCCTCGCAGCGACGGCACGACGTGGAACACGGTCAACCCCGCGTCCTTCAGGAGCTTCGTGTACTTCGTGGGGTCGCCTGCGCTCGTGGTGACGAACGTGACGCCCTGCTCGGCGACGAAGTCGACGATGCCGGGGTCGCGCACGAAGAGCTGCGCGATGTTCACCCCGAACGGCTTGTCGGTGAGGTCGCGCATCGCGCGGATCTCGTCGCGGATGACGTCGAGCTCACCCGAGCTCGTCTCGATGATCCCGAGCCCGCCCGCGTTGCTCACCGCCGAGGCGAGCTGCGAACGGGCGATCCACCCCATCGGCGCCTGCACGATCGGGTGCTCGATCCCCAACAGCTCCGTGATCCGCGTCCGCATGCCGCCGGACACTAACGAACTGTTCGGTCAGAAAGTGCCGCTGGGCGGGCGCTTTCTGACCAATCACTCAACGCAGGGCGGTCTCGGTCATGAGGGTGGTGTCGGGGGCGGGCGGGCCCATGAAGCGCGCGACGTCGGCGAGGATGATGCGCTTCGACTCCTCCGACGCGAAGAAGCGCGTCTCGAAGTCGTCGCGCGAGCGGAAGTGCAGCTCGGCGATGCCGTCGATGCCGTCGCCGCCGGGGGTGAACGCGCGCCGCACGACGTGCTGGCGGTAGTTCCACAGCCCCGGGTGGTGCTCGAGCGCGAGCGGCGTGTGCTGCTCGGTCCAGTGCCGCACGAACTGCTCGTGCGCGAGCCCCTCGGCCCGGCGCATGAACGACACCATCTTCAGCCCGGGCGCGACCGTGCCGAGCTCCCACGCGCGCTCCCACCGCTTCGGCTCGCGCGTCGAGACGCGCCACACCTCGACGCGCCGCGCGAGGTGGTGGAGGAGATCGCGTCCGGGGAGGTCGTCGAGGTCGTGCGCGCGCACGAGATCGACGACCACGAAGATGTCGACGTTGGGGGTGCAGTCGTGCGCGTCGGGCGGGTGCGCGTAGGGACCCTGGTCGTCGACGGCGACGCTGACCGTCAGGTGCTCGACGACGGGCTCGTCCTCGGGTTCGTTGACCGCTTCGAGCGCGACGTTCGCCCACTCCGAGGTGATGCGCTCGATGCACGCGTCGAGGTCGACCTCGGGGGCTCGCCACACCGCGATCGCCAGCCGTTCGCTCACACCGAGACGGTACCGTGCCGTCCCATGTCCCGGCGCGGCGACCAGCTCGTCATCTCGAACCGCAAGGCGCGCCACGACTACCACGTCGCGGAGACGTTCGAGTGCGGGATCGTGCTCCTCGGCAGCGAGGTGAAGTCGCTGCGCGACGGTCGCGGCAACCTCCAGGACGCGTACGCGCGCGTCGAGGACGGCGAGGTGTGGCTGCACGGGATGCACGTGTCGCCCTACGAGTTCTCGCGCGACAAGCTCGACCCCGTGCGCCGGCGCAAGCTGCTGCTGCACCGCCGCCAGATCCACGACCTCGAGTCGGCGAGCGCGGAGAAGGGCGTGACGCTCGTCCCGCTCAAGATCTACTTCAAGGACGGACGGGCGAAGGTCGAGCTCGCCGTCGCGCGCGGCAAGCGCTCCTACGACAAGCGCCAGGCGCTCGCCGAGCGCGACGCGAAGCGCGAGACCGAACGAGCGCTCAAGGGCGTGTACGACCGCTGACGCGGCCCCGCTCAGTGTGAGTGGCCGTGGTCCCCGTGGTCGTGGCCGTGGTCGTGGTCGTGGTCGTGGTCGTGGCTGTGCTCGTGCGCGGCGACCTGGCTGCGGATCTCGTCCATGTCGAGGGCGCGCACCTGCGAGATGAGATCTTCGAGGACCGGCTCCGGCAACGCACCGGGCTGGGAGAACACGTTCACCTGCTCGCGCACGATCATGAGCGTGGGGATCGACATCACGCCGAACGCCTGCGCCAGCTCGGGCTGCGCCTCGGTGTCGACCTTGCCGAACACGATGTCGCCGTGACGCTGCGCGGCCTGCTCGAAGATCGGGCCGAACGTGCGGCACGGTCCGCACCACTCCGCCCAGAAGTCGACGAGCACGATGTCGTGCTCCTCGATGGTCTCGGCGAAGTTGTCCTTCGTCAGCTCGATGGTCGTGGCCATTCCTCGGACTCCTGGTCGCAAGCGTGCACCGGCGGTGGGCCTGATACCCACCGGGGTATCAACCGGCGGGCCGCCCCCATCATTCCCGGTCGGGCCCTCCCCCACGCCGCGAGCGGTCGGCGGCCCGGATGATCGAACGGATCGGTCGGTCGTAGCGCAGGTAGTACCAACCCCAGCGCAGCAGCACCCGGAAGCGGTTCTCGAAGCCGATCAGGTAGTAGAGGTGCACCACGAGCCAGACGACCCACCCGAGGAACCCGCGCAGGCGCAGCGGCCCGATCTGGCCGACCGCGGCCGAGCGCCCGATCGTCGCCAGGCTGCCCTTCTCCCGGTAGCGGAACGGCGCGACCTCCCGGCCCGCGAGTCCCGCCGCGATCGCGCGCGCGACGTAGCGGCCCTCCTGCATCGCCTGGGGTGACTGCATCGCGAGCACGTCGCCCCGCCGGTCACGAGCCGCGGCGACGTCGCCGATCGCGAACGCGCCCGCTGCGCCCTGCACCCGCAGCCGATCGTCGACCTCGACCCGGCCGGCGCGGCTGCGCTCCACGGGGATCGCGCCGACGAGGTCGGCCGGTCGCACGCCCGCGGTCCACACGACCGACGCGGTCGGCATCGACGTGCCCGACCGGGTCGTCACCGCGGTGTCGGTGGCGCACGACACGAGCTCGCCGAGCTGCACGTCGACGCCGAGGCGTGCGAGCTCGCGCGCCGCGTACGCCGACAGCGACGGCGCGAACGTCGGGAGCAGCCGGTCGCCGCCTTCGAGCAGCACGATGCGCACGGCGCCGAACGCGATCTCGGGGTACTCGTGCGGCAGCACGAGCCGCACGAGCTCGGCGAGCGCGCCGGCGTACTCGACGCCGGTCGGTCCGCCGCCGACCACGCAGAACGTGAGGAGCGTCTGGCGCTCGGCGTCGTCGTCGACCACCGTCGCGCGCTCGAGGCAGTCGAGCACGTGGTTGCGCAGCTCGAGCGCTTCGCCCAGCGTCTTCAGGCCGAGCGAGTGGCGGGCGACGTCGTCGTTGCCGAAGTAGTTCGTGGTCGTGCCCGTGGCGAGGACCAGGTCGTCGTATGCGAGCGACTCGCCGTCGGCGAGCACGACCCGCCGGCCGGGCAGGTCGACGTCGACCACCTCGCCCTGCCGGAACCGCGCGTTCGGCGCTCGCCGGAGCACCTTGCGCAGCGGCGCGGCGATCTCCGACGGGTTCAGCAGCGAGCTGGCGACCTGGTACAGCAGCGGCGTGAACAGGTGGTAGTTCTGCCGGTCGACGAGCGTGACGTCGACGGGCTCCCGGCGCAGCCCGAGCGCGCACTGCAGCCCGCCGAAGCCTCCGCCGACGATCACGACCCGGTGCCGACCCGCCACGCCGGCACCGTACCGAGCCGCCGCAAGCGGGCCCCCAGCCGATCCCAAGCGCGCCTTGCGAACCTCGCCTCGTCACGACGACGAGGAGAGTTCCGATGCACGGCTCGATCCCCCCCACGGCTTCCAGCCCGGCGGCGCCACTCGCCCGCCTCGCCCGCTGGGCCTACGACAGGCGGCGCCGGGTCGTCGGCGCCTGGCTCGCCCTCTTGGTGGTGGCCTCGGTCGCCGCCGGCGCCTTCGGTGGCGAGAACAAGGTCGACTTCCGCATGCCGGGCAGCGACTCGAGCGACGCCATCGACGTGCTCGACGAGCGCATGCCCGAGTTCGCCGGCGGCACCGTCGACGTCGTGTACCGCGCCGACGGCGGCGTGACCGATCCTGCGGTCACCGCCCGCATCGACGACCTCGCGGCCGAGCTGCGCCAGGTCGACCACGTCGCCGGCGTCGTGCCCGGCGCGGTCGCCGCCGACGGCAGCACCGCCATCCTCACGGTGCAGCTCGACGAGACCGCCGAGAAGATGCCGGTCGCCGCGACCACCGAGATCATCGACCTCGTCGAGGCCGCGAACGTCGACGGGCTCCAGGTCGAGGCGGGCGGCTTCGCGGTGCAGAACGCCGAAGAGACCGAGGCCGGATCCGAGGGCTTCGGACTCCTGTTCGCCGCCGCGATCCTGCTGGTCGCGTTCGGCTCGGCGCTCGCGATGGGTCTGCCGATCATCATCGCGGTGTTCGCCCTCGGCGTCGCGCTCGCCGGTGTGGCGCTGATCGCGAACTTCCTCGTCGTCCCCGACTTCGCGGTGCAGCTCGCCACGATGATCGGCATCGGCGTGGGCATCGACTACGCGCTGTTCGTGCTCAACCGCTACCGCAGCTCGCTCGCGCAGGGCAACGACCCCGCCGACGCGGTCGTCGAGTCCGTCACCACCGCCGGTCGTGCGGTGCTCTTCGCCGGCACCACCGTGGTGATCGCGCTGTTCGGTCTCGTGTTCATGGGCCTCGACTACCTCTGGGGCGTCGCGGCGGCCACGAGCCTCGCGGTGCTGGTCGTGATGGTCGCGTCGCTCACGTTGCTCCCCGCGCTCCTCGGCTTCGCCGGTCACAGCATCGACCGCTTCAAGCTGCCGTGGCTGCGCAAGGGTCACGACGACGGTCGCCAGTCGCTCTCGTGGCGGTGGAGCCGGGTCGTGCAGCGGCGCCCGTGGACTTCCGCTGGTGTGGCGCTCGTGATCCTGCTCGCCCTCGCGTCGCCGTTCACCGACCTGCGCTTCGGCACGCCCGACGCGAGCAACGGCGGCGAGGAGCTCACGAGCCGCCGGGCGTTCGACCTCGTCGAAGACGGCTTCGGCGCCGGCGCCAACGGTCCGCTCGCCTTCTCCGTCGTGCTCGACGACAGCGACGACCCCGACGCGGCGATCGCGTCGCTCACGAACGCGATCGCGACGACCGACGGCATCGCGACCGTCATGCCGGCGGTCCGCAGCGCCGACGGTGGCGTCGCGTTCATCACTGCGTTCCCCACCACCGGACCGCAGGACCCCGCGACCGAGAACCTGGTGCACACGCTGCGCGACGAAGTCGTGCCCGCGGCGACGGCCGGGACCGGCGCGCACGTCGACATCGGCGGCCAGACCGCGATGTTCGTCGACGAGAGCGACTACATGTCGGGTCGCCTGCCGATCTTCATCGCGGCAGTGATCGCACTCTCGTTCCTGCTGCTGATGATCGTGTTCCGCTCGCTCCTCGTGGCGGTGAAGGCAGCGATCATGAACCTGCTGTCGATCGGTGCGGCCTACGGCGTGATCGCCCTCGCCGCCGACGGCGGTTGGTTCGGCGGCCTGTTCGGGATCGACGAAGCGACGCCGGTCCCGGTGTGGCTCCCGATGATGATGTTCGCCCTGCTGTTCGGCCTCTCGATGGACTACGAGGTGTTCCTGCTCTCGCGGATCCGTGAGGTGTACCTGCGCACGGGCGACAACGCGAGCGCCGTCGCCGATGGGCTCGCCAGCACCGCTCGGGTCATCACCGCGGCCGCCGCGATCATGGTCACGGTCTTCGGAGCGTTCATCCTCGAGGACAACGTGCTCATGAAGCTCGCCGGCCTCGGCCTCGCCACGGCGATCTTCGTCGACGCCACCATCGTGCGCATGGTGCTCGTGCCCGCCACGATGGAGCTCCTCGGCGACCGCAACTGGTGGATGCCGCGTTGGCTCGACCGGCTCCTCCCGACGATCGACGTCGAGGGCGAGCACCACCCCGTCAAGGTCCCCCAGCTCGCCTACGAGGACGCCGCTGCCTGAGGCCGGCACCAGTTCGGACCGGGAGTCGCGCCCCCACCGCGGCTCCCGGTCCGTACCACCACGCGTGAACGAGCGCGAACCCGGGCCGGACCCGTCCGTGGGAGCGCAGCGGGGTCCACCCGCACCGACCCGGGCTGCACCACGAGCGTCGCGCACTGCTTCCCTGCCGCCCACGGGCGTTGTGCTCAACCGCGGGAGGGAATGTCCCGATGGTCGGTACGCTTGGAACAACGACGGGCTCACGAACACGCACCGAGCCCGTCCGATTGACATGGGGGTGCGTGGCTTCGATTCTGGGAATCGAGGTGGGAGAAGCGAGCCGACGTCGCCGGATCGTCGCGAAAGAGCCGGCACCACTGATATCTGCCAACGATGAAATGGCACTCGCCGCCTAGGACTCGTTCCTAGCGGTGCGTCCGGAGCTGCCCTGCCACTCGGCGGCTCCGTGACGTCATGAAGGGTGGCTCACCGTCACACCCTGCTCCGGTGTGCGACGGGACACTTCACGGGGCTACGACCATCGCAGGGTGCCGATGCCCGACGATGGCCGGACACAAATCATCGGCTGCGCTCGGAGAAGTCCCACTGAGAGCTCGGAAGACGCGGGTTCGACTCCCGCCACCTCCACCACTACCGCGAACGCAAGACCCCGCCAGACGCGCCGGTCCGGATACGTCAGACCTTCCGGCCCGCGAAGGCAAGGAGCTTGTCGGCCGCCGGAGCGTCTGGAGCTGCTGGCTGCTCGGCACCGAAGAGTCCGGGCGCCCGGAGGTCGTCGGTGATCATCTGGCGGCCGACGTCGAGCGCGATCGCGAGGATCTCCTCGTCGTCGATGCTCTGGCCCGTCGCCTTGGCGATGTCGGCGGCGTGCGTCATCACATCCATGATCGCGATGTTCAGCGCGACGCCACCTGGCATCTCCCCGAACGGGAGCTTCACCATCTTGTCGAGCGCGCCGGGCATCGCGAACGTCGCTCGCGCGCGATCGACGGCCGCGCGGTAGTTGCCCTTGAAGTCTTCGCCGAGGTTGTCGCCGCCCATCAGCTCGCCGAGCCTCGCGTCGGGGACGGACCCCTGCTCGATGCACTCCGCGAACATCGTCGCTCCACCCGTGATGTGGTTGATCACGGCCCGCACGTCCCAGTCCGTGCACGGCGTCGGATTGCTCAGCTGGTCGGGTCGGACCCGATCGACGACTTCGTTGGTTCGGTCGATGACTCGTTCGAAAGTCGCGACGATGTCCATCTCATTCTCCTGTTCCGGGACCGCGATCACGAGGTCCGTGATCGCTCATCCTGCACCCGTCCACTCGTC
>DASUMP010000041.1:0-2005 GCA_036277635.1 Acidimicrobiia bacterium | reverse complement strand
TCGACTTCGTTCAACACCGGCAGGACCACCTCGACCGTCACCTGTGCACCCAATCACGAGATCCGCTCGCTGCCCACCGTCTCGCGATTACGAAACACGAAACTCTGGCGCGTCACGCGGACGGCCGACCCCGACGTCGTTACGCTCGGTCCATGCACCTCGGCGTCCTCGACACGCGCGCGACGCCTGACGACCTCGAGGTCCACGCCCCGGTGCGTCGGTCGTTGGTCGCGGTCGCGAGCGCCGTCGTGCTGATCGTGATCGCCAATCGATGGGGCTTCCGCCTCCTCGACGACGGCGTCCGGATCAGGATCCTGGCTCCGCCGCTCGTCGGTCGATTCCAGCTCGGTCCCGACCGGGGCTGGGACGCGTTCGCACTCGCGCCGTTCGCAACGGCTGCTCTCCTCGTGTCGTGCGCGCCACGACTCGCGTCGACCCTGCCGTGGCGCCGGCTGCTGCTCGCGGCGGGCGTGGGCGCCGCGCTGTGGGCGGTCGGCCTCGCCCTCGCCTCGGGTTGGTACTGGCTGCAACGTCCGATGGAGTTGCCCGGGCACTACCTGCACGACGTCGGCGCGGTCGGGAACCCGTTCACGTTCCTGCGATCGTTCACCGATGATCTCGGCGGATACGCGACCCACGTGCGCGCCCACCCGCCCGGGTTCCTGCTCACCCTGTGGGGACTGGATCGCCTCGGCTTCGCGGGGAGCGGCTGGGCCACGCTCCTGGTCGTCGCGGGTGGCGCGAGCGCGGCACCCGCAGTCCTCGTCGCGGTGCGCGAGCTCGCAGGCGAGGCGCAGGCGCGCCGCGCCGCGCCGTTCGTGGTCATCAGCCCGCTCGCGCTCTACGTCGCGACGACTCCCGACGCGTTCTACATGGGCGTGGGGGCGTGGGCCGTGACGTGCATCGTGCTCGCGACCGGCCGAGAGGGCTCTGCCGGCACGCGCCTGGCCGTCGCCGGCGGTGCCCTGTTCGGCGCGACGCTGCTGCTCTCGTACGGCCTCGTGCTCCTCGCGGCCATCCCCCTCGCGGTGGCCTGGTGGCGGGGCACGTGGCGACCGCTCTGGGTCGCGGCAATGTCGGGAGCGGCCGTGCTGGGCCTCTTCGCGCTGCTCGGGTTCTGGTGGGTCGAAGGGCTGTTCGCGACGCGGCTCGAGTACCTCGACAGTGTCGCGTCGGTGCGCCCGTACTGGTACTTCCTCGTCGCGAACGTCGCCGCGCTCGCCGTCGTGATCGGGCCGGCGACCGTCGCCGGCCTCGCGCACACGCAGGTGCGCCCGCTCGCCGTCCTGTTCGGTGGCGCGATCGCCGCGATCGCGCTGGCCGACCTCAGCGGCATGTCGAAGGGCGAGGTGGAGCGGATCTGGTTGCCGTTCGCGATCTGGCTCCTGCCCGCGGCGGCGGTGCTCGTCGCGCGCGAGACGCGCCACCTCACCACCTGGCTGAGCGCGCAGGCGAGCGTGGCGATCGGCGTGCAGCTCCTCGTCAGGACGCACTGGTGACCGGCGCGCACGCGCCCGCACAGGTGCTCGTCGTCGAAGACGATCCCACGGTCGCGGAGGTGGTGATCGCGTACCTCGAGCGCGAGGGATACCGCGTCACCTGGAAGACCGACGGTGCCGAGGGTCTCGCCCATGCCGAGCTGTCGCTGCCCGACCTCGCGATCCTCGACCTGATGCTCCCGACGCTCGACGGCATCGAGGTCTGCCGGCGCCTGCGCGCCCACGCGCCCGTCCCGGTCATCATGCTGACCGCACGCGGCAGCGAGGAGGATCGCATCGCGGGCCTGGAGCTCGGCGCCGACGACTACGTCGCGAAGCCGTTCTCCCCTCGCGAGCTGATGGCGCGCGTCAAGGCGGTCCTGCGCCGCGCGCAGGAACCGACCGTGTCGACCACCTCCGACGTCGTCGAGTCGGGTGACCTCGTGGTCGACGCTCGCGCTCGTCAAGCAACCCGCGGCGCGGCGCGCGTCGAGCTCACCGCCCGCGAGTTCGATCTGCTGCTCTTC
>DASUMP010000040.1:0-3265 GCA_036277635.1 Acidimicrobiia bacterium | reverse complement strand
CCACCGGCGATCGCGGCCCGCTGGATCGCGGCGCGACGCGTGATGGTGCTCGGAAGGGACTCGTCGGCCGGGCTCCCCGCGCCGTCCGAGTCAACAGAGAACGTGTCGTCCTGCACGGGTGATGCTCCCAGCCTTGTTTGTAGGACGGCAGCATCCGTGGCCGCCGCCCGCTCCCCCAGTAGCCGACCCGGACGCTATACGACGGAGAACGCCGCGTCCACACGCACCGCGCGTGTCCGACCACGATCTTCCAGCGCGCTCTCCTCGACCCTGCCCGAGCCCGGGTCCCGGGATCGCCGGTAGAAAGGGGCCATGCGAGGGCGCCGGCGGCCAGAAGTCCTGCTCGCGGCGCTGCTGCGCGGCGAGCCCGTCGCCCCGGATGCCGTGCCTCGCCTCGTCGCGGAGGCGGGTGACCACGGCGTCGCGGGGCTCGTGCGCCGGGCCCTGAGTGACACAGGGCACACCGCGGACGCCTCCACCGGGCTCGACGAGCTGCGATTCGCGGGTCTCCGAACCCATCTGCGGATCATCGCCGACCTCTCCCACCTCCGGGCGGCCTTCGACGGGTCGGGTGTGCCGTGGCTCGTGGTCAAGGGTCCGGTGCTCGCCGAGACGGCCTACGAGCACCCCGATCTGCGCAGCTACGGCGACCTCGACGTGCTGGTGCCGCCGTCGGCGTTCGCAGCGGCGATCGCCGCGCTCGAGGCGGACGGTGCGCGCGTGCAGGCGTGGAACTGGTGGCACCGCCTCGACCGGCGGGCGGGCGAGGTGCCGCTCGCGCTGGCCTCGGAGACGATCGTCGACCTGCACTGGCACCTCGTGAACGACCCCGACCGCCGGGCAGCGATGCGGTGGTCGACCGACGAGCTGCTCACGCGCGCGGTCGAGGTGGAGCTGCGCGGCGAGCGGGTGTTGACCCTCGACCCGGTCGACACGCTGCTGCACCTGCTCGTCCACTGCGCGACGTCGGGTGCCGACCGGCTCATCTGGCTGGTCGACATCGATCACCTCGTGCGGCGCGGCGACGTGGACTGGGACCAGCTCGTCGAACGCGCGCGACGCGTCGGCGGTGCACCGGCCGCGGCGCTCGCGCTCGCGAAGGCACGCGCACTGCTCGCGACGCCGGTGCCGCGACCCGTGCTCGGCGCGCTCGACCGCGGCGGCGTGTGGCGCGCGGTCGCGGCGGGCGCGCGACGCGTCCGACGAAGGGCGCCCAACGGTCGTGACCTCACGTTGGAGCGCGCCGTCGCCAAGGCGACGCGCACGTCGACGTGGGCGAGCGTGCGCGAGCTGATGCGCCGGAGCCGACGCGCCGATCACGCGACCGACCACGACGTGACCATGTCGGAGCGCGACCACGATCCTGCACTCCGCGAGGAGGGCCGCCGCGCCTACCTCGACGCGGTCGCCGACTTCGCCTGACGCGCCGTCACTCGTTCGCAGGGTTCGACGCGCCCGTCGCGTCGAACGGACGCAGGCGCAGCGCGCGCCGGTGCTCGGGCGCCTCGACGCCGCCGGGCGCGACTCCCTGGAAGTAGTGCTTCTGCCAACCGTCGCCGACGCCGACGACGTCGGTCTTGTCGCCGGCGAGGAAGCGGTTCCGACTCTGCGCCCACGCACGGTGCTGCGCGGCGAACTCGCCCGCTTCGGCGAACTCGAGCAGCGCGGGCGTCACGTGCTCGAGGGTGTCGAGCCGCACCGGCACGATCATGCACACCGGCTCGCCGGCGTCGAAGCGCACCGTGAGCCCCGGCCGGGTGAGCTTCCAGTTCATCGTCGCCGACATGGGGCTCCAGTCGGTCTCGACGATGCCTTCGAGCGGCGATGCGCCGTCCTTCGGCAGGTTCGGTGCACCGCGCATCTGCAGCGCGTACCCCGGCGACGTGCGGAACAGGTACGGCAACGTGAACGTGAGCACACCGCTGCCGAAGTGCGTGGACGCCGGGCACGCACCGGCTCCCGACAGGACCTCGATGCGGATCCCTTCGATGGCACCCGAGCCGTCCCAGGTCGCGGTGAACGTGTGGCTGTTCTCGATGACCCAACCGCTCTGGTTCGCGATGACCATCGGCAAGCAGCGGTAGGCGAACCGGTGGTGCGTGGCGTCCATCCACGCACGCGTCGACGGCGCGGGCACGATCGGCATGCGCTCGTGGTCGCGCAGCGTGTAGGCCACGAGACGCGGCGGCTCGGGCGCGGCGTCAGTCACCGGGATCGGGCCGAACGTTCGCGAGCAGGTCGTCGCGTCCGAGCGTGCGCACGCACTCGTAGATGCCGGCGCGGATGTTGGTCGACGGCTCGTCGGGATACACGGTGCCGAGGTCTTCGACCAGCTCTCCGATCGTGACGGTGCCGTCGAAGCAGTTCCACAGCACCGTCGCGAGCGCGTCGAGTCGGTGGATGGTCTCGCCGTAGTAGAGGACGCCCTCCCCGTCGAGCTCGACGCTCGTGACCTCGGGCCGGCGCCGGGGCGCGAAGTCGTCGCCGAGGTCGGCGATCGCGATCCGGTCGGTTCTCACGGGCGCTCCTCAGTGGTGGCGCGCAGCAGCCCGACGATCGCGTCGACGGCGGCGGCGAGGTCGTCGGAGAGGAGCGTGAAGCACCGGCAGTCGCGCAGCACGTCGCCGAGCAACGCGAGGTTGCGCTCGGGCGCGCTGTGGAAGTTGAACGCGCACTGCGCGACGGTGAGCAGCGCATCGGCGCGCGAGAGCTCGGTGAGCCGCACGCCCGCGCCGACCTCGTAGCGCGGGAACACGACGAGACGGGCGTGCGCGCTGTCGATCGCGGCGTCGGCCCGGATCGCGGCGGGCGGCACCTGCCACTGGTTCGGGAGGTGCCGGGCGAGCTCGGCGGGCACGTGGGGTTCGAGCTCGGGGAACAGGGGCCACGACCCCGGGTCGAGCGACATCGCGCGCGGGAACGCGCGCAGGCGCAGCGTGTCGGGGTCGATCGCCACCACCTCGTCGCTGAGGTACGAGAGGCCGGCGCGCACCAGCGCGGTGACGAGCGTGGTCTTGCCGACCTCCATGTCGCCGGGCATGACCACCGCGGCGTCGCCCAGCGTGGCGCCCGACGCGTGGAGCAGCAGGAGGTGGTCGCTGTGCTCGATCACCGAACGGTTCACGTGCCAGATGAGCAACGAGAGGGGGCGGGCGGGGTCGGTGGTCGTCTCGAGCTCGGCGCCGTCGAGGGCGAGCGTGAAGTGCTCGACACCGTCGTCGCCGCTGCGGCGCGAGATCGTGTACACGTGCTCGGCGTCGCCCGC
>DASUMP010000039.1:0-20475 GCA_036277635.1 Acidimicrobiia bacterium | reverse complement strand
TCGACCTCATCGCCGACGCGGTACTCGCTCGCGAGCTCGAGTCCGAGCGTCTGGCCGTAGAACGTCCGGCTCGCTTCCATGTCGGTGGAGAGCAAGACCGGGAACACCGGGGATTCGCTGAGCATGCGCGTTCCTCGATCGGGCGAGACAGCCGCCCCCGAAGGGGCGGCTGTCGTGCGCGAGTGGATCGCACCACCCCGTAGGGAGGTGCGGCTATTCCTCGGGACCGCCGCCGCGGCAGTTCACGCCGGGACCGTCGCCGGTGATGATCGGCGTGAGCGACGATGCGCCCTTGCCGTCGCCGTAGAGACCGATCGCCTCCTGGACGATGTCGCCGAACGACTGGACCTGGCCGCCGTTGAAGTCGCCGGGTTCGTTCGGATCGTCGTTCAACCCCGAGAACGAGCAGATCGACGCCGCGATGTGTCCCTTCACCGGCGTGGGCTTGCCCTTCCCGGTGATCTCGCCGGCGAACGCGGGTGCGCTCATCGCGACGACCAGCAACGCCGAGCTGATTGCAACCCCCAGAAGCTTCCTCATGAAGCCGTCCTCCTGTTGTCGAACCCACTTCCCGTGGGCAACGCAGAGCGTCGCCGGGCGACACGGCCCTCGTCAACTCACCGATGAGGGCGGACTGGTCACGTCGGCCGAACGGTCGGCAACGGCTCATCGCGGCGCCCGCGGTGCTGGGTGGCGTGGAACCTCGCGCCCGCGGATCCTTTCGGCGGCGCGATGGCGCTGCAGCAGATCACCGTCGATCGCGAATCCGCTCTATCGCTTGACACTATATCGAGTCTCGATATAGTGACGGCATGGAGTCGCCCGATTCGTTCCTTCCGTTGGCGCCGGCACAGTTCCATGTGCTGGTGGCGCTCACCGACGGTGATCTGCACGGCTACGCGATCATGCAGGCGGTCGAGGAGTCGTCGGGCGGCGTCGTGAAGATGGGGCCGGCGACGCTGTACGGCACGCTGAAGCGCCTGGTCGACGCCGGGTTGGCCGAGGAGCTCGCGCGCCGACCGGCGCGCGACGACGACCAGCGCCGGCGCTACTACCGGCTCACCGCGCTGGGTCAGAAGGTGTGCCTCGCCGAAGCGGATCGCTTGGCCGCGCTGGTGCGCGTCACCCGCTCGAACCTCCGGCCTCGTCTGAGTTGACGTGACCGGTCACGCGCGCACCTATCGCGCCCTCGTGCGGCTCTACCCGAGCGGGTTCCGTCGCGAGTACCGCGACGACCTCGTGCAGGCCTTCTGCGACCTCTTGGCGCGCGACGGCGCCGCGCGCGCGTGGGGGCGCACCGCCGTCGACCTGTCCGTCACCGTTCCGCGTTACCGACTGGAGACCATCATGACCTCGGCGACCACCACCTTCGCCTTGCAGCTCACGATCGCCGCGCTCACCCTGGGTGCGGTCCTGAGCTACCTCACCGGCGTGTACCCCGGCGTGGCCCTGCTCCTGCTCGTGCTCGCGATCGCGATCGCGGTGTCACAGCGGAGCCGGCTCGCTCGCGCGGTTCGTGAGCCCGACCCGGATCGGCGCCGTCGCCTGCTGCGCCTCGCCGCGTCGCTCTTCGGGCTGTGCATCGTCGGGAGCGCCGCGATGTTCGTCGAGCTGTCCGGCGACGAGCAGTGGCACGGCGGCAAGCTCGTGGCGTACAACGCGTTCTTCTTCGCGACACTGCTCGGCGCGGTCGGGACGCTCGTCGCCGGACTCCGCACGCCGCGACAACCGATGACGCCAGGTCGTACAGTCGCGGCGTGACCGCGGGGGTCGTGACGACGGGGGAGCGGTCACGTCCGGTGCGCGCGGCGCTGCTCGCCGGAGCGATCCTGTTGCTCGCACTTGCGGCGTGGCTCGGGGCGCACGAGTTCTCGGGCACGTTCGGAGTCACCGGGCAACCGGTCAGCTGCGGTTCGGTGTGGGGGCTGACGCGCACCGACAACCTCAACGCGATGAGCTGCACCGACGAGCTGCGCACGCGCGTGACGGTGGTTGCCGTGTTGGTGGGCGTTGCTGGCCTCCTCGCGTCGGTGCCGTGGGTGATCACGAGCGGTCGCGCGTGGTCGACCGCGCGTCGGTGGCTGTTCGCGGTCGCGCTCGGTGTGCCGATCGCGCTCGCGGTTGCGATCGTCGTGGTCGGCCGTCACCGCATCTGGTCGGTGAGCGGCGCCTGAGTGGCGCTCAGCGGCGGCCGGCGAGCGCGGCGCCGACGACTCCCACGCCGATGCCGACGATCGCGCCGCCGAGCCCGATGCGCCGGGCCCGCTCGGTCATGCGGTGGTGGTTCGCGATCCCACCCAACAGGTCGGCGGCGTCGGCACCCGCGGAGGCGAGGAACCAACCCGCGGTCGTCGGGGAGCCGCGCAGGCCGCTGTTGAGGAGCAGCGCGCCGACGAGCGCGTCGCGGTAGCCCATCGAACGCAGCAGCAGGCTCGCCGTGGTGTCGGGCTCGGCGTCGTCGCCCCACAGCCGGTTCGCGGCTTCGGGTGCGACGAGGAACGAGATCCCCGACGTGCAGCGGATCGCACCGGCGACGGTGGCGAGAGTGCGGGCGGTGGCCGACGGACGACGCATCCGCGCAGCCTTGCACGATCGGCTGGTCGGGTCGGCCGGCGCGTGCGGTTTATCGTCGGGCGGTGCGGGACGAGCGGGCGTCGGTGTGGCCGCCGGTGGGCGACGCGCTGCTGGCGGGTGCGCTCGCGTTCGTCGGCCTGTCGATCGTCGCGGGCTTCGACGAGGGCGGGCGGTACGACGGTGCGTCGACCGTCGCGACCGTCGCGGTGCTCGCGCACACGCTGCCGATCGCGTACCGGCGGCGCGCGCCGCGGATGGTCCTCGGCGTCTCCTTGGCCGCGGGCCTCGTCTACGCGGCGACCGGTCTGCCGCTCGTCGGACTCGGGCCGGCGGTGCTCGTCCCGGTGTACACGGTCGCGGCCGAACGCTCGCGGCGCGACGGGATCGTCGGGCTCGTTGCGGCGATCGGCGTGATGCTGCTCGCCGACGCGATCGTCGACTCGACGACGGGACTCGACACGCTCGTGGGCAATGCGGTGGTGCTCGGGGCCGCGACCGTCGTGGGCGACGGTGCCCGGCGCCGGCGGGATCTGGCGCGTGAGCACGCGGCACGCGCCGACGCGCTCGAGCAGGCGCAGGCGGAGCTGGCGCGCCAAGCGGTGGTGGAGGAGCGGTTGCGCATCGCGCGCGAGCTGCACGACGTGGTGGCGCACGCGATGAGCGTGGTCGCGGTGCAGGCTGGCACAGGTCGCGTCGTGCTCGACGCGAACCCCGACGAGGCACGCGCTGCGTTCCGAGTGATCGAAGAGCAGACGCGCGGCGCGCTCGACGAGATGCGCCGCTTGCTCGGTGTGCTGCGCGACGACACGTCGGGAGAGGAGTGGGCGCCGACGCCGGGTCTCGGCGACCTCGATCGACTCGTGGCCGAGACGGTCGCCGACGGCGTGAGCGTCGACGTGCGGGTCGACGGATCGCGACGACTCCCGGCGGGCCTCGAGCTGGCCGCGTTCCGTGTCGTGCAGGAGGCGCTCACGAACGTGCGCAAGCACGCCGGCGCGCGCCACGTCGCGGTGTCGGTCGCGCACGGACCCGACGGGCTCGTGGTGGAAGTGGTCGACGACGGCAAGGGCCCTCCCAGCGCTGGTCGTGGAGGTCACGGCATCGCCGGCATGCGCGAGCGGGTGGCGATGTACGGCGGCGAGCTCATGGCCGGCCCGCGGGCCGACGTCGGCTTCGCGGTGCGCGCGACGTTCCCGGTGGAGTCCGGATCGTGATCCGCGTCGCGGTCGCCGACGACCAGCCGCTGGTGCGCGCCGGGTTCGCGGCCCAGGTCGCGCACGCCGATGATCTCGAGCTCGTGGGCGAGGCCGGCGACGGCGAGGCGGCGATCGCGCTGGCGCACGCGGCTCGTCCCGACGTGTTGCTGATGGACATCCGCATGCCGCACCTCGACGGCATCGCCGCCACACGCGCGATCACGGGCGACGCTGCGTTGGAGGCGGTGCGGGTCCTGATCCTCACCACGTTCGACGGCGACGAGTACGTGTACGAGGCGCTGCGGGCGGGGGCGAGCGGGTTCTTGTTGAAGGACGCGCCGCCGGAAGAGATCGTGCACGCGGTGCGCGTGGTCGCGGCGGGGGAGTCGCTGCTCGCGCCCCGGATCACCCGCCGGCTCATCGAGGTGTTCGCGGCCCGCGAGGGCACGCCGCCCCCGCCGGTCGCGCTCGACGCGCTCACCGAACGCGAGCGCGAGGTGCTCGCGGCGGTGGGACGCGGGCTGTCGAACGCGGAGATCGGCGCTGCGCTCCACATGAGCCCGGCCACCGCGAAGACGCACGTGGGTCGGCTGTTCACCAAGCTCGGTGCGCGCGACCGCGCCCAGCTCGTGGTGCTCGCCTACGAGTCGGGCGTCGTCACCCCCGGCAGCTGATCCCCTCGGTGTACGCCACGCGGCGTACACGCGCGCGCGGAGTCGAGACGTGGGGCCGACGACGCGCGCGGTGATCGTCCGTACCGTCGACGGTGCGATCCACGACGACGGAGTCCACGATGACGACGATCACCGCCACCGGCCTCACCAAGCGCTTCGGCGCCCTCACCGCAGTCGACGACCTCGGGTTCACGGTCGAGCCGGGGACGATCACCGGCTTCCTCGGCCCGAACGGCGCCGGCAAGACCACGACGCTGCGGATGCTGCTCGGCCTCGTCCGCCCGAGCGCGGGCACGGTCACCTTCGACGGGCGCCCGTACGGCGCGCTCGACCGACCCGGACGCACCGTCGGCGCGGTGCTCGAGGCGTCGGCCGCGCACCCGGCCCGCACGGGACGCGACCACCTCCGGATCGTCGCCGCCGCGGGCGGGATCGACGCCGGGCGCGTCGACGCGGTGCTCGACGAGGTCGGCCTGCGCGACGCGGCACACCGGACCGTGCGCGGCTACTCGCTCGGCATGCGCCAGCGCCTCGCGCTCGGTGCCGCGCTGCTCGGCGACCCCGACGTGCTGCTGCTCGACGAGCCGACCAACGGGCTCGACCCCGAAGGCGTCCACTGGTTGCGCGAGCTGCTGCGCGCACGCGCGGCGCGCGGTCACACGATCCTCGTGTCGAGCCACCTGCTCGCCGAGCTCGACCAGCTCGTCGACCGGGTGCTCATCCTCGACCACGGCCGTTTGGTGGCCGCGGGTCCGTTGGCGGAGCTGGTCGGCGGCCAGCACGGCGTGCGGGTGCGCACGCCCGACGCCGAGCGGTTGGCCGCGGAGCTGCGTGCTCGCGGCATGGTGGTCGACCCGCGGTCGCCCGACGAGCTGTTCGTCGTCGACGCCGCGCCCGACGCGGTCGGTCGGGCGGTCGCCGCGGTCGGCGTCGTCGTCTACGAGATGACGCTCGAGCGCCCGACGCTCGAGTCGCTGTTCCTGGAGCTCACCGCGTCCGAGGAGGTCGCCCGATGAACGCGTCGATCCACGCCGAGACCCTGAAGATGGTCACGACCCGCACGCACCGCCGCCTCGCGCTCGGCGCGTTGGGCGCGGCCGCGTTCCTCGCGACGGCGACCGCGGGGTTCGCCGGACGCGACGGCAACGCTGCGCTCGGCACCGCGTCGAACCTCGCGAACGCCGCACGCGGCTCGCACGTCGTGCCGCTCGTGGCGCTGGTGCTCGGGATCCTCGCCGCCGCGGGCGAGTTCCAGCACGGCACCATCACCCAGACGTTCCTGTCGACACCGCGCCGCCGAGCAGTGGTGGTCGCCAAGGCGCTCGTCGCGGCCACGACCGGCGCAGTGCTCGGCGCCGCAGGTGTGGTCGTGGGGCTCGCGGTCGCGACGTCGTGGAGCGCGCTCGACGGCGCGTCGATCCATCTCGCCGACGCCACCGTCGCCGGCGACGCGACCGGCGTCGTGGTGGGTGGTGCACTCGCGGGCGCGATCGGTGTCGCGCTGGGCCTCCTCGTGCGCAGTCAGGCCGCCGCGCTCGTCACCGCGTTCGCGTGGACGCTGTTCGGTGAAGGCGTGATCATGCTGATCGGCGGGCAGGGCGTCGGTCGCTGGTTGCCCGGCGGCGCCGCGCAGGCCGCGTCGGGCGTCGGCGGGCTGCTGCCGATGTGGGGCGGCGCGCTGCTGATGGCCGCGTACACCGTTGCGATCGGCGCCGTCGCGACCCGCCTCACGGTCGCGC
This sequence comes from Acidimicrobiia bacterium, assembly GCA_036277635.1. Classification (GTDB taxonomy): domain Bacteria; phylum Actinomycetota; class Acidimicrobiia; order IMCC26256; family PALSA-610; genus DASUMP01. The sequence goes on along the minus strand of DASUMP010000039.1, from coordinate 14,292 downwards.
GCGACATCGGCTGAGGCTCAGCCGCCGAGCGGGAAGGCGGCGAACCGCCGCCACTCCTCACCTTCGTGCGACCACAGCGCGAGCGTGCGCGCGGTGGCGGCGAGGGGGAGGTACCCGTTGACGGCGCGCTTCACCTCGGCGCGCAGCTCCGGGATCGCCTCGGGCGCGGCGTGGCCGACCGTGAGGTGCGGCACGATGTCGGAGAACAGCCCCGAGTACGGCGGATGGTCGGGGAAGCGTGCGGCCGCGTCGAGCGTGAGCGCCTGGAACGGCGCCGCGGGTTCGGGCGCGAGCCACACGGTGCCGGGGAACTCCTCGATCCGTTCCAGCGAGAACTCGAACGGCGCGTGCGCGGCGGCGAGCGCGCGCACGCTCGCGAGCATCGGGTCGTCGAGCTGCTCCGGGCCGCAGAACGGGAACAGCACCGTCACGTGCGCGGGCACCCCCCGCGCCGCGACCGGGTCGTGGCGCAGCCGCAGCTCCGAGGTCAGGGCCTCGGCTTCGGGCACCTCCACGAGGAGGGCCGACTCGCCGCCGTTGGGCACGCTCAAGCATACGAGCGCGCCGCCGGGCCTTCGGTGGACGGTCGGCCTCAGGGGACGATGCGGTAGACGAGCGTGCCGTTCGCCACGAGCGTGTCGTGCTCGTCGACCACCTGCATCGATGCGAAGTGCAGGTCGCGCCCGCGCCGGCCGCACTGCGCCCGACAGATCAGCGCGCCCTGGGCGCGGCCGAGGTAGTTGACGGTCATGGTGACCGTCGACGCGCGCACGCCCTTGTCGAAGTCGTGGCCCGCCCACACCGCGCACGCGCCGGCGGTGTCGAGCAGCGCGGCGATGACGCCGCCGTGGTACTCGCGGCCGTCGTTGGTGAGTCGCTCGTCGAACGGCACGCGCAGCGTCACCCCGTCGGGCGACCACTCGTCGACCACGACGCCGAGCGACGCGATGAAGTTCGTGCGCGGCATCAGGTCGCGCATGCGATCCCGCCACTCGCGCTGTTCGGCCTCGCTCAGCGCCATGGGTTCACGATGACGCGAGCGACTCGCCGCGCGCCAGTGCGGCCACGTCGTGCAGCGAGCCGACGCACTCGAACGACCCGTCGGGGTGGAAGCCGTACGGGTCCATCAGCAACCCGCGCATGCCCGCGGCGCGCGCGCCGGTGATGTCGATGCCCGGCGTGTCGCCCACGTACCAGGCGTCGTCGGGCGCCAGCCCCATCGCGTCGAGCGCGAGGTGGAAGATCTTCGGGTCGGGCTTCTCGATGCCCACGAGCCCGCTGTCGATGATGCACTCGACCTCGATGCCGAGTCCGGGCCCCACCTGCAGGATCTCCTGCTCGGCGAGCCGCTGGGCGACGAGTCCGTCGGCGTTCGAGATCACACCGAGGCGCACGCCGGTCTCCTGCAGCGCGCGCAGCCCCTCGACCGATCCGGGGATCACGCGCTGCCACAAGGCGCCGGACGCGAACTCCGAACGCACGTGCTCGATCACGTCGTCGTACTGCTCGGCCGTCACGCCGCACGCGGCGACGTACGCGTCGAGGTAGCGCCCCCACGAGTCGCGCCACTCGTCGCGCGACTCCGGTTCGTCGACGAAGGTCGCCGCGCCCGCGTAGTGCGCGCGGTCGAACACCTCGACATCCACATCGAACCCACCCCGTCGGAACGCGCCGAGGATCGCCGTGTGGTCGGGGAGATGGAAGATCCCACCCACGTCGAGGAGGACGGCGTGCGTGCGCAGCTCGGACATCGGCGGCAGGGTAGCGAAGCACCACGGAGCCCCCGGCTCGTCACCGACACGGCAATTGGTCGAAGTCGCCGCGAAGGGGCGTGGGTACGATGGGCACATGGACTTCCGCCGAATCAACGCGCTGCCGCCCTATGCGTTCGCCCAGATCGACGCGTTGAAGGTGCAGCTGCGGCGAGCCGGTGAGGACGTGATCGACCTCGGGTTCGGGAACCCCGACCTGCCGCCGCCCGACGTCGCGGTCGACAAGATCGCGGAGGCGGTGCGCAACCCGCGCAACCACCGCTACTCGACGAGTCGGGGGATCCCGAAGCTGCGGCTCGCGATCACCGACCTCTACGAGCGGCGCTTCGGCGTCACGCTCGACTTCGAGACCGAGGTGTGCGCCACCATCGGTGCGAAGGAAGGCTTCTCGCACCTGATGCTCACGCTCGTCGGCCCCGGCGACACCGCGTTGGTGCCGGCGCCGTCGTACCCGATCCACATCTGGGGGCCGATCCTCGCGGGCGCGGGCGTGCACTACGTGCGCATGGGACCCGACCAAGACTTCTTCGCGAACCTCGACGCCGCGTTCGAACAAGCGTGGCCGCGACCGCGGGTGCTCGTCGCGTCGTTCCCGCACAACCCCACGACGATGTGCGTGGATCTCGAGTTCATGACGCAGCTCGTCGCGTTCGCGCGCGAGCGGGGCGTGTTGATCGTGCACGACTTCGCGTACGCCGATCTCGGCTTCGACGGCTACGAACCGCCGTCGATCCTGCAGGTACCGGGCGCGAAAGACGTCGCGGTCGAGATCTACTCGATGACGAAGTCGTTCTCGATGGCGGGATGGCGCATGGGCTTCCTCCTCGGCAACGCCGAGGTCGTCGCCGCGCTCGCGAAGCTCAAGTCGTACCTCGACTACGGGTCGTTCCAACCGATCCAGATCGCGGCGACGGTCGCGATGAACGAGGCACCGGAGTTCCCGCTCGCCGTGAACGAGGTGTACCGCGGTCGGCGCGACGCGCTGTGCGACGGCCTCGACCGACTCGGCTGGCACGTGGAGCGACCGCAAGGGACGATGTTCCTCTGGGCGCCGATCCCCGAGCCGTACTCGGAGATGACGAGCCTCGAGTTCTGCACGATGCTCGTGCAGGAGGGGAAGGTGGCGGTGTCGCCGGGCTCGGGGTTCGGGCCGGGCGGCGAGGGCCACGTGCGCTTCGCGCTCGTGGAGAACGAGCAGCGCGTCACCCAAGCGATGCGTCAGCTGCGGCGCGCGCTCACGAAGCTGGGCTGACCCGCAAGCCGCCGAGGCAGAAGTCGACGGCGGCATCGGCGACGCGCTCGACCGGCTCGTCGCGCTCCAACACGCACCGGCGCGTCAGCTGGTCGACGACCCCGTGGATCGCGTTCGCGAGGACTTCGGGGTCCTGGTCGGCGATCTGGTGCTCGACCATCGCCTCTTTGAGGTGCTTGATCGTGTCGGCGAGGCCGATCTCGCGGTTGCGGCGCAGGACGGGCGCGAACGTCTCGTCGGTCGCGGCGAACTGGATGATCGCGAAGTACTCGCGGTGCTGCGCGAACCAGGCGAGCGACGCGCGGATGCCGAGCTCGATGCGGCGCACCGGGTCGGGTTCGTCGCCGATCGCGGCTTGTTGGCGGCGACGCAGGTCGAGGTGTGACGCCTTCAGGATCTCGACGAGCAGCTCTTCCTTCGACGAGAAGTACCAGTAGAAGACGCCCTTGCCGACGCCGAGGCTCGCGACGATGTCGGACACCGCGGTGGGGTGGTAGCCGCGCTCGGCGAACAGGCGCGCCGCGTGGTCGAGGAGCTGGTCGCGGCGGTCGCGACCCCGCTGGGTGAGCTTGCGGCGCATCCGGGCGAGGCTACCGGAGCACTTGACCGCTCGGTCAACAACGGGGGGCGGTCACGAGGGTGTCACGCAGTGTTGGCGCATCCGCAACGCGGCCGACGACGGCCGGCAACGCACGCCACCGACACTGGTCCCGGCGTCCACGACAGGAGGACCGCAGTGCTGCGACTTCCCCGACTCCTGAGCTGGTTCGATCCGACGGCGGCCACCGAGAACGCACGGCGCGCGCTCGAACGCCCCGTGCTCGTCGAAGCCCGGATCGAGGCGATCGCGCGGCGACACGCGCCGGCACGCGACACGGAGGTCGCGTCCGGCCGCGTCGCCGCCGTCGGTCGGGTCGCCTGACGTACGCTGCCCCCGTCGAGCGACGGGGGACGCGTGGCGTACTGGATCGTCAAGGCACTCCTGACCCCGCTGCTGCGGGTGTTGTTCCGGGTGCACGTCGAGGGTCGGGAGCACCTGCCGGCTCGCGGACCGATCATCCTCGCCGCGAACCACCGCTCGTTCATGGACTCGATCTTCATGCCGCTCGTGGTGCGGCGGCGCGTCACGTTCGTGGCGAAGGCCGAGTACTTCGACGACCCGAAGACTGCGTGGTTCTTCCGGGCGGTGGGGCAGATCCCGATCCGACGCGAGGGTGGCGACGCGAGCGAGCGCGCGCTTGCGTCGGCGATGGACGTGCTCGAAGCGGGCGGCGTGTTCGCGATCTATCCCGAAGGCACCCGCACCCGCGACGGCTACTTGCACCGCGGGCACACCGGCGTGGCGCGCCTCGCGCTCCGCGCCGGCGTGCCGATCGTCCCGGTCGGCATGATCGGCACCGACGAGATCCAGCCGACCGACAAGAAGCTCCCGCGGTTCTTCCGGCGGGTCACGATCCGGTTCGGCACGCCGCTCGACGTCGCGCGCTTCGCGGGTCACTCCGACGACCACCGCGCGTTGCGCTCGCTCACCGACGAGCTGATGTTCGAGATCCAAGACCTGTGCGGCTACGAGTACGTCGACACGTACGCGACCCGCAAGGTCGACGAGACTCCGGTCGAGGCGCCGGCGCGCATCGCAACGTTCGACGACGTGCACGTCGGGCGCTCCGCCGTCGCGTCCTGACGCGCTGGCGGCGTCGCCCCGTCGTCGTCAGTCGTCGCGGGCCCAGTCGCGCGAGCGCTCCACGGCCCGCGACCAGTCGCGACGGCTGCGCTCGCGCACGGTCGGATCCATGCGCGGCGTGAACGTGGCATCGGCGCGCCAGGCGGCCGCGGCTTCGGCGGGCCCGGCCCACACGCCTTCGGCGATGCCGGCGAGGTAGGCGGCGCCGAGCGCGGTGGTCTCCTGCAGCGCGGCGCGGCGGACGGTCACGTCGAGCACGTCGGCTTGGATCTGCAACAGCACGTCCATCACGCTCGCGCCACCGTCGGCGCGCAGCTCGGGCAACGGGGTGCCGGCGGTGGCGACCATCGCTTCGACGACGTCGGCGGTCTGGAATGCCATCGCCTCGACGACGGCGCGCGCGAGGTGCGCGCGAGTGGTGCCGCGTGTGATCCCGACGATCGCGCCGCGCGCGTACGGATCCCAGTAGGGCGAACCGAGTCCGGTGAACGCGGGGACGACGAAGAGCCCGCCGCTGTCGGGGACGCTGGCGGCGAGCGGCCCGGTCTCGGCGGCGTCGTCGATGATCCCGAGGCCGTCGCGCATCCATTGGATCGCGGCGCCGGTGACGAAGATCGCGCCTTCCAACGCGTACGTGGGCTCGTCGTCGATGATCCACGCGACGGTCGTGAGGAGCGCGTCGGTCGGCGCGGGTCGGATCGACCCGACGTTCTGCAGCACGAACGACCCGGTGCCGTAGGTGTTCTTCGTCATGCCCGGTGTGAAGCACGCCTGCCCGAACAGCGCGGCCTGCTGGTCGCCGGCGATCCCGCTGATCGGCACCGCGAGACCGGCGGCGACGTCGGGGCGGGTGGTGCCGAACCGGCCGCTGCTGGGGCGGACCTCGGGAAGGCACGAGCGCGGGACGCCGAAGAGCTCGAGCAGGTCGTCGGACCACGCGAGCTCGTCGATGTCGTAGAGCAGGGTGCGGCTCGCGTTCGACGCGTCGGTCGCGTGCACGCCGCCGTTCGGGCCGCCGGTGAGCGTCCACAGCAGCCACGCGTCGACGGTGCCGAACGCGAGGTCGGGCGTGACCTCGACGCCGCCGGTGGTGAGCAGCCAGTGCAGCTTCGAGCCGGAGAAGTACGGGTCGAGCACGAGCCCGGTGGCGCGCCGGATCATCGGCTCATGCCCGGCGTCGCGCAGCGAGTCGCAGTAGCCGGCGGTGCGGCGGTCCTGCCAGACGATCGCGCGGTGCACCGGCCGGCCGGTGGCGCGATCCCACACGACGACGGTCTCGCGCTGGTTGGTGATCCCGATCGCGGCGATCGTCTCGCCGTCGTCGCGCATGCGCGCGGCCACGTCGGCGAGGGTCTCGACGGTGACCCGCACGATGTCGTCGGCGTCGTGCTCCACCCAGCCGGGCTGCGGGAAGTGCTGCGGGAACTCGCGGTACGCCCACCCGCGCGGCGCGCCGTCGGCATCGACGGCGAACGCGCGCACGCCGGTGGTGCCGGCGTCGATCGCGACGACGACGCTCACGCGTCACCGACCGGGGTGGCGGCGGTGAGGGCGTCGCGCACCGCGACGGCGCCCGGCGTCGTCCCCAGCTCGAGGAGGATCGGCTTGCGCTCCGGCGGAGTGATGCGCACCGACGCGCCGCGGCCGGGCGCGATGCCGATCTCGTCGAGGCGTTCGGTGAGGACGCGCCGGCGTGGGCGGCGCGACCAGAAGCCGGCGGCCCACAGCATGAGCCGGCGGTCGGTGACCACGACGAAGTCGCGGTGGCGGGGCGCCAGCCACTGCACGGTGCGGACGGGGGAGACCCACGCCCGGCTCCACGCGCGGACGACCTCGTCGGGTTCGAGGCGCCGCTCCACGGCTCGGAGCAGCCGTCGCTCGCTGGCTTCGGCACCCATCTGCGCTCCCGCACCCCCATCGGAATCGACGCCGAGCGCACCGTGCGGCCGGTGTCGGGCGCCGGAGACGGGCAGGATAGGGCACCCGACCCGACGAACGAGGAGGCGCGGATGCGCATCGGCATGCTGACGGGCGGGGGTGACTGCCCCGGGTTGAACGCCGTGATCCGCGCGGTCGTGCGCAAGGGCGAGGGTCACTACGGACACAACATCGTCGGCTACCGCTACGGGTGGCGGGGCCTCGTCGAGGGCATCTCGATGGACCTCACCGTCGACAGCGTGCGCGGGCTGCTCCCACGCGGCGGCACGATCCTCGGCACGTCGCGCACGAACCCCTACAAGAGCGACGACGGTCCGGAGCGCGTGCGCGAGACGTTGGCGCGCGACCGCGTCGAGGCGATCGTCGCGATCGGCGGGGAAGACACGCTCGGCGTCGCGCAACGCCTGACCGACGACGGCGTCGCCGTCATCGGTGTCCCGAAGACGATCGACAACGACCTGTCGGCGACCGACTTCACGTTCGGGTTCCACACCGCGGTGCAGATCGCGACCGACGCGATCGACCGGCTGCACACCACGGCCGAGAGCCACGACCGGGTGATGGTCGTGGAGGTGATGGGCCGGCACGCGGGCTGGATCGCGACGTACTCCGGACTCGCGGGCGGCGCGGATGTGATCCTGGTCCCCGAGATGCCGTTCGACATCGAAGAGGTGTGCGACCGGATCTCGCACCGCCACCAGCAGGGCGCGAGCTTCTCGATCGTGGTGGTCGCCGAAGGCGCCACGCCGGTCGAGGGCACGATGGAGCTCGTGTCGGGCGAGCGCGACGAGTTCGGCCACGTGCGGCTCGGCGGCATGGGCACCCGGGTGCAGGACGAGATCGAGACCCGCACCGGGTTCGAGACCCGCATGACGTCGCTCGGCCACGTGCTGCGCGGCGGAACGCCCACGGCGTTCGACCGGGTGATCGCCACCCGGTTCGGCCTGTGCGCGATCGACGGCGTGCACGAGGGCGACTTCGGCACGATGGTCGCGCTGCGCGGCACCGACGTGGTGCGGGTGCCGATCGCCGATGGCGTGCGCGAGCTGAAGACGGTCGACCCGAAGCTCTACGCGGACGCGTCGGTGTTCTTCGGCTGACGTCCCGCCCCCGCCGGTACGTTGCCGGCACCCACGCGAACACGAACGGAGTCCTGGTGTCGTCGAAGGCGCTCGCCGAGCTGCTGGAGCTGCTCGAGCTCGAACAGCTCGAAGTGAACTTGTTCCGCGGCCTGAGCCCGGAGGAGAACCGGCAACGGGTCTTCGGCGGCCAGGTCGCCGGTCAGGCCCTGATCGCCGCCGGGCGCACCGTCGACCGGGGGCTCGTGCACTCGCTGCACGCGTACTTCTTGCGTCCGGGCGACCCGCAGATCCCGATCGTCTACGACGTCGACCGCATCCGCGACGGCCGCAGCTTCACGACGCGCCGCGTCGTCGCGATCCAGCACGGGCGCGCGATCTTCAACCTCGCGGCTTCGTTCCACGTCGAGGAGGAGGGCCCGTCGCACCAGTACGACATGCCCGACGCGCCCGATCCCGAGTCGATTCCCACGCTGCGCGAGAAGATGGAGCCGCACCTGCACCGGTTCTCGGCCGAGATGGCGGAGTGGATCGTGCGCGAGCGCCCGATCGACACGCGCTCGGCGGGCCTGCCGCACTGGCTCGATCCCGACGACCGGGTGCGCGAGCCCGAGCAGCTCGTGTGGTTCCGCGCCAACGGCGACCTCCCCGACGACCCGCTGCTGCACGCGTGCGTCGTGGCGTACGCGTCCGACCTGACGCTGCTCGACACCGCGGTGATGCCGCACGCGGCGTCGTGGGACGACGAGCAGTACATGATCGCGAGCCTCGACCACGCGATGTGGTTCCACCGACCGTTCCGAGCCGACGAGTGGTTGCTCTACCACCAGCGCAGCCCGTCGGCGCAGGCCGCGCGCGGCCTCGCCGAAGGCCACATCTACCGGCGCGACGGCGGGCTCGCGGTCACGGTGATCCAAGAGGGACTCATCCGCCCGATCGGACGCTGACCGGTGCTCGACGCGACGGTTCCGGAGTCCGCGCTCGCGGTGTACGCGCACCCCGACGATCCCGAGATCTCTGCGGGCGGGACGCTCGCGGCGTGGGCAGCGGGCGGGTGCCGCGTGCACGTCGTGGTCACGACGCTCGGCGACAAGGGCAGCAGCGATCCGACCGTCGATCCGGTCGCGCTGGGCGCGCGCCGGCGCGGCGAGGCGGAAGCCGCCGCGGCGATGCTGGGCGTCGCCGAGGTGCACCACCTCGGGTTCCCCGACGGCGACCTCCCCGACGACGCGGAGCTGCGGCGACGGATCTGCGAGCTCGTGCGGCGCGTCCGCCCCGAGGTCGTGCTGTGCCCCGATCCGACGGCGGTGTTCTTCGGCGACCAGTACTTCAACCACCGCGACCACCGGATCACCGGATGGGCCACACTCGACGCGGTCGCGCCCGCCGCGACGAACCCGCACTACTTCCCCGAGCAGCTCGCGGCCGGGCTGGCGGTGCACCGCGTGCGCGCGGTCTACCTCTCCGGCACGCTCGACCCCACGGTGTGGGTCGACGTCACCGACACGCAGGAACGCAAGGTCGACGCGTTGTTCTGCCACGAGAGCCAGCTCGCGGAGACGGGCGAGTGGTTCCGCGAGTTCTTGCGCGAGCGGGCCGAGGCGGAAGGTCGCCGGGCCGGCGTGCGCTACGCCGAGGGCTTCCGCCGGCTCGTGCTCGGCTGAGCGCCGTCGTCGCCCGGCTCGGGCGGGTGCGCGCGCCATTCGGCTTGCGCGCGCAGCATCAGCACCGCCACCACCGCGGCGCCGAGCGCGGTGATCAGCGCGCCGACGAGGGCGCCGCCGAGCAGCGGGAGGGTGCACGAGCGCGCCGGGCCCGCGTAGCCGGCGACCGCCTCGAACAGCCGGTGACCGAGGCGGGCCTCGTCGTCACAGCCGGCCCGCACGAGACCCCACCCGATCATCCCGCCGAGCGCGCCGGCGACGACGACGCCGAGGTAGGCGAGGACCAGTGCGCCGGTGCGGGGCGCGTTCGGGTGCGGGCCCGGATCGTCGAAGGGGGGCGGGACGACCACGCGGCGAACTGTACCGACGGGTCGCGGCACGGCTCGGACCCGATCGGCGCCTGGCAGACTGGCCGCATGACCGCGGTGCGCGAATGGAAGGTCGCGGGCGGCCTCCTCGAGACCGACGACGGCGTGCTCCTCGTCCGCAACCAGCGTCGCGGCGGACTCGAGGACTGGTCGACGCCCGGGGGCGTGATCGACGCCGACGACGCGTCGGTGCTCGACGGTCTGACGCGCGAAGTCGCGGAGGAGACCGGCGTGCAGGTCACACGCTGGAGCGGTCCGCTCTACGAAGTGCACGCGTACGCGCCCGACATGGGGTGGCGGATGCACTGCGCGGTGCACCTCGCGCTCGAGTTCGCGGGCGACCTCGCGGTCGCCGACCCCGACGGCATCGTGGTCGAGGCGTCGTACGTCCCGGCGGAGGAGTGCGTGGCCCGCCTCGCGAACAACGCCGCATGGGTCCGCGAACCGCTGGCGGCCTGGCTCGCCGAACGGTGGCGGCCCGACACCGGACGCGCCTTCCACTACGAGGTGCGGGGCACGTCGCGCGACACGCTCGAAGTCGTGCGGGAACCCGGGTCGAACGAGCGGGCGCGGTGACTCGCGACGCCGCGTCGATCCTGCACGTCGATCTCGACGCGTTCTTCGCCTCCGTGGAGCAGCTCCTCGACCCCACGTTGCGCGGCCGCCCCGTGGTGGTCGGCGGTCTCGGTCCGCGGGGCGTGGTGTCGGCCGCGAGCTACGAGGCGCGCCGCTTCGGCGTGCACTCCGCGATGCCGACGGCGCGCGCCCGACGGCTCGCGCCCGACGCCGTCTTCCTCCCGCCGCGCTTCGAGCACTACGAGGAGTCGAGCACGCAGGTGATGGCGGTCCTGCGTTCGGTCACGCCGCTCGTCGAGCAGCTCTCGATCGACGAAGCCTTCGTCGATGTGGGCGGCGTGCGGCGCCGCCACGGCGACGGACCCACCGTGGCGCGGGCGTTGCGGGCCCGGATCCGCGCCGAGACCGGGCTGGTCGCGTCGATCGGGGTCGCGACCACGAAGTTCCTCGCCAAGCTCGCGAGCGACCTCGCCAAACCCGACGGCCTGCTCGTCGTCGCACCGGGCACCGAGCTCGCGTTCCTCGCGCCGCTGCCCGTGACGCGGCTGTGGGGCGTCGGTCCGGCCACGCTGCGCAAGCTCGAACGCATCGGCGTGCACACGATCGGCGACGTCGCGAGCCTCGACGAAGCCGTCGTCGTGCGCGCGGTGGGGCGCGCCGCGGGCCAGCACCTGCACGCGCTCGCTCGCAACGTCGACGACCGCGAGGTCGTGCCGGAGCGCGCCACGAAGTCGATCGGCGCGGAAGAGACGTTCCCGCGCGATCTGCACGATCCCGACGATCTCGCGCGCGAGATCGTGCGGCTCGCCGACAAGGTGAGCGCGCGACTGCGACGGGCCGAGCTCGCGACCCGGACGATCACGCTCAAAGCCCGGTACGCCGACTTCGAGACGCACACGCACGCGCGCACGCTCGCGGAGCCGACCGCGCTCAGCACCGTCATCGTCCGCACCGCGCACGAGCTCCTCGCGCGCGTCGACCACGCGCGCGGGATCCGCCTGCTCGGCATCTCCGGGTCGAACCTGGTGCCACCGAGCGCGGTGCAGGCGGCGCTCGACCTCGGCGAAGCCGCCGACACCACCAGTGCGCGCGAGGCGCGCGACGAGCGGCGGGAGCAGGTCGAGCGCGCCGTCGCCGGCCTCCGCGAACGCTTCGGCGACGGCGCGGTGCGGCCGGCCTCGCTCGTCACTCCCGACCGGAAGGATCACGAACGATGATGCGCATCGGCCTCGTCGGGTGTGGCCACATCGGCACCGTGCACGCGTACGCGCTGCAGCAGCTCCACGACGCGCAGCTCGTGGACGCCGCGCTCACCGCGACGTTCGACACCGACGCGTCGCGAGCGGCGCGTGTGGCGCGCCACCACGGCGGCGAACCGGCGGCGTCGCTCGAAGCGCTGCTCGACGCGGTCGACGTGGTCTGGGTCTGCACGTGGACCGCGGGTCACCTCGAGGTGGTGGATGCCGCGGCCACACGCGGCCTGCCGATCTTCTGCGAGAAGCCGCTCGCGCGCACGCTCGCCGAGTGCGAGCAGGTCGCGAGCGCGCTGCGGCGCGTCCCGCACCAGGTCGGGCTCGTGCTGCGCTGGTCGCCGGTGTTCGCGCGGGCGGCGGAGATCGTGCACGACGGTCGCTTCGGCGCGGTGCTCGGTGCGACGTTGCGCGACGACCAGTACTTCCCGATCCAGGGCCTCTACGGTTCCACGTGGCGCAAGGACGCTGCGCTCGCGGGCGGGGGCACCCTCCTCGAGCACTCGATCCACGACGTCGACGTGCTGCGCTGGTTGCTCGGCGACCCCGACGACGTCACCGCGCGCGTCGCATCGCGGTTCGGGCACGAAGGCATCGACGACGCGGTCGCGGTCACGTTCGCGTATCCGGGCGAGGTCGTCGCCACGCTCACGAGCATCTGGCACCAGGTCACGACGCGCGAGTCGAGTCGTCGCCTCGAGGTCTTCTGCGAGGACGCGCTGCTCTGGACCGACGACGACTATCTCGGGCCGCTGCACGTGCACACGGCGTCGGGGGAGGAGACCGTCGCCGCCGCGGTCCCCGGATGGGCCGACCAGCTGAGCGTCCCCGAGGTGTTCGCGAAGGCGGTCGCGCACTACGCCGAACCGTCGAAGGCGTTCCTCGACGGCCTGCGCGCCGACGCGACGACGACGGGGCATCCCGATGTCGACGACGCGCTCGCCGCGCACCGGCTGGTCGACGCCGCGTACCGATCGGCGGCCGCCGGCGGCGTGCCGCAGCGAGTCACCCCCGCGGTCCGGGGCGGCTGAGGGGACCGGGCGGACGCGCCCGTCGGCGGGCGTGCGCGTTGTCGCCCCTCCGGGGCTGCGCGAGAATGGGCGGACTCAGCTGTCGGCCGCCCTGGTCGAAGCCGGCGCCATCAGGGAACGTGCATGCCGCTGTCCGAGGAAGAGCAGAAGATCCTCCAAGAGATCGAGGCGCAGCTCAACGCGACCGATCCGGATCTCGTCGAGCAGGTCTCGCGCACGACGCTCTACCGCCATGCTGCCCGCACGATCCGGTGGGCGGCGTTCGGGTTCGTGGCCGGGCTCGCGTTCGTGATCCTCACCCTCTCCACGAGCGTCTGGCTCGCCTTCCTCGGCTTCGTCGGGATGCTCGCCGCGGTGTTCGTGATCGAGCGCAACGTCCGCACGCTCGGCCGGGCCGGCATCCAGACGCTCACGAGCGGCATGAAGCCCGGCGGTGTGCGCGGCTTCTTCGGCGACACCGGACGCGCCTGGCGCGACCGGTTCCGCCGCGACGATCGCTGAGCCCGGTGGGCTTCACGGCCGCCCAGGCGGCGCGCCTCGCCGGGTGCACCACGTCGCAGCTGCAGCATTGGTCGCGGCGCGGGATCGTGGCGCCCCCCGCGTCCCCCGACGGCTACTCGTTCCGTGACCTCGTGACCCTGCGGGTCGTCGCGTCGCTCGTCGAGGCGGGACTCCCGCTCGCCCGCATCCGGGCAGCGTTGACGGCGATCGCGGAGGCCGGCGACGACCTCGCGGGTCTCCGCGTGGTCACCGACGGCTCCCGTGTGTGGGCGTGTCGCGAGGACGGCGAGATCCTCGACGCACTCCGGGGTGGACAGCTCGCGCTGTTCGTGGCGGTCGATCGCTTCGTCGCCGAGCTCGACGCCGACGTGCGGGCGTTCGACGCGGAGCGGCGCGCGTTCGTCGAACAGCTCGCCGTCGAGCGCTTCAGCGCGCCGACGACGTAGTCCGCGCCCGCAACGTGCGCGGATCGAGCGCGCGCCCCATGCGTTGGGAGCGCGTCGCTCCCTGACGCAACGCGACGCGCAGCGCCCCCACCGCGACCCACGCGCGGTCGGCGTCGGCGTCGTCGGGCTCGTCGGCGGAGTAGAGCGCGGCGGTCTGGAGCGACGCGAGCTCCATCAGCGGCGGGCCCGCCGCGCCGGCGCCGTGCGCGGGCGCGTGACGCAGCGCGAACTCGAGCGGCGTCGACGACGGACGCACGCTGATGCCGGCCTCCCCGAGACGGTCGAGCGCTTCGCTCCACGCGCCGAACACGCGACGGCGGGGGTCGTCGTCGTGGTGACGCCGACGCCGGATCCACACCTTGGTGGCGAACACCGCGATGGCGCCGAGCGCGGCGACGAGACCGGCGAGGGCGACGATCGCTCCGAGCACCCGCGCGACGCTGCTCACCGCCGACCGTTCGCTTGCCGCGCCGGCGTCGCCCCCGACGGTCACGTCGTCGCCGATCGGACGGGTGTTGTCGGTGGGGGTGCTCGGCCCGGGCGCGGTGGTCGCGGTCGCCGGCGGCGCGGTGGTGACCGGCACGTCGGGTTCGTCGGGCGCGAGCGCACCGGTGCCGGTCGGGTCGCCCGGCGTGGGCTCGAAGCGACCCGGCGTGGGCTCGAACGCGGTCCAGCCGATCCCGGCGAGGAACACCTCCGGCCACGCGTGCGCTTCGAGGTTGGTGACCCGG
>DASUMP010000038.1:0-13914 GCA_036277635.1 Acidimicrobiia bacterium | reverse complement strand
ATGACGACGGTGCGTGGCTCCACTACCGCGAGCTCACCGACGAGGGGCCGAAGCTGTGCCGCTCCGAGAACTTCGTGCCGTTCCACGCCGGGCTGCGCGCGCTGCTGACGGAAGGTCCGATGCTCGACGTGGCCTCCGCGCTGCTCGGCGAACCGGCGGTGCTCTACAAGGAGAAGATCAACTACAAGCTCGCGGGCGGCGCCGGATACTCGCCGCACCAGGACGCGCCCGCGTACCGCTTCGTCGACGTGCACGTGTCGTGCATGGTCGCGGTCGACGACGCGACGGTCGAGAACGGGTGTCTCGAGGTGGTCTCGGGCGCGCACGCCGAGGTGCTGCCGATGGACGAACGAGGCTGTGTGCGCGCCGACGTCGTCGCGGCGATGACGTGGACGCCGGTCGAGGTGAAGGCCGGCGACACGTTGTGGTTCCACTCGCGCGCACCGCACCGCAGCGGTCCCAACCGGTCGTCGGTGGCGCGCCGCGCGCTGTACCCCACCTACAACGCGGCATCGGAGGGCGATCTGCGCGCCGCGTACTACGAGCAGAAGCGCGCCGAGTTCGCGGCGGGCGCCGGTGCCGGCGGCGTGCAGGTCTCGCTCATCGGCGACTTCGAAGGGCGGCCGGTCACGTGAGCGACGCCGGGATCGACGAGATCTTCTCGCTGTTCGAACGCTGGGGAGCGAACACGTACGACGAAGCGATCCCGCAGGTCGACCACGCGCTGCAGACGGCGGCGCTCGCCGTGCGCGACGGCGCGCCCGACGAGGTCGTGGCCGCCGCCTTGTTGCACGACGTCGGGCATCTGCTCGACCTCGACGCCGGGCGAGACGCGAGCGCGGGCGACCTCCGCCACGAGGACACGGGAGCGGCCTGGTTGCGCCAGTTCTTCCCCGCTGCCGTCGCCGCACCGGTCGCGCTGCACGTCCGGGCCAAGCGGTACCTCTGCGCTGTCGATCCTGCGTACGCGCGGGGGCTCTCGGCGGGCTCCGTCCGTAGCCTGGCCCGTCAGGGCGGCCCGATGAGTCCTCAGGAGGCCTCGTCGTTCGCGCGGCTCCCCGGGTCCGAGCACGCGATCGCGCTGCGCCGGTGGGACGACGCCGGCAAGGTCGACGGTCTCGACGTCCCGCCGCTCGACGCGTACACCGAGCTGCTCGCCCGCGTGCGCTCGTAGCGGACGCATCGCGCAACATCGTCCAAGCGCGGTCGCGCGCGCCGGCGGACACTGCCGGGATGGGTCGTGCGTTCCGCCTGCTCTTCGCCGCGTCGACGATCTCGAACGTCGGCGACGGTGTGCTCGTCGTCGCGCTGCCGTTGCTCGCACGCGACCTGACCACCGACCCGGTCGCGGTGTCGATGGTGACCGTGGCGGCGACCGCTCCGTGGCTGCTCTTCGGTTTGCTCGCGGGAGCGGTGGTGGACCGCCACGATCGCCGTCGGCTCATGGTGGTCGCCGACGTCGCGCGCGCCGGCACGCTCGGCGTGCTCGCCGCCGCGGTTGCGGCTGACGTCGTCTCGCTCCCGCTTCTCGCGGTGACGGTCTTCGTCTTGGGCGTCGGCGAGACGATCTTCGACACCGCGTCGCAGGCGCTGCTGCCGACCGTGGTGGAGCACGAGCGGCTCGAGGCGGCGAACGGGCGGCTCTTCGGCGCGCAGATCGCGGCGAACAGCTTCGTCGGACCGCCGCTCGGCGCCGCGCTCTTCGCGGTGGCGCTCATGCTCCCGCTCGCGGCCGACGCGGCCACCTTCGCGGTCAGCGCGCTGCTCGTCGCCGCGATCACGACGCCGCCCGCCGCGCCGCGACCGAAGCAGTCGTCGCTCCTCGCCGATGTCCGCGAAGGCCTGCGTTGGCTGTGGGGTGACGGACTCATCCGCGCGTTCGCCATCGGTGCCGCGGTCGTGAACCTCGCGCACACCGCCGTCCTCGCCACGATCGTGCTGTTCGTGCGCGACGACCTCGGCGTCGGATCGTTCGCCTTCGCGCTGACGCTGGCGGGCGCTTCGATCGGCGGGATCGTGGGCGCGGCGACCGCGTCGGTGATCGTGGGGTGGGTCGGCCGGCGTGCCGCGGTGCTCGCGTCAGTCGCCGGGTTCTCGGCGTCGCTGCTCGTTGCCGGCACGGCCACGAACGTCGTGGTCGTGGCGATCGGCCTCGCCGGATTCGGGGTCGCGGGCGAGGTGTGGAACGTCGTCGCGGTGTCGTACCGCCAAGCGCGCGTGCCCGAACACCTTCTCGGGCGCGTGATGGCCGGCTACCGCTGCATCGCCTACGGCGCGATGCCGGTCGGCGCCGCACTCGGTGGTGTGCTCGCCGACGGGCTCGGGCTCCGCGCCCCCTTCATTGCCGGTGCGTTGCTCACCGCGACGCTGCTCGTGTACCTCGTCCCGGTGTCCCGCGATCGCGCGCTGCGCGCCTGAACGCGCGGATGCCGAGACTCAGCGGGGCGTCGGCGCGAGCGCGCGTCGGAGCTGCGACGGTGTGACCCCGAGCTCGGCGCGCAGCGCGCGCACGAGGTGGCTGTGGTCGGCGAAGCCGAGGTCGGCCGCGAGCGCCGCGAGGTCGAGCGCCCCCTCTTCGATGCGGCTCACCGCGAGATGGACGCGCAGCGAACGGCGATGGCGCGAGATCGTCGTTCCTGTGCGGTCGGCGAAGATCCGACTCAGGTGGTGGGGCGCGTAGCCGACGGTGCGCGCGAGCTCCGACAACGACGACTGGCCCGACCCGGTCGCGACCTCGACCGCGAGCACCTCGCGCACCGTGTCGACGGCGCCGGCGCGCGCCGACGCGACGGCAGGAGAGCGTGGTGGGCGCAAGACGCAGTCGATCAGCGCGCCGACGACGGTCGCCGCGCACTCGTCGACCGCCAACCCGTCGACGCCGTCGCGCGCGCGTGCGGCGAGCCCCCGGAGCGCGAGCTCGGCCGTGACCGGGAGTCGGACCGGTACGTCGGGGAGTCGTTCGACGTCGTCGCCGAGCAGGCGCGACGAGAACGCCACGATGTGCGACGCGTCACCCTGACCGTGCACGTGGTGGATCTGTTGGACCTGTCCGGGGCGGCTCACGTAGGCGACGGTCGCGTCGACGACCGCGACGCCCTCGTCGATCTCGCGCCGGAACATCCCGCGACGGACGCGCACGAGCTCGTAGCCGATCCCGACCTCGGGGACGGCCGTCTCGCCGGAACACGACGCGTGCAGCACCGTGACATCGGTGGTGCGCACCTTCTCGTCGAGCACGGGCACGACGAGATGTTCCCAGACGCGCGACGCGTTCGGGTGACGGTCGCTCAGCCGTCGGTGAGCACGATCTCCCCGTCGCGCTCCACGACGCGACGGCGTCGGAGTGGCCAGACGTGGGTCAGCGCGCGCTCGGCGACGTCGAAGCCTGGGATCCGGGCGAAGACGCCTTGCGGGCCTGACGTCATCCGCCCGGTGGTCACGTCGTAGCGCGCCCCGTGCCACGGGCACACGAGACAGCCGTCACCGTCGATCGTGCCGCCCGCGAGGTCTGCCGCGAGGTGGCGACACCGCCGGCTCACCGCGAACAGCTGTGACCCCGTGTTCCCGACCGCCCACCCCGGGACGCCGGTGACCGTTCCGGGAGGCAGCTGCTCGGCGGGGCCGATCACGTGCTCTGTCATCTCGACCGCCCCTCAACGAGGACTGGAGCGACCATGATCCCCCAACCTCGGCCTCGACGTACGACGCGCCGTTACGCTGCGCAGGTGGAGCCGCCGACGAGCCCTCGCGTCGAGGGGGCAGGCCCGGTGTTCCGCCACGTCGACGACGTCGAGTGGCAGCCGGTCAAGGCGCAGCGCAACGCCGACGGCACCTCCGCGTTCGTGCGTGAGAAGTGGCTGGCGTTCTCACCGGAACCCCAATACCTGACGCTGTACGCGCGTTACGACCCCGGGATGGTGGTGCGCCGTCACGGGCACTTCAGCCCGCATATCGTGTTCGTGCTCGCGGGCGAGCTGTTGTGCGGCGACCGCGTGTGTCCGGCCGGAACGCACATCGAGCTGCCCTTCGGTGCGGCGTTCGGTCCGCTCGTTGGTGGGCCCGACGGGTGCACGCTCTTCGAGGTGATGCTCGGCGACCCGCGGTCATGGGGCGACGACCCCGAGTCGTTCTCGCGCGCGCTCGCCGAGCGCGGCGCCGAACCGTTGCCCGATCCTCCCCTCGAGTATCCGCCGTGGCTCGAGGATCTGCGCGCGCACTGGGCTCCCGACGACGCGTGAGCGCCGCTCGACTACGTGAGCGCCGCTCGACTACGTGAGCGCCGCGATCTCGACCGGCGCTCCCGATGCCGCGCTGCGATACGCGGCCTCCACCACTTGATGGGCGCGTAGCGCGTCGGTGACGTCCGGGCTCGGGGGTTTGCCGTCGCGCAGCGCGAGAGCGAACGCGCGATGCGCGAAGTACTGGTACACCCAGACCTGCCGGTCGGGGTCGAGCCCGTCGGCGGCCCACGTCGCCCGGCGCAGCGCGTCGACGTCGAGCCGTTCGGCGTGCTCCTCGGCCGCCCGATGGATCAAGAACGAGTCTTCGGGTGCTCCCACCAGGAAATCGGTGGTGATCTCGATCGTCGCCTGCTCGCAGAACACCTCCAACCGGCGCTCCTCGCGATGCTGCACGCCGTTGAACACCGAGATGAGCGTGCCCACGACGCCGCTCTCGTGTTCGATCACGAGCGTCGCGACGTCTTCGACGTCGTAGCCGAACACGGAACGGGTCGCGGCGTGGACGCGGCGGACCGGACCGAAGATCCAGCCGAGCAGATCGCACGCGTGGATCGAGTGCTCGAGCAGCGCGCCTCCGCCGGCCTCGGCGCGTTGCGATCGCCAGCCGCTGTGCCCGGGCACGACGCCGCCGGTCGGCCAGAACTGGTCGTCGCGCAGCATGTAGGCCATCGGTGCGCCGTGCTCTCGTTCGTGGACGAGGGTCCGGATGCGACGGTAGAGCGGCTGATGCCGCGACTGGAAGCCGACCTGCGCAGGGATGCCGGCGTCGCGGATGATCTCGACGATCGCCTGCACGTCCGGGTACGTGGGAGCGAGCGGCTTCTCGGTGAACAACGGCTTGCCCGCCGTCGCGACGGCACGCACGTACTCGAGGTGGAAGCGCGTCGGAGCGACGAGCACGACGGCGCCGACGTGAGGATCTGCCACGAGGTCGTGGCCGTTCGCGTAGCGGCGGGCGACCCCGCCCACGATCTCGGAGAACCGCTCGACGCCGGCCGGTTCGGGGTCGGCCGCGGCGACCACCTGCACCAGCCCGTCGTCGGAGACGAACCGCAGCGCCGCCGCGTGCGCTTGCGCGATCTGACCGCACCCGATCACGCCGACCCGAAGCGCTCCTGCCACGCTCCGGATCGTATTCAGGAGGCGCCGAGCTGACGCAGGATCGTCGACGAGTCGAAGTACACGCGCTCGCACACGATGCCGTCGTCGGCATCGAAGAAGAAGAAGGCCGTCATCCGGCAACGGAACTCGCGTCCGGTCGGCTCGATCCCGAACACCGGCCCGAGGTGCGTACCGACGAGATCGAACTCGACGATCACCGCGTCGTCGGCGTGGTGGATCGCGTGCACCTCGTTGCGCTGATCGGGAAAGCTCGCCCGACTCGCACGGAAGTACTCGCGCACGTCGTCGGCGCCGTCGAAGACCTGACCGGTCGCGATGAGCTCGTAACGCGGGTGGGAGAACGTCGCCATCGTCGTGTCGAAGTCGAGTGCGTTCTCCGACTCCATGTGGCGCACGACGACCGCGTGACGACGTTCGCGCCGGCTCTTGGCATCGGTCACGCGGCGCCGTCCTTCAGCTCGATGATGACCTCGCGGTACGGCTCCGAGCCGACGTTGCGCGCGGTCTCGATCCCGCCGGCCTCGACGTAGGTGGCCATGCCGGCCACGACGTCGGCCTCGAGGTACTCGCGGAACGGTCCGGCGGAGTCGGGCTCGGGTTCGACCGCGATGCGATCGCCGGCGATCTGTACCAGCACGTGGGGAAGATCGTGGCGATGGGTCGCGCTCGTCGCGCCGGGCGCCAAGGAGAGCACCCAGATGCGAACGCGGTCGTTCTCGAACACGACGCGTGATCCGATCGAGCCGAGCGTGCGTGGTTCCACGCCGTCATTCTCGACTCGGGAGCTGCTGGCCGCCACCGCAGGGCAATCCGCTTCGGTGGTGGCACCGAAGAACGGTCGGAGCCGGGTGTAACGCGAGCCCGGCGCACGGGACGGAATGAACATGTCGGCGGAGACGTTCGAGTACCACGAGCAGTCACGGCGGTCCCGAGACCCTTGGCCTCCGGACCCGAAAGGCGAACGACAGATGAGCTTCGTGCAGTTCTTCCAGCACTTGCTGCGCAGCCCGGCGACGCGAGATCTCGGTCTCGAGATGCTCGCGGTGTACGGCCTCCGGCCGCTCCCGGTCCCGGCTGTCGCTCACCGTCGCAGCGCCTGATCCACGACCTGCCCGGGCGTCGCCGTCCCCCCACGGCACGCCCCGGGCGCGAGCCGCCGCCCCGGTTGGCCCCCCACCCCGAACCTGGACGGCGACGCGAAAGACCGCCGGGTACCGTCACTGACGGGCCGGCGGTCTTCTCGCGTCCAGGGCCGGCGACGCCGGATCTCGAGTCTTCGCGAGGGCGCTCAGCGAGATGCGGGGACGGCGCCGACGCGCGCGACCTCGAACCACACGCACTTGCTCGGCGTCGCCGCGATGGCTGACCCGCTCCAACCCCACCTGAAGGCGAGGCGGTCCAGGAACTGCAGACCCCGTCCGGTCGCCGAGCTGGGGCCCGGGTGCCGAAGCACCGGTTCCGCCGGCGACCCGTCTTCGACTTCCACGCGGACGTGCGATGCGAGCACCCGCACCGTCACGTCGACGGCGGAACGGGCGTGCAACACGGCGTTGGTCACGACCTCGCTCACGAGCAGCCGGACCGTCTCCCGGGTCGTGGCGTCGACGCGGGCGTCGGCGAGCACGGTGTCGACGAAGGAGCGCGCCCGCCGCGGAGTGGATCGATGCGCCTCGAACGTCGCAGTCGACACGCTGTGACTGTAGTGAGTCATGCGCTCAGGGCGGTCGACCGGGTGAGGGCCACACGTCGAATCGAGTCGGGACCACGCAGCGGTGGATGCCCGCCACACGGCGCGGCCAAACGCGCGCCGGAGTTCGCGGCAGACTGCGACGCGTGAGGATCCGGCGGGCCGCTCGGCCTCGAGCCGTGACCGTCTGGACCGCAGTGCTCGCCGCGTTCGCGGCAGCTGCGTGCGGTGGATCGCCGGAGCCGACGGCGGCGCCCGAGCCGACCGGCGCCCAGGCGAACGATGCCGTCTTGCACGTCGGTCGCGACGTCTACGTGCGGTCGTGCGCGCCGTGCCACGGTCTGAGCGGCCAGGGCGCTTCCGGTCCTCGCCTCGCGGGCGATGTGACCGAGCGCTATCCCGATCCGGCCGATCAACGAGCGGTCGTCGCGTCCGGGCGGGGTGTCATGCCCGGGTTCTCAGGTGAGCTCTCCGACGCCGAGCTCGACGCGATCGTTCGATACACGCGCGAGGTGCTCTGAGAGCCCTTCGTGACCATCAGGTGACGAGCAACGCGCGCGGGAAGTCGGCGCGTGTCACCGGGCGACGCACGGGAGTGCCGTCGGGGCGCACCACGTCGATCGGCGAGCCGTCGTTCAGGAAGCTGACGCGCGCGACCTCTTTCGCGGCCGTGAGCGTGTACACGATCTGCGCGAGCGCGGGGCTGGCGCTGTTCTGCGTCAGTGCGTCGAGGAACTCCTCGCTCAGCTCCACGAGTGCCGTCGCACCTTGGCGGCGAACCGTGATCCGATCGAGCACGGGCGGGACCGCGCTGCGCACGCCGAGCGCTCGCCACTCGGCCAGGGGGCCGGCGAACAACGCGTCGAGACGGCGTTGGGGGGTGGGGGCCGCCGCGACCTCGACGGAGAACGGCGTCAGCCCGGCCGGCGCCAGGAAGAACACCGGGATCTGCGCGATCTCGACCTCGTCGGACGGCAGCGTCGTGGCGCTCGGCGTGGTGCTCGTCGTCGTTGGGGCCGACGGGTCGAGCAGTCCGAACGGGACGTCGTCGGCGCGCAGTGTGTTCGGTTCTGATTCGGTCTCGACCCCGCACGCGCCGACCGCGACGGCGAACGCGCCGCACGCAACGAGTGCGGCGACGCGGCGGGGGCGACCGCGGATCACGGCGCGCGCCACGGGATCTCGACGACGACGCGCGCCCCGCCGCCGGGCCGATCGGTGATCGCGACCGACCCGCCCATCGCGGCGAGGTGTTCGGCGACGAGCGCGAGGCCGAGACCCGAGCCGCTCGCCGACCCGCGCCGTCCGGATGCGCTCCCGCGGTAGAAGCGCTCGAACACCTTGGTGCGGTCGGCATCGGGGATGCCCGGTCCGGCGTCGTCGACGACGATGTATGCCCGACCGTCCTCCCGCCGCGCGGTGACGGCGACGACGCCACCGCCGTGGCTCTCGGCGTTCTCGAACAGGTTCGCGAGCACTCGTTGCAGTCGCCGCTTGTCGACGAGCAACGGAGCCGTGCTCACGTCCATCCCGAGCTCGATCGACGAGCTGAGCTCGCCGTGCCGGCGGGTGACGGCCTGGAGCAGCAGCTCGCCGAGCACGACGGGTTCCGGCTCCAGCGGTTCGACGCCGGCGTCGATCCGGCCCAGCTCGAGGAGCTCTTCGACGACGTCTTGGAAACGGCGGACTTCTTCGACGAGGAGGTCGAGCGCCATCTGCGAGCGCTCCGGGAGATCGGCGCGACGCGACTGCATCATCTCGGCGCTCGCGGCGAGCGTGGTGATCGGCGAGCGCAGCTCGTGCGAGACGTCGGCGGCGAAACGCGCGTCGCGCTCGATCCGCGCCTGCAACGCGTCGACCATCGCGTTGAAGGCGTTCGCGAGCTGCGCGAGATCCGGATCGGATCCGGGATCGAGCCGGGTGTCGAGATCGCCCTCGGCGATGCTCACCGCCGCGCGGCTCACCTCGCCGACCGGTCGCAGTACCCGTCGACCGACCCACAAGCCGAGCAGCGCGGCGCCGAGGGTGGTCGTGATGGCCGCCCCCAACAAGGTGGCGCGGATGATCCCCAGCGTTCGCTCCAGCTCTTCGAGCGAGACGATCTCGAAGAACCGCGCGTCGACCGAGGGGATCGGGATCCCCGTGGCGATGACGGGCTCGCCGCGAGTCCGGAACCGCTGGTGCAGCGGCTCCCCGGCCAGCACGCGTTCGCGCAGCTCGATCGGGAGCGACTCCTCGCTCGTCGCGAGCCCGCTCGCGAACCACTGCCCTTCGTGGAACAGCACCACATCGGTGCCGCTCGGCAGCTCGAGTGCGCCGAGCGCGTCGCTCGGCGTCCGGTCGCTCCCCGCGAGCTCGTCGCGCACGAGTCGGGCGTCGAGGTACGCCTGCTGCGTGGCGGTGTCTTCTCGTTGCCGCACGACATAGCGCGACGCGAACGTGTCGGTGACCGCGGCGATGACTGTTGCGACGAGCAGTCCCGAGAGTGCGAACGCGAAGGTGACACGGAAGCGCAGGCCGCGGCCGAAGCCGCGGGCGGGCGCCGGCGTCTCGGTCATGTCTGCATTCGGTAGCCGAGGCCGCGGACGGTCACGATGTGCTCCGGCTCGGACGGGTCGCGCTCGACCTTCGTGCGCAGGCGCCGGATGTGCGCGTCGACGACCCGGGTGTCGCCGAAGTAGTCGTAGTTCCACACGCGCTCGAGGAGCTGCTCGCGACTCAGCACCATGCCGGCGTGCTGCGCGAGCTCGCACAGGAGGCGGAACTCGGTCTTGGTGAGCGACACTTCGTTCTCGCCCATCAACACGACGCCGGCGTCGGGGCGGATGTCGAGGTCGCCGAAGACCAGGCGCTCGTTGCCGCCCTCGGTGCGCCGTGAGCGCCGCAGCGACGACCGGATGCGGGCGGCGAGCTCCTTCACGACGAAGGGCTTCACGACGTAGTCGTCGGCTCCGGCCTCGAGTCCGGCGACGACGTCATGGGTGTCGTTGCGCGCCGTGACCATGATGATCGGCACGTCGCTCGAGCGCCGCAGGTCTCGACACAAGTCGAAGCCGTTGCGACCAGGGAGCATGAGGTCGACCAACACGACGTCGGGGTCGCTCGTCGCGAACAGCTCGAGTGCCTCTTCGGCGGAGTCGGCTTCGATCACGTCGTAGCCCTCTTCCTCGAGGGCGAGCCGGATCACGGCGCGAATTCGAGTGTCGTCTTCGACGGCGAGGATTCGGGAGGCCACGGACGCGATGATGCCTTGTCGAGGCGACGCGCGGCGTGCGGGCGCGCGACACCTGCGGGGACGACGTCAGTCGTCGACGGGTATCGACTCGACGCGACCCATGCGGAACCGCACGCCCGGGCCCAGCGCGGCGCACTCGGCGATCGCTCGGAGCCCGTCGACCGTGAGCCGGGCAACGCCGCGCAGGTCGACCTCGATAGGGCGCTCGTCGCTGCGGGACAGGATCGCGGCCTCGGTGACTTCCCGCACGAGGCGTCCGCCGTCGGCGTCGAGGGGCCCGTCGACGCTGAGGACGATCGCGTCGTCGGCGTCACCGACCGTGACGCGCGTTGCGCCCATCGCGATCCACGATCGGGTGGTCTCGGGTGCGAGTCCGCTGGTCACGGGGGGGATCCTGACCACGCTGTGTTGCGGACGCGTGACGATCGGGTGTGACCCTTCGTCACGGAGACTTCGTCAAGGAATCGCAACACGATGCGCGCTGGTCCGCGCGTCGAGTGATCGACACTGGGTGATCGGACCAGGCGGGCGAACGGCCGGCCGTGCGGAGAGGGGACCGATCGTGACCACCCTCGACACCCGAACCGATCCCGGCGGTGCGGCGGCGAGCGACGCCACGACGGAACAGATCTGCGTCGTGCGCAGCGTGGAGCTCGCGGCACCCGCAGCACGCGTGTTCTCGGTCCAATCCGACATCGCGCGGTGGACCGAATGGCATCCCGACGTGTCGTACGCCGTCGCCCTCGGCCCGCACCGGCCGGGGTCGGTGTTCGAGTGGGTGTGGCGCGGGACCAGCACCCGCACACGTGTGCTCGAGGTGGTGGAACCCACGTTGTTGGTGTGGTCCTCGCTCTCGGCACGGGGTGCGTCCGTACTGCGGTGGGAGCTGACGCCTGCGGGGAGCGCGACGACGCTCACCGCGTCGCTCCGGTTCGCCCCGGCGGTGCCCGTCCCCCGGTCGCGCGCGGAGCGTCTCCAGGAACGATCCATCGAACGATGGTTCGAAGGACTTGTCCGCGCGTTGCAGCCCGACGTACTCGCGCTCACCTGACAGAGCGCGTCGACGCCGCTCAGTCGTCAGCGACGCGTTCGCAGTGCAGGCGTTTGTCGGGATCGTCGCTCGTGAGGCAGCGACCCGATTCGAGATCCCACTGCCAGTGGTGCAGCGCGCACGTGAGTCGTGAGCCGTCGAACTCGCCGAAGCGCGCGAGGTCGGCCTGCCGGTGTGGGCACCAACGTTGGATCCGCCATCCGTCGTGTTCGAAGTGCTCGTCGGCGCGCCGCGTCGCGCGGTGACTCGCTTCGATGTGCGCGATGCGGTCGGGTGACAGCGCCTTGAAGAACGTCATGACGTGTTCGTTGAAGGGCCCGTCGCGGTGCGCGGTGAAGCGACACGACAGGAACAACGAGTTGACCCAGTCCTCCTCGTGGCGCTCGATGCACGCCGCGACGAGGCGGCGGTCGAGTGTCACGCGGTACACGGCGGGCTCGCCGGCCCACTCCCGAACGCGGCTCTCGATGAAGTCGATCACGACCCCCGTGCCCGGCGCGTCGTCCCACTCCAGCACGACCGACCCGCCGACACCGGCGGAGGTGATCGGCGCCGCCGTGAGCAACGGTTCGAGCCACTCGGCCAGCTCCGCGACCACGTCGTGCTCGTGTGAGGACCACGCGCGGCGACGCTCGACCATCCACTCGTCCCAGTCGGCGCGGTAGCGCTCCAGGTACGCGCGCTTGTCGGCGAACGGTTCATGGGCGGCGGCGGCGCTCGGGTGGGTCACCGTGCAGCGCGCGCCGTCGAGATCGATGCGGGTTCCGGGCACGACCAGGTGCCCCGTGAGCTGGTGATCGGCGAGCTCGGCGAGGAACACGGTCTGGTCGGGGAAGATGTTGGTCGGTTCGTCGCGCAGGTCGTTGAGGTGGGCGAGTGCGGGATCGAGGAAGCACGGCGGACCGGCGCTCGGGAACACATGGGGCGCTCCGACCCATTCCACGTACTGGCGGGCGCGCGCCATCTGGTTGATGCGCTTCTCTCGGGCGAGGCGCGCCTGCTCGTCGGGAGGGAAGTCGTACGCGACGGGGTACCAGATCGCGCCCGAGAACTGCAGGAAGTGCCCGTCGTACGGACCGAGTCGCTGCAGCAACGGGATGTCGCCGGGTCGAGCGTCGTTCTGGTTGAGCACACGCGTCGTGCCATCGGCGAGCACGAGCGCCGAGTCGCCGAGCGGACCGTCGGCGGGCGCGTTCATCGCGATGATCGACACTTCGAGTCCGTCGAGATCGATCGTCTCGGCGTTGCGCGTGCGGACGAACGACGAGAACCCGACCTCGGTCAGCGCGCGTTCGAGGTACGGGACGGTGAAGTCGGGGAGCAGGACGCGGGTGCGGCGATCGACGTGAGCGGCGAGCCAGTCGGGGTCGAAGTGGTCGCGGTGCAAGTGCGACACGTAGAGGAAGTCGGGGTGAGCGAGGAGCTTCGGATCGATCGTGTCGTTGCGCGGGACCGGGACCCACGACTCGAAGTACGCCGGAGTGAACCACGGGTCGCACAAGACCGAGCCGTGGCGTGTCTCGACGAAGAGCCCGGCGTGACCGAGGAACGTGATGTGCACGTCGACATTGTCGCGGGCGGACGTCACCGTCCTGGGGCGCGGCTGACACTGCGTCGACAGGCGTGCCAGGATCGAACCGTGGCCGATGCCGTGTTCAACCACGTGGGGCAGTGCGTCACCGACCTCGACCGCGCTCGTCGGTTCTACGTCGAGCTGTTCGACTTCGTGGTCGAACGTGAGATCCGGCCACCCGACGAGCCGTCGGCGCGCCTGTTAGGGCTGGAGCCACCGCTCGGCATGACCGCGTGCTACCTCCGTCGCGACGGCCTCGTGCTCGAGCTGTTGCACTTCGCGCAGCGTCCCGGTCCGGGTGCGCGCCCCCGAGTGGTGAACGAGCCGGGTCTGACCCACATCTCGCTCTCGGTCGAGGACATCCCCGCCGTGCTCGCTCGGATCCCCGACTACGGCGGCGAGGTGCTCGCCGACACCGACATCGGCGCGGCCGTCTTCGTGCGCGACCCCGAGGGTCAGCTCGTCGAGCTGTTGCCGATGAGCTATCGCGCCACGCTCGACTAAGCCCCCCGCGAGTTGCGGAAGGCTCTCCGCAGCAAGGGGCTGTCGGCGTCGAGGAGGCGATCGAGCTCCGGGTCGGAGTGCGCGGCGTCGCCGGCCCGAGCGGCTCGGCTGCTCGCCGGGACGTCCGGGGGCGTGTCGACGTGCTCGATGCGCTTGGCCAGCGGGTGCACCGCGGCGCTCGGGCGCTCGTCGCACAGCTGCCAACCCCGGGGGAGCACGACCGCCGTGGCGTGGTGCTCGCAGCGGTCTCCCGGGACCGGCGCGCCGGCCGGATCGAGCGCGACCAGACGTGCTTCGCGACGCGTCGGGAGGAACTGCAGCGTGGTGATGGCGGGCGCGGTGCATCCCGGGCGTGCGCACGTGCGCTCGTTGACGGGTCGGAAGCGCCTCGCCCAGCTGGGGCGGGCATTCATGCGGTCGCCTTCACCTTTCCGTGGTACCCCGGTTGCGCCATCCGTAGCGGAGCCGCTCAGCGAGTCTGGACGCCGCCCACCCGGCGCG
>DASUMP010000037.1:0-15725 GCA_036277635.1 Acidimicrobiia bacterium | reverse complement strand
GAAGCGCACCGCGCTGCGCTCCACCCCGGCGCCGGTGCGCCGCACCGCAGCCGCGATCGACTACCGCCGCCGGCTGCTCGCGACGCGCGCCCCGCGCACGTTCTCCGAGAAGCTGCACTACAAGATGCTGCGCGACCACCGCGCGTTGCTCACGACGTTCTCCGACAAGGTCGCGGTGCGCGAGTACGTGCGCGAGCGCCTCGGTCGCGTCGACCTGCTGCCCACGCTGCACGCGGTCGTCGAGCGCGCCGGCGACCTCGACCCCGACGCGCTCCCCCGCGAGTTCGTGCTGAAGGCCGCGCACGCGTCGGGCGGCGTGGTGGTGGTCAGCGAGACCGCCGATCCGCAGGCGACGCTCCCCGACCTGCGCGCGAACTGGCCCGCGGCTGCGATCCACCCCGACCGCCTCGACTGGGCGCACCTGCGCGCGCTCGGCGACGCGTGGCTCGCCCGCCGCTACGGCGGCGGCCCGTACCGGGAATGGGGCTACGTGCACGTGCCGCCGCGCCTCGTCGTCGAAGAGCTGTTGCGCACGCCCGCGGGCGCGATCCCCGACGACTACAAGCTGTTCGTGTTCCACGGCCGCTGCCGCCTCGTGCAGGTCGACATCGACCGCTACGGCGCGCACCGCCAGCAGTTCTTCCTCCCCGACTGGACCCCGCTCGACGTCGAGCTCTACGCCCCGCGCGCCGCGGTGCCACCCCCGCCGCCCGCGGGACTCGCCGAGATGCTCGCGATCGCCGACCGCCTCGGCGCCGACACCGACTTCGTGCGCGTCGACCTCTACGACCTCGCCGACCGGGTCGTCTTCGGCGAGCTCACGAGCTACGTGCTCGGCGGCCGCTTCTCGTTCCGGCCGCCGACCTTCGACGCCGAAGTCGGCTCGTGGTGGAACCCGCCGCGGCGGTACCGGTGAGGCCGCGGCGGTGATGGACCTCCCCGCCACCGGCATCGACCCCGACGCGCTGCTCGCCCTGCTCGGCGACCTCGGGCGCGACGACGTCGACTGGCGGGCGGGGCGCGGGTGGAGCCTCGTCTACGACTCCCCCGACTGGCACCACGCGCTCGTGCGCGAGGCCGCCGCCCGGTTCGCCGACGAGAACGCCCTGTCGCACACCGCGTTCCCGAGCGCCGCGCACTTCGAGTCGCGCGTCGTCGGCATGGTCGCGTCGGTCGTCGCGCCGGGCACGACGAGCCACGGGATCTTCGCGTCGGGCGG
The DNA here is from genome assembly GCA_036277635.1 of Acidimicrobiia bacterium. Lineage (GTDB taxonomy): Bacteria > Actinomycetota > Acidimicrobiia > IMCC26256 > PALSA-610 > DASUMP01. The sequence continues at coordinate 14,506 of DASUMP010000037.1, read as the reverse complement.
CACCGAGTCGACGATGATCGCCCTCAAGGCGTACCGCGACCGCGCGCCCTCCACCGCGAGTCCGGCGCGCGTCGTCGTGCCGGTGACCGCGCACCCGGCGTTCGGCAAGGCCGCCGCGTACCTCGGGCTCGACCTGGTCGAGGTCGCGGTCGGCGACGACGGGCTCCCGGCCGTCGACGCGGTCCTCGATGCGATCGACGACCACACGGTCGTCGTCGGGCTCTCCGCGCCGAACTATCCGTTCGGCGTCGTCGACCCGATCGCCGAGATCGCCGGTGCGCTGCGCGGTCGCGGCGTGGGCGTGCACGTCGACGCCGCGCTCGGCGGTCTGTTCCTGCCGTTCCTTGCCGACGCGGGCGCGGCGGCCGCACCCGCGTTCGGCCTCGACGTCGCCGGCGTCACCAGCGTCGCCGTCGACCTGCACAAGTACGGCTACGGCGCGAAGGGCGCGTCGGTGGTGCTCTTCGCCGACGACGACCTGCGCCACGCCGCGTACCACGTGTCCACCGGCTGGCCGGGCGGCGCGTACGCGTCGTCGGGCGTGCTCGGGACCCGATCGGTCGGCACCGCGGCGGCGGCGTTCACCGCGATGGCGGCGCTCGGCCGGGCCGGCTACGTCGAGCTGGTACGAGGAGTGCTCGACACCACCCGGCGCCTGCAGGAGGGGCTCGCCGAACGGGGTCCGCTGCGGGTGATCGGGGCGCCGCCGATGAGCGTGTTCGCGGTGACCTCCGACGAGATCCCGCTCGGGGCGCTCGCCCACGGGCTCCAGCAGCGCGGGTGGTCGATCGACGCGCAGGGCCCGCCGCCGTCGATCCACTTCATCGTCTTCCCGCGCCACGCCGGGGTCGTCGAGGAGTTCCTCGCCGACCTCGAGGGCGCACTCGATGAGGCACGCGGCCCTGGTGCGGCGCCCGACGCTCCCCTACTGTCGTACGGAGTCATGGTGCGCGGCGGGGGGTCGGTGACCAGACGGGGGCTGTGGGCTCATCTCGACGCTCGGTTCGACGGCACGGGACCGAGCGCGCCATGAGCGCGTCCCGCACCTGGTCGGCGGCGTTGCGCCACGCGGCCACGCCCGCCTCGGCCGCCCGCGAGCTGCTCGCCCGCCCGGTCGAGGAGCTGCTCGCGATCGGCGGCGACGACCGCCAAGTCCCGCGCGGGAGCGTCAACGCCTACGGCTATCCCCTCGCCGACCTCGATCCGGTGGTGCGCGGGTCGTCGTGCACCGCGTCGCCGCCCGACGGCCTCGCGCTCGGCGACGCCCGCGCGTTCGTCACGCGGGTGCAACGCGAGCTCGACCACACCGGCGCGCTGCCGTCGCCGGACACGCTGCGCGCACGCGTCGTCGGGCCGCTGCTCGAGCGCTACGGCCTGCCCGAACGCGCCGCCGATCGCGTCGTGCTCACCGCGTCGGGCACCGACGCCGAGTCGCTCGTCACCGCGCTCACCCTCGCCGGCACCGACCGGCTGCTGCGCAACGTGGTCGTCGGCGCGGTCGAAGCCGGATCGGGGACGTTCCTCGCCGCCGGCGGGCGCCACTCCAGCACGCGCGCGCCGATGCGCGACGAGGTCGAGCGGGGCGCGCCGATCGCCGGGTTCGGCACCGAACGCGTCGGACTGGTCGACGTCGAGCTGCGCGACGCGCGCGGGCGGGCGCGGCGCGCCTTCGACGTGGAAGCCGAAGTGGAGGCGTTCGTCGAGCACGCGATCGAGTGCGGCGAACGCGTGCTCGTGCACGCGATGGCGGGGTCGAAGACCGGGTTGCGCCAGCTCGACCCGAGCTGGATCCGCCTGTGGCGCGAACGGCACCCCGACGACGTGCGGGTCGTGGTCGACGCCGCCCAGGCGCGCTGCTCCGCCGCCGAGGTGCGCGCGTTCCTGCGCGCGGGCGCGTCGGTCTCGCTCACCGGCTCGAAGGCGATGGGCGCGCCGCCGTTCTGCGGGGTGCTCCTCCTCGACGACGCGTTCGCGGCCGACGCGCACGCCGCGCTCGACACGGGCGCGACCCTGCCCGAGGGTCTGCGCGACTTCGTGAGCGCGGCCGACCTCCCGCCGGCGTTGCGCCCGCTGCTCCCCGACGCCGAGCCCGCGAACCTCGGGCTCCTCGCCCGCTGGGCCGTCGCGCTCGCCGAGCTCGAACGGCTGCGATCGATCCCGGCTGCCGATCGCGAGCTGTTCGCCGAGCGGTTGTACCCCGCGATCTTCGACGGCCTCGCCCGCCTCCCACGCGTCCAGCCGATCGAGGGGCCCGACGCCACGATCATGTCGTTCGGGCTGCGCGACGCCACCGGCGAGCTGCACGATCGCGCCGCACTGGCCGAGGCGTACGCGGTGCTCGTGAGGAACCCCGGCGTGCAGCTCGGTCAACCGGTCCAGTTCGGCACCGGCGGCGCGGCGGTGCTGCGGTACGCGATCGGCGCGACCACGGTGTCGCGGCCGCTGCTCGACGACCCCGACCCGGTGCGCGCGGCCGAGCGAACCGCGGCGATCGTCGTCGCGACCCTCGGCGAGCTGCTGCCCGACCTCGTCCTCGCCTGACCGGCGTCGCGGCGCGACGCCCCCGGTACGCTCGCCGCTCGTGACCCGCGTGCTCGTCGTCGGCCCGCCGCGGTCGGGCACCACGTGGATCGCCCAGGCGCTCGGCCGCTGCACCGACACGCGCTACGTGCACGAGCCCGACGGCACCAGCGAGGTGTTCGCGCTGCGCGCCAAGCGGGGCCGGCCGGTGCACCTCGCCCTCGACCCGCACGACGTCGCGCGCGACTACGAGCGCCTCTGGGCGGGCGCGTTCGCGGGCGGTCACCGTTCGCGCTCGGCCCGGGCCCGGCTGACCAAGCGGCTCTTCGACCAGGCGTCGCTGCGCGACCGCACCACTGCCCGCACCGGCGAGCGCGTCACCCCCGCGCTGCGCCTCGCGGTCGCGTTGGCCCAGCCGCTCGGGGCGGCGCCGTCGCAGCACGTCGTGGTGAAGTCGGTCCACGCGTGCCTCGCGGCCGAGTGGATCGCGACGCGCTTCGCGCCGCGGGTCGTGGTCGTCGAACGCCACGGGCTCAACGTCCTCGCGAGCTGGAAGCAGCTCGGGCACGGCGCCCGGCCCGACTCGCTCGCGCACCTCGCCGAGTTCGCGGCTCGGGCCTGGGGCATCGCGCTCCCGGTCGACGACGTGCCCCGGATGGCCCAGCGCGCGATGTCGTACGCCGTCCTCACCGGCGCGTTGCACGACGCGCGCACCCGCCACCCCGACTGGCTCGCGGTGCGGCACGAGGAGCTGCTGTCGGATCCGCTCACCGGGCTCGGCGCGCTCGCGGCGACGCTCGGGCTCGAGTTCTCGACCGCAGCCGCGGCGTACGTCGAGGCGTCGAACCAACCCGGGGAGCGCTACGTGACCCGGCGCGTCACGAGCGAGCTCGTCGACAAGTGGCAGCGCACGCTCACCGACGACGAAGTGCGCGACGCGATCGGCGCGCTCGGCGCGTTCCCGCCCGGCCTCGGGTTCGACGACGCGATCCGCGACGGCACCGCCTGGTTGGCACGTCCGACCGGGTGAGTGTCAGGGCGTGTCGGGGCCCGCACGCCGGCGCTCGCGCCGCAGCCGCGCTTCGACGGCCGCGCGCTTCACCGCTTGCTTCATCCGCCGTCCGAACGCGATCCCGCGATCCGGCCGCTGCCACGACAGCCCGCCGTAGTGGTGGTACGCGCGCGCGAAGTCGGGCGGCATCTCGACCCACCGCAGGCCTTGCGCGTCGAGGTCGCGGAAGAACGCGGCGCCGACGTCGTAGGCGATCTTGCCGCCGGGCACGTCGGGGGCGGGCTCGTCTCGGTAGCCGAACCCGGCGGTGACCCGGCCCCGCAGCGCTTCCACGTCGAGGAGCACCAACCACGGCTCGGGGCGCGCCGCGAGCAGCCGCGCCGCGCCGGTGACCGGATGGCGGTACGCCACGCCGTCGACGGCTTGGATGCGGGTGGCGACGAGCGCCGCGTCGTGCGCGGCGGCGGCCGCGAGCATGTCGCGCAACCAGCCCTCCCGGCGGAACTCCACGTCGGAGTCGGCGAAGACCGCGTAGCGAGTGGGGCACGACGCGAACCACTGGTCGAGCCACTCGGCATGACGCCGACCGTTCGGAGCGACCTCGAGCTCCAACCACCCGGCCGCCGCGAAGCGCTCGAGCATCTCGAGGCTGCCGTCGGTGGACCCGCAGTCGCCGACCACGAGCTCGAACGGCGCGCCGGCGAGGCGCCGCATCGTGCGGATGCACAGCTCGGTGACCGGCGCGGTGTCGATGCTCGCGACGTGCACGCGCACGTTCGCAGCACCCGCCCCGCTCACCGCGCGACCTCCGCGGCGACGACGCGGTCGTAGAGCGCGCGCAGCGCAGCGCCGACGACCTCGGGGTGGCGCTCGCGCGCGATCGCGCCGGCGCGCTCGGCCCGGGCCGCCCAGCGCTCGGGGTCGTCGAGCGCGGCGACGATCGCGCTCGCGAGGGCCGCCGGATCCGACGGCGCGACGACGATGCCGGTGCCGTCGGTGCGCACGCTCACGCCGAGCGCGCCCACGTCGGTGACGACGACGGGTCGGTGGTGCGCGTACGCGTCGTGGAGCACCGCGCTCTGCGACGCGAACGTCGTATAGGGCAGCACGACGAGGTCGGCCGATCGGAACAGCTCGTCCTTGTGGGCCGCGTCGACGTAGCCGACCTCGGCGCGCACGCGCGGGTCGCGCGCCGCGGCGGCGCGCACCGCGTCTTCGACGTCGGGGAAGCCGCGGCCCGCGATCGTGAACTCGATGTCGGCGCGCTCGCGCAGCCGTGCCGTCGCGTCGAGGAACACGTCGATGCCCTTGTTGCGCCGCAACGTCCCGAACACGAGCACGCGACGGGTCGCCTGCGGCGCGCTCCGGGGTTCCGCGCGCACGGGGAAGATCGGCCACGGCACCACCGCGACACGATCACGATCCACCGGAAAGTCGCGCACGAGCTGGTCGCGCACCGCGTCGTGGTGCACGACGATCGCCGTCGCGGCGGCGTACTGCCGGGCGAGCAGGGCCCGTTCGAGCCGGCGCGGCACGCGCGCCTGGTGGGGCACGACGTCGTGCACGTCGCAGACGACCGGCACCGAACGCCGCAGCCGGCGCAGCGCGTACCAGTCGGTGAAGTAGTTCAGGTACACGATGTGCGCGACGTCGAAACCACCGGCGACCACCGCGGTGCGGCGGGCGCGCACCCGCTGGAGGTACGTGCGCGCTCGCGACGCGAGCCACCCGACCGACCGCTCGCGCCGCGTCTCGTGGCCGGGCAGCGTCGCCCGCACCTCGACGGCGGACGCGACGTCGGCGACCGAGCGCGTCGCGCCGGGCTCGACCCGACCGGCGATCGTGTGGACGACGAGCACGTCGTGCGGGCGCGGCACCGACTCGGCGAGCACGAGCTCTTCGGGGCGCGCGAACGGCCAGTACCAGTAGATCCGCACGCCGACCGATCAGTCCCCGTGGCCGGCGCGCTGCGCCTTCGGCGGCAGGATCCGCGCCGGCACGCCCACCGCGGTGCTGCCCGCGGGGACGTCGTGGAGCACGACGGCGTTGGCACCGATGCGCGCCCCGTCGCCCACGGTGACCGCGCCGAGCACCTTCGCCCCCGCGTGCACCGACACGCCGTCGCCGAGCACCGGCCGCGCGCCGGGCCGGTCGAAGCCGATCGTGACCTGCTGGTTGATCCAGCAGTTCGCGCCGACCCGCGACGCGGCGACGATCGTGGCGAAGCCGTGCTGGATGAACAGACCCGGGCCGATCTCGGAGCACGCGAGGTGCAAGGTGCGCTCGCCGGGATACACGACCGCGAGCACCCGGGCGAGCGCGGCACCGGCGAGGTTCCCGCGCCGGAGCCGGTAGCAGTAGAGCGTGCGGAACTCGGGGTAGCCGCCGAGGAGCGCGACGAGCTCCCAGCCCCGCGGGCACGCCGGACGCACGACCGCCACCCAGCGGGCGACGTCGGCGCGCACGACGGCGCGCCGGTTCGTGACGAGCATCCCCACGAGCATCGGCACGTACCACGCCATGCGCACGAGCAGCGCGACGCGCCGCGCGGGCGCGTGCGGCGGGGCGAGGACGGGTTCGGGGGTGTCGGTCGGCATCGGCGCCTCGATCGCGGCTGCGGACGCAGCCGGTCGGCCAACGCTACGCGTCCACCGGCCCGACCCGGACCGTTCCCCGGTCGGGGGCGCCGCGCGGCGCGCCTACGATGCCCCGTCCGGTGGCCGCGTGGGGAAGGTCGACACCGCGAGCCGTTGGGGGAACGTGAACGACGAGGCAGCGCTCGAGGAGCCGCCGGAGCACCTGCGCTACCGGCGGGCGCTCCACTTCCGCGCCGCGATGCGCGAGCTGTGGGCCGACCGGGTGGTCGTGCTCAGCCTCACCGAGCGGGAGCTGAAGGCGCGCTACAGCCAGACCGTGCTCGGATTCGCGTGGGCGCTGCTCGCGCCGGTCACGCTGATGATCGTCTTCAGCGTGTTCTTGCGCCGGGTCACCTCGATCGACACCGAAGGGGTCGCGTACCCGATCTTCAGCTACGTGGGGCTCCTCCCCTGGACGTTCTTCCAGGGGGCGGTCTCCACCGGCGGCACCAGCCTCATCTCGAACACCGCGCTGCTCAACAAGGTGTACGCACCTCGCGAGGTGTTCCCGCTCGCCAGCATCGCCACGCGCCTCGTCGACTCCGCGTGCGCCACGCTCGCGCTGTTCGCCTTGTTCGCCATCTACACGCAGGCGCCCGCGGCCACGTCGTACTGGGCGATCCCGCTCCTGCTGATCCTCCTCGCGTTCACCACCGCGGTCACGCTGTTCGTGTCCGCCGCCACCGTGTACTTGCGCGACCTGCGACACGCGCTCCCCCTGATCCTGCAGCTCGGGTTGTTCGTGAGCCCGATCGCGTACGGCGTCGAGAACGTCGCGGCCCGGTGGCGCACCCTCTACGTCGGGCTGAACCCGATCGCGGCGGTGATCGACGGGCTGCGTCGCAGCGTCCTCTACGGCGACGCGCCGAACGCGCTCTACACGTCGATCGCGGCGGGTTCGTCGGCGGTGCTGCTCGTGGGCGCGTACGTCGCGTTCAAGCAGATGGAGACGGGATTCGCCGATGTTGCCTAGCGGCGCGGTCGCCGTCGAGCACGTCTGGAAGCGGTTCCGGTCCGATCGGCGCAAGCAACGACGAGCAAAGGACCTGTTCGAGCGGCTCGGCCAGCGCGCGAGCGGCGCCGCGAAGGCGAGTCCGTGGCGATGGGTCCTGAAGGACATCGACTTCACCGCCGAGCCGGGCGAGTCGATCGGACTCGTCGGCGTCAACGGCTCCGGCAAGTCGACGCTGCTGAAGATCATCTCCGGCGTGATGTTCCCGCACAGCGGACGAGTGCGCACCGGCGGGCGCGTCGGCGCGCTCATCGAGGTGGTGTCGGGCATCCACCCCGACCTGTCGGGGCGCGAGAACATCGCCGTCTACGGCTCGCTCCTCGGGTTGAGCCGCCGCGACATCACCCGGCGCTTCGACGAGATCGTCGCGTTCGCCGAGCTCGAAGACGCGATCGACCGCAAGGTGAAGTTCTATTCGAGCGGCATGCGGATGCGGATCGGCTTCGCGATCGCGGCGTTTCTCGAGCCCGAGGTGCTCATCGTCGACGAGGTCCTCGCCGTGGGCGACGCGTCGTTCCAGCAGAAGTGCTTGGAGCGCATGCGCGAGGTCCTGCAGAGCGGCACGACGCTGATCCTCGTGTCCCACGACCTCGCGGCCGTCGGCGCGATCGCGACGCGGGGCCTGTGGCTCAACGACGGGCGTCTCGCCGCCGACGGCACGATCGACGAGGTGCTCGGCGAGTACCGCCAGGAGATCGAGAAGCACGCCGAGGAGCGCGCCCACGTGCGGGGAGAGGTGCTCCTCACCGACCTGCACGTCGAAGGGCCCGACGGCGCCCTGCCGACCACGAACGAGCTGTGCACGATCTCGTGCACCGCCCACGTGGCCGAGGAGCGCACGGTCAGCCTCTTCATCGGCGTGAGCCAGGGGGCGGCGACCCCGATCTTCGTGCTGCGCCACGACACCCGCCTGGAGGCCGGCGCCACGAACCTGCGCCTCGAGATGCCGCACCTGCCGCTGCCGGCCGGGGGCTACTTCTTGTGGTTCGCCGCGTATCTCGGGTCGAGCTGGAAGCACGAGCTGTCGCCGTGGCAGCCGCTCGGGTCGATGCAGGTCGTCGGCTCGCACATCGAGCGGGTCCCGCGGGCGATCGTGCGGCTGTCGCCGATGTTCGTCGAGGCCCGCTGGAGCCACGACGGCTGAGCGCCGCGCCCGACCCCTCCGGAGGGGAACACGGGCTGAATTCCGGTCAATCAGGCGGTGAACCCGCCGATAGCCCTATGTGGCGGAACTGCCACGATCTGTATACTCAGCGATCTCGGGCGAAGCGCGGCCACCCACCGGACGGGGGCCCGCGGGGGGAACGGATGGACATCAGCGAGTACCCGCGCTACTTGCGTCAACTCGTCCGTCGTCGCTGGCTGCTGATCACGATCGTGACGCTCGTCACGGTCTGCCTGGCCTGGGTCACCCTGCCGAGCCCCGCCGAGCAGCGCGCCTCCGAGAGCGTCACCTACCGCGCGGTGCAGACGATGATCGCGACCGGTTCGGTCGCACGCGGCGAGGTCGACCGGTGGGCGCTCTACCTCACCGACGGCGAAGTGCCCGCCAACGTCGCCGACGACCTCGGCGTGCGGTGGTCGGCCGAGCCGCTCGCCACCGGCCAGGCCCGCAACGTCGCCCGCAACCTGCGCATCGGCACGACGCAGGTGCGCATCACCCCGTTCAGCACCACGGGGTCGATCACGATCCAAGCGACCGACCGCGACAACTTGCGCGCCACCGGCGTCGCCCGCGCGCTCGGCAACGAGCTGATCGCGTATCTCGCCGCCGACGGCGACCGTCGCTTCGAAGAGACGCGCGAACGACTCACGAGCGATTACGCGTCGGTCGAGACGCTCATCCGCAACTACGACGCCCAGCTGTCGATGCTGCCGCCGGCGAGCGCCGAGTACGCGCGGGCGAAGGCCGAGCGCGACGGTCAGCTCGTCACGCTGATCCGGATCCGCAGCGAGATCGAAGACCTCAACCGCGAAGGCCCGAACACCGCGCCGGTCGAGGTCCTCACGCCCGCCAACGCACAGGTCGTCCCCGAGAGCGGCTCGTTCCAGCCGCCCGAAGACCGCGTCACGCGCCTCCTGCTCGCACTCGGGCTCGGGCTGTTCCTCGGACTCGCGCTCGCACTGCTGCTCGACCGACTCGACACCAGCGTGCGCAACCCGTACAGCGCGGAGGCGGCGGCGCAGCTCGCGGTCATCGCCGAAGTCCCCTACGTGTGGATGAGCCAGCGCCGGCGCCACGAGATCCTCGCGCTCAGCTCACCGAAGTCGCTCTACGCGGAGACCTATCGCGGACTGCGCACGTCGCTGTCGCTCATGTGGATGACCCGCAACGGCAGCGACGACATCGTCGTCCCCGACGACGCGCGCGACGTCCAGCTCGAGCCGAAGGTCATCCTGGTCACGTCGCCGGGTCCGAACGAGGGCAAGTCCACGTCGTGCGCCAACCTCGCGGTGTGCCTCGCCGAGCTCGGCAAGTCGGTGTGCGTGATCGACCTCGACTACCGGCGCCAGAAGCTGCACCGGTTCTTCAACACGCAGTCGACGCCGTCGCTCGCGCCCACCGTCCCCGAGCACGACGACGACGCCCCCGCCCACATCGACCTCGACGCGTTGCTCCAGGACACCGCGGTGCCGGGCGTGAAGTTCCTCGCGTCGGCCGACCGCCACTCGCTGCCCGCCGAAGCGGTGGCGCTCGCGCGCGCCGCGATCCACGTCGCGAGCGAGCGGTTCGACTTCGTGCTCCTCGACGCGCCGCCGATCCTGCTCACCAACGACGTCTTCGATCTCATGACCGAGGTCGACGTGCTGTTGCTGCTCGCCCGGGAGCACCGCACCCGCGTCGCCGCCCTGCAGCACGCCTCCAACGTCTTGCGCCGCATCGAAGCGCCGGTGCTGGGACTCGTCGTCATCGGCACCACCACCCGCAGCTTCGGCTACGGGTACGGCTACGGATACGGCTACGGGTACGGCTACGGATACGGCTACGGCGGGCAGAGCCAGAAGCCGCTCAAGCGGCTGCGACGCCGGGTGTTCGGCGGCGGCGCGCCCGGACCCGTCGAGGTCCCCGACGAGCCGTCGGTGCTCGGTCAACCGCGAGGTCCCGGGGCTTGACGCCGGCGGCACCGGGCGACGCCGCCACGGGCGGTCCACGCTTCGCGCACAGCCCGGCCGTCCTCACTCGCGTCACGAGCACGGCCACGCTCCTGCTCACCGACGATCTCGATGTCCCCGCGCGCCTCGACGACGTCGGCGCCGCGGTGTGGTCGGCGTTCGACCCTCCGTGCGCGGTCGCCGAGGTCGCGGCGCTGCTCGCCCGCCGGTTCGACCGGCCGCTCGCGGTCGTCGAACGCGAGATCGCCCCGCTCGTCGCCGACCTCGTCGAGTGCGCGGCGCTCGTCGCCACCGACTGACGTGGGGAACGCCGCGCCGCCGATCGCTCCCGCCCCGGCGGAGGCGCCGAGCACCGCCGCCGACCGGCTCGGCCGGATCGCGGCGACCGGGCTGCGGGGCGCGCGACCGCTGCGGGTCGAGACGCCGCTCGCGGAGCCCGAGTGGTCGGCGTTGCTCGCCGCCGCGGTCGACGAGCGCGTCGTCGGCCATCTGCGCGCCGCGATCGACGGCGGCGCCGTCGCGGTCACCGACGAGCAACGTCGCGCCGTGACCGCGGCCCACGAGCGCCTGCTCGCCATCGATCTCGTCCTCGAACGACTGCTCGGCGGCGTCACGACGGCGCTGCGCGACGTCGGGATCGAGCATCGGGTGCTGAAGGGCCCGGTGCTCGCGCACACGGTCTACGCCGACCCGGCGCGGCGGTCGTTCTCCGACGTCGACCTCCTCGTCCCCGGCGAGCAGTTCGACGACGCGGTCGACGCGCTCGTCGGGGCGGGCGGCCGCCGCAAGTTCGACGAACCCCGTCCCGGGTTCACCCGCCGGTTCGGCAAGGGCGTCGCGATCACGATCGGCGCGCTCGACGTCGACCTGCACCGCACCCTCGCCCCCGGCCCGTTCGGCCTCGCGGTCGACACCGCCGAGCTGTTCGCCGCGCGCGACCCGCTCGTCGCGCGCATCGGCGGTCACGAGATCGTCGGCCTGTCGGTGATACACGCGTTCGTGCACGCGTGCTTGCACGCGGCGCTCGGCGACCGGATCCCGCGCCTCGTGCCGCTGCGCGACGTCGCCGAGCTCGCCCAGCGACGCAAGCCCGGCGCCCTCGATCTCGACGCCGTGCTCGCCACCGCCGCGCGCTGGCGGTGCCGCGCCGTGGTGCAACGGGCGGTGCGGCTCGCCCGCCACGCTCTCGTCGTCGACGACCTCGGCCCGATCGCCGCCTGGGCCGGCGAGTACCGGCCCGACCGCTTCGAGCGGGCCGGTCTGCGGGCCTACGTCGCCGCCGACCGCAGCTACGCCCTCCAGGCCGCCGCCGGAGTGCGGGCGGTGCGCGGCGTGCGCAACCGCGCGGCGTACGTTCGCGCCATGGTCGTGCCCTCGGGCGACTATCTCGCGGCCCGCGACGGGCGCTACGCGCGCCGGATGCGCCGCGCGCTCGGCCTCGGCGGGCGGACCCTCCGATGACCGGCATGCGGCCGCCGCCGCCCCGCCGTCCGGCCCGCCGGTTCCAACTGCCCGAGCCGCCCCCGCCGCCGGCGAGTCGCCGGCCGTCGATGATGCCGCAGGGCCGCCTCGAGCCCCGCCGGCTCTCGGGCATCGGCCCGGCGGCCGTCCCCCAGGAGCTGGCCACGCCGTTGTGGGCCGCGGCCGCGTTCTTCGTCGCCGGCATCCTCTTCGTCGTCACGCTGCTCTACGCGTTGCAGACCGGCAACCGCAACGTGCTCGGCGGCCTCCTGATCGTCCCGCCGCTGGCCGTGATCACCGCGTTCATCGCGCGCCGCCTCGCCGACGTCGACCGCGACAACATGGTCGTGTCGCTCGTGATGGGCGGCTTCGCGCTCAAGATGATCGGCGCCGCGGTCCGCTACGGCGTCGCGTACGACGCGTACGGCGGCGCGATCGACGCCACCGGGTACCACACGTCGGGGCGCGAGCTCGCGGCGCAGTTCCGGCACTTCGACTTCGCGACCGACCTGCCCGGCCGGCTCGTCGGCACCAACTTCGTGCGCGTGGTCACCGGCGTCTTCTACACGATCACGCCCGCGACTCGACTCACCGGGTTCCTGATCTTCTCGTGGATCGCGTTCCTCGGTGCGATCTTCTACTGGCGCGCGTTCAAGGTCGCGATGCCGGGCGCCAACACGCACAAGTACGCGCTGTTGCTGTTCGTGATGCCGTCGATGCTCTACTGGCCCTCCGCGATCGGCAAAGACGCGTGGATGATGCTCACGCTCGGGCTCTGCGCGCTCGGCGTCTCCCGCCTCCTCACCCGTGGGATCGCGTCGGGCATCCTGTTCGTCGCGCTCGGTGTGTACGGCGTCTCCATGGTCCGGCCGCACGTCGGCATCCTCGTGATGAACGGGCTCGTGTTCGGCGCGCTCCTGAACACCGGGAAGGGTCGCAGCCCGATGCGCATCTTCCTCGTGGTCGGCGTGGTGCTCGTCGTGGCCGTGAGCGTCATGTCGCGTACCCAGGAGTTCTTCGGGGTCGAGTCCATCAACCGAGAGAGCTTCGAGGAGGTCCTCGACGACACGGCCTCGCGCACGAGCCAGGGCGGATCCGAGTACGACCCGGTGCGCGTCCGCACGCCGATCGACCTCCCGCTCGCGTTCGGGACGGTGTTCTACCGGCCGTTCGTGTTCGAGGCGTCGAACGCGCAGCTCGTCGCGTCGGCGGTGGAAGGGATGCTCCTCGCGCTGCTGACCGCGCTGTCGTGGCCGAGTCTCAAACGGGTGCCACGCGAGCTGCGAAAATCGCCGTATCTCGGGTACTGCGTCGGCGCGATCCTCACGTTCATCGTCGCGTTCTCTGCGTTCTCGAACTTCGGGATCCTCGCCCGTCAGCGCATGCAGATCGTGCCGCTGTTCTACGCGCTGCTGTGCATCACCGCACCGCGCGCCGACGCGCTCGCCGAGCTGCACGACGACCGGTGAGCCGCGCGCCGCGCCGGTCGCGCCCGAGCCCGCACCGCCGGTGACCTTCCAGGCCCTCGGCTTCCGCTTCGTCGTCGACGCCGCGGACGGGCGCGTCGGCGCGCTCCTCGCCGAGCTCTACGCGCTGTGCCGACTCGACGTCGTCGCGGCCGACGCCGGCACGCCGATCCACCGGTTCGTCGTCGACGGTCCGCTCGGCGGTCGGGTGCACCTCGCACTCGACGATGAACCGTTGCTCGTCGACGCCGACGACGCCCTGCTCGTGCCCACGATCGCGTGGGCGGTCAACCAGCGCGCGGTCGCCAGCGTCGACGACGCGGTGCTCGTGCACGCCGGTGCGGTGGCCACCGGCGGGCGGGCGGTGCTGCTCGTCGGCGGATCGGGGGCGGGCAAGACCACGCTCACGGCCCGGCTCGTCGCCGACGGCCACGACTACCTCACCGACGAAGCGGTGCCGTTCGACGCGGCCGCCGGGATCGTCGCCCCCTACCCGAAGCCCCTGAAGCTGGAGGTGGGCGCGGCGCCGCTGTTCCCCGACGCGGTCGCGACCGCGCTCGGCGCCGCGGCACCGGCGCCCGACGGGAGCGTGCAGGTGGCCCCCGCGTGGTTGCGCGCCGACGTCGCCACCGGCGCGGCCCGCCCGGTCCTGGTCCTCGCGATCGACCACGAGGCGGGCGCGCCCACCCACGACGAACCGCTCTCGCGCGCGGCGATGCTCGTGCACCTCGCGCAACAGTCGTTCAACCTCGGCACGCTCGGCGCGCGCGGCTTCGCGAACCTCGCGACCCTCGCGGCGCGCTGCGCCTGCCACCGCCTCCGGCCCGGCCCGCTCGACGTCGCGAGCGCTCGAGTCTCGGCGCTCCTCGCGCAGGAGCCGACCCCGGCGCCCGACCACCGCGTCGAGACCATCGCGTCCGACGCCAGCCGCGGCGACCGACCGCGTCCGCGCGGTGGGCTCGTGGTGGCGCGCCTCGACGGCGAGGTGGCGATCCTCGACGACGCCGCCCGGCGCGCCCACCACCTCAACCGGTCGGCGAGCGCGGTGTGGGAGGCGTGCGACGGCACCGGCGACGCCGCCGCGATCGCGGCGCGGCTCGCCGACCGCTTCGGTGCCGACCCCGCGGTGGTGCGCCACGACGTAGATGAAGTGCTCGGCGACCTCGCCGCCGCCGGGGTGCTCGTCGGCACCGACTGACCAGCGACGCGCGCGACGCGGCGGTGCGACCCCGACTCAGAGGTCGGTGCCCGCGGGCGCGGGCTCTTCCTCTTCGTCGTCTTCGTC
>DASUMP010000036.1:0-6588 GCA_036277635.1 Acidimicrobiia bacterium | reverse complement strand
TCCCAGCCGTGCTCGGTCATGTCGGGCCACACGCCGGTCGCGATGTCGTGGTCGATCGCGCGCACGACGTCGACGTGCACGCCTTGGCGGCGCATGATCTCCATCGAGATGTCGGCGAGGCCCTGGGTGTTCGACACCTCGGGCGACCGCTTCAGCGTGCAGTTGACGAACAGCGCGCGCAGATCGGAGAAGTCCCAGCGCGTCTGGGCGCACAGCTCCTCTTGCTTCGACGAGAGCGTGGCCATGCGAACGTCCCCCTGCGGTGTTTGGTGAGAATGTGGGCGCGTAGCGCCACATTCTCACCAAACAGGGGAGTGGTGTGCTCCGACGCTGAAGGTCAGGCGGCGAAGCGGCGCCGGGCGAAGAAGCGGTGGACCTTGTGGAACGACCCCACCGGATCGGCGAACATCAGCGGGCACGCGCCGTCGACGACGGCGACGCCGTGGGCCCGGCACCGCTCGACGGCTTCGGTCGGGACGGGTCCCTGGCCGAGGCCGCGGTGCAGCCACACCCGCGTCACGCCGCGGTCGATCGCGTCCTGCACGACGGCAACCATCGCCGCCGACGGCACCATCACGACGACGCCGTCGAGCGGTTCGGGCACGTCGGCGAGCGTGCGGAACGCGGGGTCGCCCTCGATCGTGGGGGCGGTCACGTGCACCGGGTACATCGTGCGGCCGGTGTCACGCAGGTGGCGGTACACGGAGTTGGCGAACTCTTTGGAGTTGCGGGAGACGCCCACGAACGCCACGTGGCGCTGGGCGAGGAACTCGTCGACGACGTCGCGACTCGGCATGGGGACCCTCCCTCGGACGCGTTGCTTCGACGATGCATCCCGGCTCGAGGGCCGGGCCAGTGCCGAAGGCCCCGTCAGGCGGGTTGCGAGATGCCGATCCCGCCCGGCGTCTCGCGGCCGTAGCGGGCCTGCTCACGGGCGAGGTCGAGCGTGCCGATCGTGGAGCGGGCCGCGAGGGCGGCGTCGTCGAGCAGCTCCTTCGGCACGACCCACGCGATCTCGAACTCGATGCCGTCGGGGTCGCGGCCGTAGAGGCTCTTCGTGGTGCCGTGGTCGCTCGCACCCACGAGCGCACCCGCGCCGCGCAGCCGGTCGGCGATCTGCTCGAGCTGCTCGAGCGTGTCGACCTCCCACGCGAGGTGGTAGAGGCCCACGCTGCGGGGTGCGGGACGGCTCGCCTCGGTGCCGACCGAGAACAGACCGAGGTCGTGGTCGTTCGTGGAGTCGGGCGCCTGCATGAACACGGCGCCGGTCCAGCCCTCGGGGCCGATCGGCAGGCGCCGGAACCCGAGGACGGTCTCGTAGAACTCCGCCGATGCCTGCGCGTCGCGCACGTAGAGCACCGCGTGGTTGAGCCGGGTGATCGCCATGGCTGGCTCCTCGTCGGGGTTCGTCGGTCCAACGCCGGACCGCGTCGCCGTGTTCCACCCTTGCGTTTGGCCAGAAGGTGCCCGCCCAGCGGCACTCTCTGGCCAAACAGGGGAACGAAAAAGCCTCCGGTACGGAACCGGAGGCCTCTCGTCCCGAGCGAAGCTCGGAAGATCAGATCGCAGAGATCTGACGAGTCAGATCACCCGCACGTTCTGGGCTTCTTCGCCCTTGCGGCCGGGCGCCACGTCGAACTCGACGCGCTGACCTTCCTCGAGCGTCTTGTACCCCGACCCCTGGATGTTGGAGAAGTGGACAAAAACGTCGTCGCCCTGTTCACGAGAGATGAAGCCGAAGCCCTTCTCTGCATTGAAGAACTTCACGGTACCTGTAGCCAAGACAATCTCTTTTCACATGCGAGACGGCCGCGTGCCGTCCCCGTCGAGGAGCAGGGTAGCGGACAGGTCCGCTCAGAACGACAGCACGGTCCGGATCCCCACGCCGGCCCGCAGATCGGCGAACGCCTCGTTCACCTCGGCGATCGGGCGGCGGGTCGTGATGAGCGCCTCGAGATCGAGGCGACCGGCCCGCCACAGCCCGAGCAGGCGGGGGACTTCGCGCAACGAATTGCTGCTCCCGAGCAGCGTGCCGACCAGCTTGCGCTCGGTGGAGCCGAACACGACGGCGGGGTCGATCACGAGCGGGTCGTCGAGCCCCATCGCCCCCACCATCACGGTCGTGCCGCCCGAACGAGTCGACCAGATGCAGTCCTGCACGAGCGCGGAGCGACCGACCACCTCGAACGCGTAGTCGACGCCGCCGTCGACGAGCGCGTGGACTGCGCCGGGCACGTCGGTGCCGGTCGGGTCGATCGCGTCGGTCGCGCCGAGCCGCTGCGCGACCTCCCGGCGCTCGGCGATCGGGTCGGAGACGATCACGCGTGACGCGCCCGCGAGGCGCGCGCCCTGCACCACCGACATGCCGACACCGCCGAGCCCGACCACGAGCACCGTCGATCCTTCTTCGACGCGCGCGGTGTTCAGCACCGACCCGACGCCCGTCTGCACCGCGCAGCCGATGACGCACGCGACCTCGAGCGGCGTGTCGTCGGCGACCTTCACCGCGCCCGTCTCGGGAGTGATCACGTACTCGCCGAACGCGCCGACGCCGAGACCGCGGTACACGACAGAGCCGGAGCGCGACAGTCGCGTCGAGCCGTCGCCGAGCGACGCGGAGAACAAGTCGTTCGCGCGCACGCAGGTGCCCCACTCGCCACGCGCGCAGCCCGGACACCGACCGCACGGCGGGTTGGCCGCGAGCACCACCTTGTCGCCCGGCGCGACCGCGCGCACACCCGCGCCGACCTCCTCGACGATCCCCGCCGCCTCGTGTCCGAGGATCACCGGGAGCGGGAGCGGGAACACGCCGTCGACCGCGGAGAGGTCGGAGTGGCACACGCCGCAGTGGCTGATGCGCACCTTCACCTCGCCCGCACGCGGGCCGTCGATGTCGACGTCGTCTGCGACGACGAGCGGGGCCTGGTAGTCGGTCAGCAGCGCGGCGCGCACGGCGGGCTCCTCGGCGAGGGGGTTCGAGCGATGAAGACGGTTCAGCGCGGCCGCATGAGTCCGCGGCCGGGCACCAGCGGCAGATCGAGCACGCTCAACAGACCAGGAGGCGCTGCGCACACCGCGGGGATCGCGTTCACGAGGCGCGCCGCGGTGCCGACGAGCCCGCCGGTGTTGTGGTCGCCGTCGTCGCCCATCATCTGCACGTCGACCGTGTACGACGGGTTGCCGGTGACGCGCACGCGGTAGCCGCTGTGGCCGGCCGGCTGCGGCCACTCGGGAGCGAGGGCGTCGTCGAGGCGCGTGACGTGCTCGAGCACGATGCGCACCTCCCCGCCGACCACACCTTGCACCTCGAAGCGCATCGCTGCGGTTGTCCCCTCGTCGACGATCCCGAAGCCGAGGTCGATGTCCTTCGGCGCGGGTAGGCGCTCGTGCACCTCGCGCAGCTCGTCGATCTCGACACCGAGCCCCGCCGCGAGCACCTTCACGACACCGCCCCACGCGAACGACAGCACGCCGGGCATCAGCAACAGGGGCGTGCTGTCGAGCGGCTTGCCGAAGCCCATCGTGTCGAACAGCACCGTCGGCTGCGCGTACGTGGCGTAGTTGACGATCTCCATGACCCGCAGCTCATCCACGTACTCGCACTGGCCGGTGAGCACGAGCGGGAGCAGGTCGTTCGCCCAGCCCGGGTCGATGCCGGAGGTGAAGCACGACACGCCGCCCGTCGCGCACGCGTCTTCGAGCGGCTGGCGCAGCCCCGGCTCCACGTGCGGCGGGTAGATCAGCGGCACGACCGAGCTCGACACGACGTTCTTCCCCGACGCGAGGATGCGCGCCATGTCGGCGATCGCTTCGGTGGGGCGCAGGTCGGCCGTGGCCGTGTAGCAGACGCAGTCGGCGTCGAGCGCGAGCAACGCGTCGACGTCGTTCGTGGCCGCGACGCCGAGCGCTTCGATGCCGACGAGCTCGCCCGCGTCGCGACCGACCTTGTCGTCGCTGTGCACCCACAGGCCGACGAGCTCGAGGTCGGGGTGGCGGGCGATCAACCGCACGGCGTGACGGCCGACGTTGCCGGTGCTCCACTGGACGACTCGGTACGTCACGGTTGCTCCTCGATCGACGGTCGCCCGGAGCGAACCACAATCGCGCCGCGACGCGCCACCAGCCCGGCTCCCGGCGCTGACACCATGCAGGCGTGAGCGCCGAGCAGTGGGACGCCGTCGTCGTCGGAGCGGGCCCGAACGGGCTCGCCGCCGCGATCACGCTCGCGCGTGCAGGCCGGTCGGTGCTCGTGCTGGAGGCGGCCGACGCCGCCGGGGGCGGAGCGCGCTCGGCCGAGCTCACCGCTCCGGGATTCGTGCACGATCTGTGCGCGGCGATCCTCCCGCTCGGTGCCGGCTCACCGTTCTTCTCGTCCCTCCCGCTCGACCGGTACGGCCTCGAGTGGGTACACCCGAAGATCCCCGTCGCCCACCCGCTCGATGACGGGCGCGGCGCGGTCGCCCACCGTGACCTCGGTGCCACGACTGCGGGCCTCGGCTCCGACGGTGCGCGCTACGGACGGCTCGTGGGTGGGATCGCACATCGGTGGCCCGCGCTGGTCGACCATCTCCTGGGCCCCGTCGTGCGCATGCCTCGCCATCCGTTCGCGCTCGCACGCTTCGGGATCCCGGCGCTGCTCCCCGCGCACATGCTCGCGACGCGTGCCTTTCGCGACGACACGACCCGCGCCCTGTTCGCGGGCAACGCCGCGCACGCGATCTTGCCGTTGACCCGTCCGCTCACCGCCTCGTTCGGCCTGGTGTTGCTCGCTGCCGCGCACGCCGTCGGGTGGCCCGTGGCGCGCGGCGGCACCCAGTCCCTCACCGACGCGCTCGTCTCGCACCTGGGAGAGCTCGGCGGCGTCGTGCAGACCAGCAGCCCCGTGACCCGCCTCGCCGACGTGCCGCCGTCGCGAGTCGTGCTGTTCGACACGACACCGCGCACGCTCGTACGCGTCGCCGGCGATCTGCTCCCCGCGCGCTACCGCGCGCGACTGGAGCGCTTCCGGCACGGGCCCGGGGTGTACAAGCTCGACTACGCGCTCGACGAGCCGGTGCCCTGGACCTACGTGCCGGCGCGGCGCGCCGGCACGGTGCACGTCGGGGGCACGCTCGAGGAGGTCGCGCGTGCCGAGGCCGACGTGGGTGCGGGCCGGCACCCGCAGCGCCCGTTCGTGCTCGTCGCGCAGCAGTCGGTTGCGGACCCGACGCGCGCGCCCGTCGGGAAGCACACGCTCTGGGCGTACTGCCATGTGCCGTCCGGCTCGACGCTCGACATGACGAGCGCGATCGAGGACCAGATCGAGCGCTTTGCCCCCGGATTCCGCGATGTCGTTGCCGCGCGCGCAGTGCGATCACCGGCCGACCTCGAGGCCGAGAACGCCAACTACGTCGGTGGCGACATCGCGGCGGGTGCGCACTCCGGGCTGCAGCTGTTGTTCCGACCGACCGTGTCGATGCGCCCGTACCGGACGCCGAACCCGAGGCTCTGGCTGTGCTCCGCGTCGACCCCGCCCGGCGCCGGCGTGCACGGCATGGCCGGGTTCCATGCGGCGAGCGCGGTGCTGCGTACCGTGCTCGCGTGACCGCCACCGCGCGCGAGTGGCGCCCGGCCGGAGCCGGGCGCCACTGCTGGGGGGACTTGTGCGGCCGAAGCCGCGTGGGCTGGAGCTATGCCGGCAGCGGTGCAGCCGGGACTTCGTCGATGACCGGGTGCACGTGGGCACGCCGGGCGAGCGACGGGATGACCAGGGCGCCGAGGGCGATGCCGACACCGGCGAGCGCCACACCGAGCACACCGATCATGAGACCGACACCGATGACGAGGTCGGAGACGTTGAACGCCATCACCGACGTGTACAGGCTCGTCCGCAGGTTGGCCGCGGTCAGTGCGGTCGGGCGGTTCGGGTCTTCGCGGTCGAGCTGGGCGTAGGTCTTTCCGCCGGTCGCCTCGAGCGAGTGCTTGTTGATGATGTCGGCCATCGACTTCGCGGTGGCGGGGTCGTCGACCCGAGCGTTCGGGATCGACGCGTCTTCGGGGGTGGTGATGTCCTGCGCGATGAGCTCGTCGCGGACCTGGTCCTTGGCGTCGAAGCCGCGGGTGACGGTGTAGGCGCTGGCGCCGATGAACACGACACCGAGCACGACCAACAGGATCGGGAACAACTTCTTCACGGGGGGCTCCCCTCGGTTCCGGGTCCCGCCGCATCACGGAACCTCGTGAACCTCACTTTCGACGAAGGTTGCGCCGCGAAGTACCCGCAACGGACCGCTCGCGCGGGGGCCGGAGGTCCCGGTCGGGGTGGTCCGTTCGCGTCAGACCGGCGGTGCCCGGCGGGCGAGCGCCCGATCCGCCGTCAGCCCTGCGGTGGGACGGACGCGCCGGCGGTCGCGTCGAGCACGAACCGGTGCAGCAGCTCGCGATCGGCCTCGCGCATGGCGTCGAACATGACGTGGACCACGTGGTCCTTGCCGTCGGTCGACGTCCCCACCACGGTGCCGAGGGCCACGACGTGGCTGTCGGAGAGCGCGATCGCGACGACGACGCGTGCGCCGCGTGGGAACCCCGAGCGGCAGACGAGCCCGACGC
>DASUMP010000035.1:0-6169 GCA_036277635.1 Acidimicrobiia bacterium | reverse complement strand
TCGGCGACGCGCCGGATCATCTCTTGGATGAGGACCGTCTTGCCCACGCCGGCGCCACCGAAGAGGCCGATCTTGCCGCCCTGCACGTAGGGCTCGAGCAGGTCGATGACCTTGATGCCGGTCTCGAACATCTGCGCCTTCGGTTCGAGCTCGTCGAACGGCGGCGCGTCGCGGTGGATCTCCCAGCGGTCTTCGATGCCGGTGAGCTGGTCGACCGTCGTGTCGAGCGGCTCGCCGATCACGTTGAACACGTGACCGAGCGTGCCTTCGCCGACCGGCATCGTGATGCCCGCGCCGGTGTTGCGGACGGTCGCGCCGCGCTTCAGTCCGTCGGTGGGCTTGAGGCAGACGGCCCGGACGCGCCCTTCGCCGATCTGCTGCGCGACCTCGGCGGTGACGACGATCGTCTCGCCTTCGAGCTGGATGTCGACCTCGAGCGCCTGGTTGATCTCGGGCAGCGCGTCGGGCGGGAACTCGACGTCGACGACGGGGCCGTAGATCGCGACGACGCGGCCGTCCTTGAGGGCAGCGACGGGTTCCGCAGTGGCGGTCATGGTGCTCCTACCGATCAGGCAGTAGTGGACGTGGACTCGAAGAAGTTGGCGTCGACGCCGGGGTCGTCGTGACCCTGCGACGCGCGCAGCGCCTCGGCACCGCCGACGATCTCCATGATCTCGGTGGTGATGGCGTCCTGGCGGGCCCGGTTCATCACGCGGGTGAGCGTGGTGATGAGCTCCTCGGCGTTGTCGGTCGCGGCCTTCATCGCGCGTTGACGGGCCGCGTGCTCCGACGCCGCCGCGTTGAGCAACGCCGCGTAGACGCGCGCGTCGGCGTAGCGCGGCAGCAGCGCGTCGAGGATCGCGTCGGGGGTCGGCTCGAACTCGTAGTCGGCGGTGGGTGCGCCCGACGCTCCCGGCGCGGGCTTGCCGTCGCCGCCGGCGAAGTCGTCCTGGTCGAGGGGCAGCAACGGCCGCACCACGACCTCTTGGCGACCGGCGGACACGAACCGCGTGTACACGAGCTGCACGAGGTCGAGCTCGCCGGCTTGGAACCGCCCCGCGACCGCACCGGCGACGGCGCGTGCGTCCTCGTAGCTCGGACTCTCGGTGAAGCCGGAGAACGCGGCGTCGATGCGGAAGTTGCGGAAGCGGAAGTAGCCCTCTGCCTTCCGGCCGACGGTCACGAGGGAGTAGTCGCGACCGAGCTGCGCGTGATCGCGCATCTCGGCTTCCGCGGCGCGGATCACCGACGAGTTGTACGCGCCGCACAGGCCGCGGTCGGCGGCGATCACGACGTGCGCGACGCGGCGGATCTCCGGACGCGGGACGAGCAGCGGGTTGTTGCCACCGGCCCCTGCGGCCTGCAGGTCGCGCACGACCTCGGTGATGCCGTCGGCGTACGGGACGGCCGCGTGCACCCGCGCTTGCGCCTTGACGATCCGGCTCGCGGCGATGAGCTCCATCGCGCGCGTGATCTTCTTGGTCGCCTGGACGGATCGGATCCGTCGCCGCAGGATGCGTTCCTGGCCTCCGGCCATGGGTGTGCCGCTCTCCCCCGCTACTCGGTGCGCAGCGTCTCGTCGGACTGCTCGGGACCGACCGACTCGGCGTCGAGCGCCGAGACGTCGGGGGTGCCGGCGGCGCCGCTGCCGTCGGTCGTGGCGAAGCCGGCCTTGAAGTCGGCGATCGCCTGCGCCAGCGCGTCGGCGTCGGGCAGCGCTCCCGTCGTGCGGATCTGCTCCAGCAGGTCGACGCGACGGGTGCGGAAGTACTCGAGCATCTCGATCTCGAAGCGCTTCACGTCGGCGACGGGGATGTCGTCGAGCACGCCCGACGTGCCGGCGTGGATCGCGAGGACCTGTTCCTCGACCGGCATCGGCGAGTGCAGCGGCTGCTTCAACAGCTCGACGAGGCGCGCACCGCGGTCGAGCTGCGCGCGCGACACCGCGTCGAGCTCGGAGCCGAACGTCGCGAACGCTTCGAGCTCGCGGAACTGCGCGAGGTCGAGCTTCAAGGTTCCAGCGACGGACTTCATCGCCTTGGTCTGCGCCGCGCCACCCACGCGCGACACGGAGATGCCGACGTCGACCGCGGGACGGACGCCCGACTTGAACAGGTCGTCGACCAGGTAGATCTGGCCGTCGGTGATCGAGATCACGTTGGTCGGGATGTACGCCGAGACGTCGCCGGCCTTGGTCTCGATGATCGGCAGCGCGGTGAGCGAACCCGCACCCCGTTCGTCGTTCAGCTTCGCGGCGCGCTCGAGCAGGCGCGAGTGCAGGTAGAAGACGTCGCCGGGGTACGCCTCACGGCCGGGCGGGCGGCGCAGGAGCAACGACAGCTGGCGGTACGCCTCGGCCTGCTTCGACAGGTCGTCGTAGACGACGAGCGCGTGGTCGCCGGTCTCCATCCAGTGCTGACCCATCGCGCAGCCCGAGTACGGAGCGATGTACTTGAACACCGCCTGGTCGGAGGCGGGCGCGCTCACGACGACCGTGT
The DNA here is from genome assembly GCA_036277635.1 of Acidimicrobiia bacterium. Taxonomy (GTDB): domain Bacteria; phylum Actinomycetota; class Acidimicrobiia; order IMCC26256; family PALSA-610; genus DASUMP01. The sequence continues at coordinate 3,671 of DASUMP010000035.1, read as the reverse complement.
ACTCCATCGCGCCGTGCTCTTCGAGCGTCGCGACGGTCTGCGCCACGGTCGAGCCCTTCTGGCCGATCGCGACGTAGATGCACTTCACTCCCTGACCCTTCTGGTTCAGGATCGTGTCGATCGCGACGGTCGTCTTGCCGGTCTTGCGGTCGCCGATGATCAGCTCGCGCTGCCCGCGACCGATCGGCGTCATCGCGTCGATGGCCTTGATGCCGGTCTGCAACGGCTCGTGCACCGGCTTGCGGCCGACGATGCCGGGCGCCTGCACCTCGAGGCGGCGGATGTGGTCTTGAGGGATGGGCCCCTTGCCGTCGATCGGCTGACCGAGCGCGTTCACCACCCGGCCGAGCAACCCGTCGCCGACCGCGACGTCGAGGATGCGGCCGGTCGCGGTGACACCCATGCCCTCCTCGACCGAGTCGGGCTCGCCGAGGATGACCGCACCGATCGTGTCCTCTTCGAGGTTGAGCGCGAGGCCGAGCGTGCCGCCCTCGAACTCGAGCAGCTCGTTCACCGCCGCGTGCGGCAGCCCGCTGACGCGCGCGATGCCGTCGCCCACCTCGAGCACCCGTCCGACCTGCGCCCGCTCGATCGAGGGCTGGTAGCCCTCGACGTGGCGACGCAGTGCGGCCGCGATCTCCTCGGTGTTGATCGTGAGCTCCGCCATCTACATCTGCTCCTTCAGCTGCTCGAGGCGGTTGCGCACCGAGCCGTCGATGACCGTGTCACCGATGCGGGCGACGACACCGCCGAGGACCGACGGGTCGATGATCACCCGCACCTCTACCTGCTTGCCGGTGGCCCGGCTGAGCGCGGCGGCCAGCCGGTCGCGCTGCGTGTCGTCGAGCGGCACCGCCGAGCGGACCTCGGCGACCTCGCGCTGGCGCGTCGCGGTCGCGAGCTCGACGAAGCGGTTCACGATCGCGGGGAGGTCGTGGCCGCGGCCGATGCCGACGACGAACGACGCCATCGCGGTGCTCTGCGGCATCGCCTTCGCGCCGACGAGCTCTTCGACGACCGCCATGCGCCGTTCGGCGGGCAGTGTCGGGTCGGAGAGCGCCATGCGCAGGTCGTCGTTGCCTTCGATGATGCGCGCGAACCGGAACAGCTCGTCTTCCACCTCGCCGAGGTGACCCTCCGCCTGCGCGATGCGCAGCAACGCCTCCGCGTAGGCGTCGATGTGGTCGCCCGCCATCGCGTCAGCTCCCGACCTGGTCGATGTAGCTGTCGATCAGCGCCCGCTGCGTGTCGCGGTCGAGGTTGCGCTCCACGATCTTCTCGGCGAGCTCGATCGACAGGTCGCCGACCTGACGCCGCACGTCGGCCATCGCCCGCTGCGTCGCGAGCTGCACGTCGGCGGCGGCTCGGGCCCGCAGCTCCGACGCTTCGGCTTCGGCACGCGCCATCAGGTCGCGGCGCACCTGGTCGGCGGCCTGACGCGCCTCTTCGATGATGCGTCCGGCCTCCGCCCGCGCGTCGGCGAGCTGTGCCTGGTAGTCGGCGAGCTGGGTGTCGGCTTGGGCGCGCGCCTGCTCGGCGCCTTCGAGGTCGGCGCGGATGCGCTCCTCGCGGGCCGCCATCGCGGTCTTCATCGCCGGGAAGGCGAACTTGGCGAGCAGGCCGAGCACGACGAAGAACGAGATCGAGCCCCAGATGATCTCGTTGGTCTCGGGCAGGATCGGGTTGGGCGACTCCTGGCAGTCGTCGATCTCGCCCCCGTCTTCGAGGATGTGGATGCACTCCTCTTCGGCGTGGCCCTTGACCTCGCCCTCGGCCGCGAACGCCGGCGTCCCGACGGCGAGCGTGAGAGCGAAGGCCGTGGCGACGAGCCCGACCAGTCGCGTGCGCGTCTGCATGGCGCGTGTGCTCCTCGTGCTTGTGGTGATCGGACTAGAGGAAGGTGACGACGAAGCCGATGAGCGCGAGCGCCTCGGCGAACGCGATACCGAGGAACATCGTCGTGCGGACCATCGGCGCCGCTTCGGGCTGGCGCGCCATCGCCTGGACGGCGTTGCCGACCAGGTAGCCGATGCCGACGCCGGGGCCGACGGCCGCGAGGCCGTACCCGACGGCTCGCAGACCGCCCTCGATGTCGCCCGTGGTCTGCGCGAGGGTCAGGAGGGTGTTCACAGTGGGAGTGCTCCTTGGGATCGCCCGGGTCAGTGCTCGGGATGGAGGGATTCGCCGATGTACACGGCGGCGAGGATCGTGAAGATGTAGGCCTGCAACACCGCGACGAGGAGCTCGAAACCCAACATCGCGATGCCCATGAACAGCGGCAACGGGAGGAACACCGCGTTCCACTTCGCCAGCCACAACGCTGCGGTCAGGAGTGCGAACGTCGTGAGGAGGATGTGACCGGCCATGAGGTTCGCGAAGAGACGGACCATGTGGCTGAACGGTCGCACGAGGAACTTCGACACGAACTCGATCGGCGTGACGAGGATGTACAACGCCTTCGGCACGCCGGGCGGGAAGATCGCGTTGGTGAAGTACTTCGGACCCTGCGATTTGAAGCCCATGAAGATCATGAGCACCCAGATGAGCAGGGCGAGGAACATCGGGATCGCGATCTTCGACGCGACCGGGAGCTGGATGATCGGCACGAGCCCGACGAGGTTCGCGAAGAGGATCCAGAAGAACAGGGCGCTCAGGAACGGCGCCCACTTCTTGCCGTCGTGGCCCATGACCTCGACCGCGATGCTCTGCTCGACGAGGTCGTAGCCGGCCTCGGCCGCGTTCTGCACGCCGCTCGGAACGAGCGAACCCTTCCGGGCGCGCGCCGACGCCGCGAAGAAGAACAGCAACGTCAGCGCGCTCGACAGCCAGATCACGAGCACGACCTTGTTGATGCCGAAGGCGGTGTCCTTCAGCGCGATGTCGGGCCAGACGAACAGGTGGCTGATCGGCGGGAACTCGAACTCGGCGAGCACTCGCTACTCCTTCACGCGCGGGCGCAGGCCCGGTGCCGCGAGCGACAGCGACACCGAACGGAGCTCCCAGACGAGCAACCCGAGATGGGTCGCGACGAGGACGATGCAGAACACGGGGAAGTCGACGGCGTCGAGCTGCTTGACCGCGAGCGCGACGCCGGTGATCACGCCGAGGCGCACGACGTAACCACCGAGCGCGACGGTCGCGACGGCGGCCGCCGAGATGCGGGCCGCCCAGCCCAGCGCGGCCGCCGAACCCAAGAAGTTCAGCGCGACGACGAGCAACGCGACCGCGGCGCCGAGCGCGCCCTCGGTCCCGGCGAAGACCGCGCCGATCACCACGACGGCGGGCGCGACGTACAGGGCGTGGCGGGCGATGTCGGCGGCGATCTGCGACTCGATCGCACCGCCTGCGATCGCAGTGGTGAACGTGTCTACCGGTTCCGCGCCCACGGTTGCCCTTCGTCGGCGGCGTCCATGCGCGCTCGGTACTGGTAGTAGGTGCTCACGAACATCCCGCAGACCGCGAGCACCGCGAGCACGATCGTGAGCAGCGGGCGGGTTCCGAGCCAACCGTCGAGGACGGCGCCGAGGAGAGCGAACAGCAACGGCGTGACCACGAGGCTCACCGCCTGGGAGAGACCGTCGCCGAAGCCCTGCTGCCAGGTCGGCGCCGGCCGCTCGCGCCGTACGTTCGGATCCAACGTTCTGCCGCCCCCGGGGAGCGCGCGCCGGTGC
>DASUMP010000034.1:0-13068 GCA_036277635.1 Acidimicrobiia bacterium | reverse complement strand
GGCGCCGACCTCGTCGTGTTCCCGGAGCTCACCGTCACCGGGTATCCGCCCGAGGACCTGCTGCTCCGGACGTCGTTCGTGACGCACGCGGGCGAGGCCGTCGACAAGCTGGCGGTGCGCACCGGACGCTGCGTCGCGGTGGTCGGGTACCCCGAGGCGGGGCGCGACCTGTTCAACACCGCCGCCGTGCTCGCCCACGGCAAGGTCCACGGCACGTACCGCAAGCGGCTGCTCCCCAACTACGGCGTGTTCGACGAGCAGCGCTACTTCGCGCCCGGCGCCGACGACGGCCCGTTGTTCTCGATCGCCGGCGTGCGCGTCGGCGTGTCGATCTGTGAAGACGCGTGGAGCCCCGACGGACCGCCGGCGCGCCAAGCCGCCGGCGGCGCCGAGCTGCTCGTCAACCTGAACGCGTCGCCGTACTACGCGGGTCGGCTCGCCGAGCGCGAGACGATGCTCGCGACGCGCGCCAGCGACGCCTCGGTGCCCGTCGTCTACGCGAATCTCGTCGGTGGGCAGGACGAGCTCGTGTTCGACGGTGCTTCGTTGGTGTTCGACGAGAACGGCGACTTGGTCGCGCGCGCGGCGCAGTTCCGAGAGGATCTTCTCGTCGTCGACATCGAGGTCCGCCCCGCGTTCCGCAAGCGTTTGCTCGACCCGCGCGGTCGTGTGAGCGCGCACGCGTTGCCGGTCGTGCCGGTCACCGAGGCGCACTTGCTCGACCACGCGCCCCCGCCGCGCGTCGAACCCGCGCTCGGCCCGGTGCGCGAGGTGTACGAGGCGCTCGTGCTCGGCACGCGCGACTACGTCCACAAGAACGGGTTCACCGATGTCGTGATCGGGTTGTCGGGCGGGATCGACTCCGCGCTCGTTGCCGCCATCGCGTGCGACGCGCTCGGCCCCGAACACGTCACCGGCGTGCGCATGCCGTCGCGCTACTCGAGTGCCGGCAGCCTCGACGACTCGGCGGTGCTCGCCGAGAACCTCGGGTGCCGGCTCCTGACGATCCCGATCGAGCCGGCCCACGCCGCGTTCGAAGAGATGCTCGCACCCGTCTTCACCGGCACTGAACCGAATGTGGCCGAGGAGAACACCCAAGCGCGGGTGCGGGGCACGTTGCTCATGGCGCTGTCGAACAAGTTTGGGTGGCTCGTGCTCACGACCGGCAACAAGAGCGAGATGGCGACCGGGTACGCCACCCTCTACGGCGACATGGCGGGCGGGTTCGCGGTCGTGAAGGACGTTCCGAAGTCGCTCTGCTACGCGCTCGCGCTCGATCGCAACGAACGTGCGGGGCGCGACGTGATCCCGCGAGCGATCATCGAGAAGCCGCCGAGCGCCGAGCTGCGCCCCGACCAGTTCGACAGCGACTCGCTCCCGCCCTACGACGTGCTCGACCCCGTGTTGCAGGAGTACATCGAGTCCGATCGCTCGGTCTCGGAGCTGATCGACGCCGGGTACGACCCCGACCTCGTGCGCCGTGTCGCGCGCATGGTCGACACGAACGAGTACAAGCGGCGCCAGGCGCCACCCGGAGTGCGCGTCTCCCCGAAGGCGTTCGGCAAGGATCGGCGGTTGCCCATCACCAACCGCTGGCCCGGCTGACCGAGGACGCGCCCATGACGCGCGTCGCGACCGACGCGTGGGAGACGCGCCGCCCCCTGTTGCCCGAGCTCGCGCTCGTGGTCGCGACCGCGGCCTACGGCTCGACGTTCGTGCTGGTGCAGGACGCGCTCGAGCGGGTGAGCGCAGTCGGGCTGATCTTCTTGCGCTTCACGGTCGGCGCCGCGGTGCTCCTCCCGTTCGCGATCGCACAAGGTTGGCGTCGACCCGGCCCGGTCGGCGACGCCGAGACCGGTCGCTCGTTCCTGCGCGCCGCGCTGCTGTTCGGTGTGGTCGGCTTCATCGGCTACTGGTTCCAGAACACGGGGCTGGAGCGCACCACGACCTCGAACTCCGCGTTCATCACCGGACTCTTCGTGGTGTTCACGCCGCTCGTGGAGACGGTCGTCCGCCGCCGCGTGCCGCCGCGCAACGTGCTCGCGGCGATCGCGGTGTGCGTGGTCGGGTTGTTCTTCCTCACCGGGGCCGAGCTGTCGATGAACACCGGCGACGCGCTCACCGTCGGATGCGCCCTGTTCTTCGGGATCTGGGTGTATCTCGGGGGCGAGTACTCGCAGCGCTTCCAACCCGTCGCGCTGACCGCCGCGCAGATGGTGGTGCTCGCGGTGCTCGCGCTGCCGTTCTCTTCCGTGCAGGGGATCGGCGACATCGACACGCTGGTCGTCGTCGCCGTGCTCGTGACCGGCATCGTCTGCTCCGCCGGTGCGTTCACGGTGCAGCTGTGGGGTCAACGCTTCGTGGAACCGAGTCGAGCCGCCGTCATCTTGTTGTTCGAGCCCGTCGTCGCCGGCGTCGTCGGGTACTCGGTCGGCGAGCGCCTGGGCGTGTCCGGGTACGTCGGCGCGACGATCATCCTCGGCGGAATCCTCCTCGCGGAGTCGCGCGCTTGGCGCGCCGGATTGACCCCCGGGGAGCCACCCGGTGACAATGGCGCCCCGTCCACCACCTCCGAGGAGGATCCTGCATGAGCACCGCGCGCGCCGCGTTCGCGCCGTGGGACCGTCGCGAGCTCCCGGGTCTGTTCTCGGTCGAGGAGTCCGCACGCCGCGTCGGCAACTACAAGTGGGCGGAGATGCGCCTCTTCGAGGTGCTCGGCGGCTGGGTCGCGACCGTTCCCGAGCTCGACGTGAAGATGGTGCTCGGCCGGCACACGTATCACCACGCGTGGCACGCGGAGCTGTGGCACAAACGCCTCCCCGAGCTGCGGGAGATGAACCCCGAACGCCTCACCGAGCCGGCCAACGACGAGTTCGTCGCGTTCATGGACGCGATCCGTGAACCCGAGGCGCCGGAGCTGACGATCGAGAAGCTCGTCGGCGTGTACCGGGTGCTCATCCCTCGGTTCATCGCGGCGTACACGTACCACCTCAACGGCACGAGCCCGATCACCGACGCGCCGACGATCCGGTCGCTCAAGTTCATCCTGCAAGACGAGTTCGAGGACTGGCGCGACGGCGAGATGCTCCTCCAGTCGTTGATCGACACGGCCGACAAGGCAGAGCGCGCCTCGCGCCGCCAGGCCGAGCTGGAGCAGCTCGTGGTACGTGCGGGGGGTATCGCCGGCCCGGATAGCCTGGGGACACAGGCTCCGTAGGAGGTCACGTCCGTGAAGAAGATGCTGCCCGAGAGCGAGCTCGCTCGCGACGAACGGTTCGTCCGCAGCGACATCCTCGCCCGAGTGCACGACCCACGCGGACCGCGCGTCGCCGCGCGCAACACCGGCCCGGCCAAGATGGCCGTCGACCGTCCCGCGGCGGCCGAGCGCTCGCGCTCGTTGATGCACGGCATCTTCGTCGGTGAGATCCAGGCGCTCGAAGGCGCCGGTCGCACCTGCTACGACTTCGACGACGACCAGGCGCCGTTCGCGTTGAAGCTCGACATGGCGCGCCAGTGCTGGGACGAGTCGCGTCACTGCGAGATCTCGGTGAAGCTCGGCGACCACATGGGCAGCGAGATCGGCGAGTACACCGAGTCGACCTTCCTCTACCAAGCGGCGTGCAACCCCGACCCCGTGTTGCGGCTCACCGGCGTGAACCGCGCGCTCGAGGGTCTCGCCATCGACGTCTTCAGCACGATGAAGGAGTTCGGTCACGAGTCGGGCGACCCGGTGCTCGAGTTCTGCGAGGACTGGATGCTCGCCGACGAGGTCACCCACGTGAAGATGGGTTCCGACTGGCTGCGCCGGCTCACCGCGAACGACCCGGAGCGCCTCGAGCGCGCGCTCGAGTTCCAGCGCACCGTCGACAAGCTCTTCAGCCTCGGCGGGTTCCGCGGCGAGACCGACGAGAACCCGATCCAGCTCGCTCGCCGGTTCCGCGAGCTCGCCGGGTTCACCGACGAGGAGAACGACGAGATCGCCGAGGTCTCCGCGCAGGCCACCGAAGAGGCGCGCCGGATGGCGAGCCAAGCCCTCATCGGCACCAACTAGCGCGAGCAGCCCATGGCCCGGATCACGCTCCTGCCGGAGCAGTTCTCGCTCGTCGAGTACGACGCGGCCGAGGTCGTGGCGGTCGTCGAAGAGGCCGCCGCGCTCGTGGGGTTCCCCACCGACGTCGATGTCGTCGTCGAAGTCGACGAGGAGCTCTTCGCGCCGTTGGTCGGGTGCTCGGCCGACGTCGTCGACGGACGCGCCCATGTTTGGATCTCGGGCGCGAACCTCGAAGACGTGACGCGACCCCGTCACTTCTCCGCCGATCGTTCGCGGCTCGACTTCGTGATCGCGTTGCTGCGCGCGAAGGATCGTCTCGGTCCCGACTTCGCCGACGCGCCTGCCGACGCCGAGCTCACGTTGGCGGAGCGCACCGCGTGGGACGCGTGGAGCGAAGGGCGCGCCGAGCGTCTCGGCGTCCCCACGCGCCGGCAGCGCCGCCTCTACGACTACCGACTCCAGCACGGGTTCACCGACGTCGCCGACGCCGTCTTCGACCGGCTCTGGGCCGCCGACACGGTCACGTGGGCCGGGATCCGCGAGGCGTGCAAGGAGACCGGAGCGAGCGACCGACCCGCAGCGCGCGTCGCCGCTGACCTCCTCCGCCAGCGCCCCTAGCCGGGCACGCACCGCGCGCAGTTGTCGCGCAGCGCGGTACTGGCAGGAGGTGGTTGACCAGCCCCGACGCGGTGGCAAGACTCGCGGCCGGGACGCCAGTCACGTTCCGGGTGTCGGACGCGTTCGTCGTTCGCGCTGTGACGACACGAGGGGGACTCGATGGGGTTCGGCAATGCCACGCACGCTCGCGGATCCAAAGCGCGGCGCGTCCAGGGGATCGCAGTCACGATCGCGGTCGCTACGGTCGCCTCGTTGACCCTCGTGCTCGGCGGATCCGCCGGCGCGGCCACGGTCAACTACGTGTGCAACGCGTACGACCCGGCGACCACGCCGAACGCGCTGCTCTCCGAGGGCATCGTCCTGCCGATCGACGACATGGTCGTGACCGCGCCCGACTACGTGCCGCCGGGGTCGGTGTTCCAGGTGACCGTGCCCGCGCGCAACCAGCTCGTGCCCGCGAACATCGAAGTGAACGCCACCCCGTACGACATCACCGACGTTGCGTCGAGCGTCGTGCGGATCAAGGTGTTCGGCGGCACGGTCGTCGCCGGTTCCGCGGTCAAGGTCGGCGGCAGCGCCGACACGACCGTGTCCGTCAGCACGACCCAGAACTGGTTGCAGATGACCGCGCCCAACGCGGTCGTCGGCGGCGGGATCGTCCAGTGGCCGGGCGCCACGTTCAACGTGACCGCGAACGCCACCGCGGGCACGCCCATGACCACGAACCCGCAGACGGGTGCGATCGACGTCGCCACCGGCTTGGCCCTCGCCGACTACCAGACCACGGTGCGGGTGCTCGGCGGAACGGTGACTGCGCGCGTGAAGTGCGGCGCCCCGAGCACGGTGCTCTCGACGACGATCGCCGGCGACCCGCCGACGACCACGACCGAGGCGCCGACGACGACGACCGAGGCGCCGACGACGACGACCGAGGCGCCGACGACGACGACCGAGGCGCCGACGACGACGACCGAGGCGCCGACGACGACGACCGAGGCGCCGACGACCACGACGACGCTTCCGCCGCCGCCGAAGCCGAACATCTCGATCGGTGACGCGTCGGTCGTCGAGGGCAATGTCGACAAGGTCCGCCACTTGAAGTTCTCGGTCACGCTCACGGGGAACAGCCCGGTCGAAGTGACCGCGGAGTACACGATCGCCAACGGATCCGCGACCGGCTTCACGCGACAGGACCCCGGCATCGACTACCGCAACCCGGGCGTCACGAAGATCGTGAAGTTCCCAGTGCGGCTGGCTGCGGGGACGACAGTGGTGCGGAAGGTCGTCTCCGTTCCGGTCTATCCCGATGCCGATGTCGAAGGTGACGAGACGTTGACGGTCACGCTCGCCAACCCGACCGGCGGCGTGAACCTCGGACGTTCGGTCGCGACCGGCACGATCATCGACGACGATCCGGGTTCGGGTCCCGCGATGGCGATCGGCGACATCAGCATCGTCGAGGGCGACGTCGACAAGCGGGTCGCGCAGCTCGGGGTCACGCTCTCGCAGGCCGTGAACGAGGAAGTGCTCGTCGACTACATCGTCGTCGGCGGCACCGCGACGTGCGCCAAGGCCGTGTACGGCAACGCACCTCTGGGGACCGACTGCAACGACCTGGGAGGGACGGTCCGCACGATGCGCTGGCGCCCGGCGCTCGCGACGGGGTTCACCCCCGTCTACAAGGTGATCGCGGTGCAGCTGTTCCCCGACCTCGACCCTGAGGGTTCGGAGACCGTGACGGTGGTGTTGTCGAACCTGCGTGAGGCCGACGGCGGCACCAACCTCGGGCTCTCGCTGTCGAGGGCACTCGGCACCATCACGATCCTCGACGACGAATAGCCACGACAGCCTTCAGCTCGCCGAGAGGGCCGGGGTTCACCCCCGGCCCTCGACGCGTCCGGGGCTCGCTCAGGCCAGGTCGTGGGCCGAGACCGAGTCGTACAGGTCGATGTCGGGCGGCGCGGCGAGCAGCGGCACCGCGTCACGGGCCATGCCGGCCATCAGCTCGCCGTCGAGGTGCGCTTGCACGTCGGCGGCCGAGTCCCACTTCTCGATCACCAAGAACCGGCCACCGTGGGTGGCCGAGCGCACCAGGTCGACGTTCCGGCAGGCCGACTCGTGTCGGGTGAGCACCACGTAGCGGGCGAGGACGGCGCTCAGCTGGTCCTCGCCGCCGGCGCGGGCGTCGAAGCGGCACGTGAGCACCGCGAGCTCGAGGTCGTCGCTCATCGTGGGGTGGTTCTCCTGCGAGCCGGGCTGCTCCGACCCCCTGTGGACAAAGCCGGGGGTCTGTGGAAAAGGTGTCTTGACGGCGCCGGTATCGTAACCATGCACGGGGAAGGGTCACGGGGGAGGACCCGGTCCGCGTTCGCCCGGCATATCCACAGTCACCTTCCGGACAGAGGACGTTCGTTGGCGAAGGAGCGTGTCGAGCGGGACGAGGAGGACCTCGTCCGGCTCTACCTCACGGACATCGGCCAGTACCCGTTGCTCACCAAGGAGGGCGAGGTCAGGCTCGCCCAACAGATCGAGGCCGGCAACGCTGCGCGCGAGGTCTTGGTCGAGCCCCCCAAGAACCTCACGCCCGCGAAGAAGCGCGAGTTGCGTCGTGTGGCCCGTGAGGGCGACGAGGCCCAGCGCACGTTCGTGCAGTCGAACCTGCGGCTCGTCGTGTCGATCGCAAAGAAGTACCAGGCCTCGGGCCTGCCGCTCCTCGACCTGATCCAGGAGGGCAACCTCGGCCTCATGCACGCGGTCGAGAAGTTCGACTGGCGCAAGGGCTTCAAGTTCTCGACGTACGCCACGTGGTGGATCCGCCAGGCGATCACGCGCGGCATCGCGAACACCGGGCGCACCATCCGACTGCCCGTCCACGCCGGCGACACGCTGGCGCGACTGCAAAAGGCGCGCTCGCGCCTCGAGCTGAAGCTCGGCCGTCCGGCCACGCTCTCCGAGCTCGCGGCCGAAGTCGAGATGCCCGAGGACAAGGTCACCGAGGCGCTGCGCTTCGCAGCCGAGCCGCTGTCGCTCTCCGAGCCGTTGCGCGAAGACGGCGACGCCGAGCTCGGCGACATCGTCGAGGACCGTTCGGCCGAGTCGCCCTTCGAAGTCGCGGCGACGGCGCTGCTGCCCGCGGAGATCGAGAAGCTGCTCTCCCCGCTCGACGAGCGTGAGCGGCAGATCCTCGCGCTGCGCTTCGGCCTCGACCGCGGCGAGCCGCGCACGCTCGAAGAGGTCGGCGAGTACTTCAACCTCACCCGGGAACGCATCCGCCAGATCGAGGCCCGGGCGATGTCGAAGCTGCGTCACCCCTCCGCCGACACCGGCGCCCGCGACCTCCTCGCCGTCTGATCCGTCACCCCGCCCCGCAGTGGAGGCGGACGATCGGACGCGCCGGCTTGCGGCGGGCAACGACCTCGAAGCCAGCGCGCGTGAACTGATCGACCGAGCCGCGCCACATCTCGGCTGACGGTCGCCGCGCGTCGCCGGGATCGATCGGGTACCCCTCGACGATCCGCGCGCCTTGGCGACGCGCGTGCGCGACGGCCGCGTCGAGCAGCGCGTCGGCGATGCCTTCGCCGCGCATGTCCTTGGCGATGAAGAAGCACGCGACGGCCCACACGTCGGCTTCGTCGTCGATCGGCTTGTGCACGGGACTGCGCAGCACGCGCACGTAGTCGTCGCGCGGCGAGACCGACACCCACCCGACGGGTCGCGGCCCGAGGAACGCGAGCAGGCCCGGCACCCGCCCCGACTCGACGGTCTCGCGCAAGCGGTCGCGGTTGCCGGCTCCGCCGTTCGGACACAGCGCGTCGAAGTCCTTCGCCGACTCGCGCAGGTACATGCACCAGCAACCCGAGTACGCCCCGTTCGGCCCGAACAGCTCCACGAGATCGCCCCACCGCGCTGCCGTCACCGGCTCGAACCTCAGCGTCTCCACCCGTCCATTGAACCGAAATTCTGCGTATGTCGGGCAGGATCTTCAACGGACGTGGGGATCGGTGACAACCGGGACGCAAGGTGGGCGTCAGTACGGGTGATGATGGTCACCGTGAGTACCGCAGATGCCGTGCCGCTGCCGGTCGTGGACCGGGACGAGGCGCTCGTGGCCTTGTTCCACGAGCACTACCGACCGCTCCTGCGGGTGGCGGCGCTGCTGGTCGACGAACGTGCCGAGGCCGAAGAGCTGGTGCAGGAGGCGTACGCGCGCTTGTACCAGCGGTGGCCGCTGCGTGACGAAGGATCGGCGCCGGCGTACCTGCGCTCGATCGTCTTGAACCTGGCGCGGTCGCGTCTGCGGCGGCGCGTGGTCGCCATGCGGTACCGACCGACACCGACGAACGCGCCCGGTGCCGACGAAGGGGCGGTGCTGCACGACGACCAGCGCGCCGTCGTCGACGCGGTGCGCCGGTTGCCCCAACGGCAACGCGAGTGCGTCGTGCTGCGGTATTACGCGGGGCTCTCGGAAGCCGAGATCGCGTCCGCCCTCGGGATCTCCGCGGGTTCGGTCAAGTCGCACACGAGTCGCGCGATGGCCTCGCTGGCCGCGCGCTTGGAGGGGCACCGATGAACGGCGACGACCGCAACGACGAGCTCGAGACGCGAGTGAGCGACGCGCTCGGCGCGTACGCGAGCGCGATCGAACCCAGCCCCGACGCACTCGACCGTATCCGTGACGGGCGCCCCAACCGCTTCGTGTCACGCGGGCCGGTGCTCGCAGCCGCGGCGGCGCTCGTCGTCGTGGTCGCGATCGGTGCCGGGGTCGCGCTGAGCTCCGACGACGAAGGTCTCGACGTGGGCGTCGACCCGCCCGACGCGACGTCGACGAGCACGACCGACGCGCCGACCACCACGACCGCAGCGCCCACGACCACGACGGTGCCGCCGACGACGGTGCCGCCCACCGCGCCGCCGACGACCGTGGCCACGAACTCGTCGATCTTCGACGACGGCGTGCTCGCCACTGCGTTCGCTCCGCTCGAGGGCGCGCAGTGGCAGGCGATCATGGACGCGGTGAACACCGGCTTCGGCTCGGAGTCGCCCCAGGCGGCCGGCGAGGCGGTCGCGGCGCGGACGATCGCGGAGGTGAGCGGCGACGTGCCGATCGAGATCCGGGTCAACGTGCGCCAGCAGAGCACCCTCGACGCGATCGTCGAGATCACCTACCGGCGGTGGCCCGACGACTCCGTCAGCGGCGTCGATCAGGAGCTCGCGGTGCAGATGGGCGAAGCGGGCTGGTTCGTGGTGAGCGGCAGGTCCCGCTCGCTGTGCAGCCGGGGTCTCGACTCGGCCCAGAACCTCTGCGTCTGAGCGCGGCCGTTGTACGGTCGTCGCCATGAGCGACACGCCGATCAACGAACCGTCGAGCGAGTGGCAGGCACCCGACGCCGGGCGCGACGCGCAACGCATCCAGGACCAGGTCGCCCGCGCCGGTGCCACGAACGGGGGCACCGGCGCCGGCGACCTGTTCGCGGAGCCGGTGCTCGTCGTGAACCAGAAGGTGAAGCTCATCGAGCTCACCAACGAGTACAAGGTCTTCGATCAACACGGCACCGAGATCGGCTCGGTCGCGCAGGTCGGGCAGACGACGCTGAAGAAGGTCGCCCGCTTCGTCAGCAGCCTCGACCAGTTCATGACGCACCACTACGAGATCCGCGACGCGCAGCACCAGCCGCGGCTCGTGCTCACTCGGCCGCGCAAGATCATGAAGTCGCGCTTCCAGATCACGCGGCCCGACGGTTCGCCGGTCGGCGAGATCGTGCAGCGCAACATGATCGGCAAGATCCGCTTCGGCCTGTCGGCCGGGGGCGACGACATCGCGTCGCTGAACGCCGAGAACTGGCGCGCGTGGAACTGGAACGTGCAGGACGCGTCGGGCACCGAGGTCGCGCGCATCACCAAGACGTGGGAAGGCCTCGCGAAGACGATGTTCACGACTGCCGACAACTACGTCGTGCAGATCCACCGTCCGCTCGAGGAGCCGCTGCGCAGCCTCGTGATCGCGGCGGCGCTGTGCGTCGACACCGCGCTGAAGCAGGACAGCCGCGGCCTGGGGTAGTGCACCGGGTCGAGCGTGGCGGAGGTGGCAGGAATCGAACCCACCGGACGGGGGTGACCCGTCCCACTCGTTTTGAAGACGAGGGGGGCCACCAGACCCCGTTCACCTCCGGGCGCCACGCTACGGAACGTCGCGTGGACGCGGCCAGACGGCCCGCCAGCAGCGGCGCGACCCACTCGGTAGGCTCGGCCACGAGACCCCGGCCATCGGAGGAACCCGATGAAGAAGCTCTTGCTCCTCGTCCTGCTCGCGGCGCTCGGCGCCCTCGTCGCGTACAAGGTCCGCGAGGCCTGATCCGCCGCTCCGAGGCGGCGCTCAGTCCTTGAAGAGGCGCGCGTAGCGGGGCGCGAACAACGCGGGCGCCCCGCCCGTGTGCCAGAACAGCACGGTGTCGTCGCGACCGATGCTGCCGTCGCGCACGAACGTCATCAGCGCGGCCATCGCCTTGCCGGTGTACACGGGGTCGAGCACGATCCCCTCGGTGCGCGCCACCGTCGTGATCGCTTCCACCGCGGCGTCGCTCGGCGTGCCGTAGCCGCCGCCGACGTGCGCGGTGTCGACGATCACGTCGTCGTGCCACGGACGCCCCACCACCTCCGCCGCGGCGCGCGCGAGCGCCGGGACGGCGTCGACGAGGTCGGGGCGGGTGCCGACGTCGACCCCGACGACGCGCGTGTGTGAACCCGCGCCGAGGCCGACGAGCAGCCCAGCGTGGGTGCCGCCGGAGCCGTCGGCGACGAACATCCAGTCGACGTCGACGCCTTGCGCGCGCACCTCGTCGCACGCGTCGACGTAGGCGAGCACGCCGGGCGTCGACGCGCCGCCGACGGGGATCGCGTACGGGCGCCGTCCTCTGGCGGCGAGGCGCGCCGCGAGCTGTTCGATGGCGGCTTCGGCGTCGTAGTAGCCGGGCGCATCCGCGTATTCGATGGTCGCGCCGAAGACGTGGTCGAGGAGCAGGTTGCCGCTGGGCGTCTCCGGCGCGCGTCCGGCCAGCGCGAGCGCGCACTCGATGCCCAGGTGCGCCGCCGCCGCCGCGGTCTGGCGTGCGTGGTTGCTCTGCACACCGCCGCCGGTGACGATCACGTCGCAGTCACGCGCGAGCGCGTCGGCGCAGAGACGCTCGAGCTTGCGAGTCTTGTTGCCGCCGAGCGCGAGTCCGGTCTGGTCGTCGCGCTTGATCAGGATGCGCGGGCCGCGTCCGCCGTGGAGTGCACTCGCGAAGCGCGGCAGCTCCTCGACCGGTGTCGGGAGGTGCGCGAGGGTGACGCGGTCGGTCACGTGCGCGCGGTCGTGGCGCGCCGGCGGAGCCAGAGGTAGAGCCCGACGCCGGTGCCGACGGCCGCCAGCGCGCTGCTCGCGGCGATCGTCTGGCCGGTCGACGGCGCGGGCATGCGGTCACGCAGGCGGACCGGGCGCTGGAACACGCGCACCTCCCACTCGCGCTCGCGCGCGATGCGGGCGAGCTCGCGATCGGGGTTCACCGCCACCGGGTGCCCGACCATCTCCAACATCGGGAGGTCGGTGACCGAGTCGGAGTAGGCGTAGGAGCCGGCGAGGTCGAGGCCCTCGCGCACGGCGAGCTCGCGGATCGCGTCGGCCTTGTGTGGACCGTACGCGTAGAAGTCGAGTCGCCCCGTGTACTTGCCGTCGGCGTCGATCTCGCCGCGCGTCGCGATGGTCGCGTCGACGCCGAGGAAGTCGGCGAGCGGTTCGACGACCTCGACCGGCGACGAGGAGATGATCACGGTCTTGCGGCCGGCGCGCTTGTGCTCTTCGAGCAGCTCGAGCGCTTCCGCGTACGTGATCGGCGACAGGACCGCCTCCAGCGTCTCGCGCACGATGTCTTTGATGTGCTGCTGGTCCCAGCCCTTGGTGAGCGCGAGCATCGCCTCGCGCATGCGCTCCATCTTCTCCTCGTCGGCGCCGACGAGCATGTACACGAACTGCGCGTAGATCCCGCGCGCGATCGTGCGCCGCGAGATCAGACCCTCGCGGTAGAACGGCTTGCCGAACGCGATCACCGAGCTCTTCGCGATGATCGTCTTGTCGAGATCGAAGAACGCCGCTTGCATCGCGCGAGAGCCTACGGTCGCCCGGCTCGGCACGCGTCGCGTGGGCCGCGGTGCACCGAGATCGACCGGCGCGCCCTTGACGAGCAACGGTCGCCACCGGTACGGTCCGCTCGCTCCCCCCTCCGTTTCCCCGGGTCAGTTCGCGCGCGCCCGCTCGTCTGCAGCGCCGGCGCGCCGGTCCCGGGAGGACGGGATGCTCGTGTGCTTCTGGTCGCCGAAGGGCGGCTCCGGTACGTCGACGGTCGCGGCGGTCGCCGCGCTGGTGT
>DASUMP010000033.1:0-10361 GCA_036277635.1 Acidimicrobiia bacterium | reverse complement strand
ACGACGCCGGACCCGACGAAGGCTGGCTGCTCACCTACGTGTACGACCGCCGCACGGAGCAGAGCGCGTTCACCGTGCTCGACGCGACCGACCTCGCATCGGGCCCGGTCGCGTCGGTCACGCTCCCCCAGCGGGTCCCCTTCGGCTTCCACGGCACCTGGGTCCCCACCGTCTGACGCCCGACTCGCCCCAGCAAAGGACACCCGGCGACGCGTCGTGTCGTTCTTCGTCCTCTGCTCGGTCGGGGGCGGTCAGGCGCGCCACCACGACTCGTCGACGTCGTCATCGTCGCCGCGCTCGTCATCGTGGTCGTCGCGGCCCGAGTCGTCGTCGGGCTCCTCGTAGGGATGCCCGCACGCCGGGCACACGGCCCAGCCGTCGAGGCGCGTCTCACCACAGACCGAACACAGCTCGCGTGCCACTTCCCGCACTCCCCACACTCGAGGGCCACCCCCACCGGCGACCCCACCGACGCAGAGGCTAGGCAGCGCCGGGACACGAACCCGTGATCGCGTAGCCTGCGCGCCTCGCAGGTGGGCGGAGGCGATGGCAGACGACGCAACCGAACGGATCCTGCGCCTCGCCGCGTACCTCGCGGACCGAGGTCGCACCTCGGTGACGCTGGGGACGATCAGCGCCGACGTGCCCGGCTACGGCGGCGACGATGATCCACCGAGAGACGAGCGCGGCGAGCTCGTCGTGGACACCCGCGAGTGGGAGACGATCCGCAAGCGCCTCCAGCGCGACCTCAAGGTGCTCGACGACACCCTCGGCATCGAGGTGGAGACGACCGACGACGGCTACCGGCTCCGCCCGCCGTTCTTCACCCCCGACGAGCGGCGCGCCCTCATCGCCGCCGCCGCGGCTGTCGACGTGGAGGGCGTCGACGACGAGCCGGTCCTCGGCGAGCTCGGGACCGCCGTCGACGCGAGCACACGACGCATCGTGCTCGCCGTGCCCGAGCGCGTGCGGGAGCTGTCGGCCGCGATCCGCGAGCGCGCGCCGGTCACGTTCACGTACCACGGGCGGGCGCGCACCGTCGACGCGTACGCGCTCGGGCGGTGGCGCACCCACTGGTACGTCGTCGGTCGGGAACACGACGCCGACGCCATCCGCAAGTACCGCCTCGACCGCATCGAGACCGCCTCGGGCGCGCTCGACGTCACGGTGGGCGAGCCCGGGTCGTACACCGTGCCCGCGAGCTTCGACGCGACCGAGCAGCTGCGCCTCGACCCCAACGACTGGGGGCAGGACCCGCCGGTCGCCGCGCGCATCGAGGTGTCCCCCGACCACGTGCACAACTTCCAGTACGAGCTCGGCGGTCGCGTGCGCGATCGCGCCGACACCCACGTCGTCGTCGAGGTCGAGGTGCGGCACTACGAGTCGTTTCGCGAACGCGTGCTGCGCTTCGGCGAGCACGCTCGGGTGGTCGGCCCGCCCGAGCTCGTGACGCTCGTGCGCGACCACCTCCATGCCGTCGTCGAGGCCACCCGCTGATGGCGCGCCCGTCGATCGAAGGCAAGTACCGGATGATCAACGCCGCCCTCGCGCTCGCCGAGGAACGCGGGTCGATCTCCCTCGCCGACGCCGCCGCGCAGCTCGAGACGACGCGTGACCACCTGCGCGCGCTCCTGGACTCGGTGTTGTTCCTCGAGTTCCGCACACGACGCGGCGAGCTCGTGCACGCGACGCGCGCGTTCCTCCTCACGGAGGACGATCACCTGCTGGTCGACGAACGGCACTGGCTGCGCGACCTCGTGTCGCGCCCGCCCGACGCAGACACTGCGCTGCGCCTCCTCGTGGCGGGCACCGTGGTGCAATCCCTGGTCGTCGGAGCCAATCCCCAGCTCGACACCGCGGTGCACAAGCTCGAACAGGTCGTCGCCGCCGACGTCGTCGTCGGGGTCGACGACCCGCCGTGTCGCGACGTCGTCGAACAGGCGCGACGCGACGGCCGGTCGGTGCGGTTCCGCTACGTGAACGACAAGGGCGAGGCCCGCGACCGCGAGGTCGAGCCGTGGTTCGTCTTTTCCAACTGGGGACGCTGGTACGTACACGGACGCGACCTCGACGACGACGCGGTGAAGTGGTTCCGGATCGACCGGATGGCGTCGGCCGACGTGGGCGACCACCGGTTCGAGCCGCCCGAGCACGCGGAAGTGCCCGAGTGGTTCGACCTGCACGATCACGAGGTCACGGTGACGCTCCGGCTCGCTGCCACCGCCCTCGACGGACTCCCGACACCGCACCGGCTCGGCGCGATCACGCACCTCGCCGACGGACGCGTCGACGTCGACGTCACGGTCTACGGGCGCCAACGTCTCGCACACCTCCTCGTGGTGCTGCCACCCGACGCCGAAGTCGTAGGTCCCGAGGAGTGCCGCGCGCTCCGGCGGGAGCACGCGGCGGCGTTGCTCGCTGGCTACGACGGCTGAGGCGGGCGCGTCAGCCGATCGGGTCGGCGGCGCGCGCGGGGTCGTCGGCGGGGAGGTGGTCCTGCGCCCACGTCATGCGCTTCCAGTCGGGGATCGGCGGCGTCGTGCCCGGCTCGGGAACGAACTCGGAGCGCGCGACCGGCTGCATGCGGTGGATGTAGCGCGAGCAGTTCGGGAACACGTGAGTCGTACGCACGCGCACGACGGCGCGCGCACCGTGCATCTCGGCGACGAGCGGATCGTCGATGGCGACCGACGCCACACCGTTGACCCGCAACCGGTTCGGACGCTCGAAGTCGATGAACAGCATTCCGACCTCGGCGTGCTGGCGGATGTTGCCGAGCGACAAGAACATGCCGTTGCCGTCGTACGACGGGAAGGCGAGCGTGTGGTCGTCGAGGACGCGGACGAAGCCGGGCGCACCGCCCTTGTAGGAGCACTGCGGGTGCCCGTCGGCGTCGACGGTGGCGAGGAAGAACATGTCTCGCGACTCGATGAACGTGCGCGCGTGGGCGTCGATCGTGTCGGAGACGAGCAGCTCGTCGATCCGGTCAGCGATGCGGCGCGAGTCGAACTGGTCCTGGAACCAGCGGTGGTCGTCGTTGAAGGTCGAGGTCACGCGCCGAGCAGACCACGGCGCGCAGCGGCCGGTCAACCGGTTCGGCGTAATGTGCACCGCGCGCTGGCGAGGAGGTGCGTGCGTGCGCGACCCCCGATCGTTCGTCGATCTCGATCGCTATCCGATCGTCGATCCCGGCGAGGCGCGGACCCGCGTCGTCGAGGCGGCTCGCGCGTCGTTGCGGGAGCGTGGCGTCGCGATCTTCCCCGGCTTCATCCGGCCCGACGTCGTCGCCGAGATCGCGGCCGAGGTCGTCGCGCTCGAGGGGCGCACCCACCTCGAGGACGTGTGGGGCACGCCGTACCTCGAGCTCCCCGACGAGTCGTTCCCCGACGCCCACCCGCGGCACACCGCCGTGCACAGCCGCACCGGCGTGCTCGCCTACGACCTCGTCCCCGCTGACTCCCCGGCGCGCGCCCTCTACGAGTGGGACGGTCTGCTCGACCTGCTCGCCGACGTGCTCGAGCGCCGACCGCTCTACCGGATGGCCGACCCGCTCGGCGCATTGAACCTCACGATCATGCGCGACGGTCACGTGCAGGGTTGGCACTACGACAGCACCGACTTCGTCGTGTCGCTGTCGGTGGCGAGCAGCGAGCGCGGTGGCGAGTTCGAGTGTGCGCGTGACATCCGCGACGACCAGAACGAGCACTACGACGAGGTCGCGCGAGTGCTCGCGGGCACCGCCGACGACCTCGTCGAGGTCTACCCGATGACGCCGGGCACGATGATGGTGTTCGCGGGTCGTCGGTCGTTGCACCGCGTCGCACCGGTCCGAGGCAATGCTCCCCGGATCGTCGCCCTGTTCGGCTACGACACGACGCCCGGCGCGAACAGCAGCGACCTGCTCAAGCTCGTCCGCTACGGGCGCACCGAACCGCTCGGCGCCGACGCATGAGCCCTGCGTTCGTCAGCCAAGTCGGTGAAGGCTTCGCGGGGAGCGGCACAACCGTGGCGCACGTGAACACCGTGCTCGGCGCGCGCGGCGGCGCGTTCGAGACCGCGTGGGTCGGCGCGCTCGCGAGCCCGACGGTCGGGCACACGCCCTTCGTCGTCGTCACCCGGCCCGGCGTCGCGGTGAAGCCCACGACGCTGTTCGTGAACAAGGCGACGATCACCACCGACGTCCACGGGCGGCTCACATGGGGAGCCGCGCAAGCCGGCGTCGCGGCCGGTGTGGTGCAGGCGGTGCTCGCCGGGCACGTCGCGCGCTCCGCCGTCGACGACCTCCTGCTCCTCGCCGCCGTGTGGGTCGACCCCGCCGTCACGACCACCGACGCCGACGCGGTGTTCGAGCACAACGTCGAAGCGACCGTGGGCGCGCTGCGCGCCGGTGCCGAGCGCCTTCCCGCGTGGGCCGACGTCGAGTCGTCCGGCGACGCGCCCTGGAACCCCTACTTCCGAGCCGAGCACTGAGGCAGCCGTGGCCCAACAACCCTTGCAGCTGATCTTGATGCGGGAGCTCGCCGATCACCTCGCCACACCGGTGTTCGTCGTGAACGCGGAGGGCACGCTCGAGTTCTACAACGAGCCCGCAGGGCTCCTCCTCGGACTGCGCTTCGAGGAGACCGGGCCGATGGCGGCCGACGTGTGGGCGTCGCGGTTCACGCCCACCGACGAGCACGGCGTGCCGATCACCGCCGACGAGCTCCCGCTCGTGCGCGCGTTGCGGGGCGCCTCGCCCGGTCACCGCCGCATCTGGATCCAGAGCCTCGACGGCGCACGCCGGCACCTCGAGGTCACCGCGTTCCCGATGTTCGGCATCACCGGCGAGCTCATCGGCGCGACCGCGCTGTTCTGGGAGACCGCGTGAAGGTCGTCATGTGGGGGACGCGGGGATCGCAAGCGAGCCCCGGGCCTGACACGGTGCGCTACGGCGGCAACACGGTGTGCGTCCAGGTGACCAACGACGCCGGGCAGGTGCTCCTCATCGACGCCGGCACCGGGATCCGGCGAGCGGGCCTCGCGCTCCGCGAGCGGCACGGTCGCGTCGACGTCCTGCTCTCGCACTTCCACATGGACCATGTGCAGGGGCTCGGCTTCTTCGCCCCGTTGTACGACCCGGCCGCCGAAGTGCACCTGTGGGGACCGTCGACGCCGAACCTCGACGTGCACGCCCGTCTCACGCGCTACCTGTCGCCGCCACTGTTCCCGGTGCGCTTGCGTGACCTGCCGTGCAACCTGCACATCCACGACACCGCGCCCGGCCGCCTCGACATCCCCGGCTTCGCGGTCACCGCCGCGCTCATCTGCCATCCCGGCCCCACGTTCGGCTATCGCGTCGAGGCCGACGCACAGTCGCTCGCCTACCTCTCCGACCACGAACCGATGCTGTGCGAACGCGGTTTCGCCGCCGGCCCCGCCACCACGTCCGGCTACGACCTCGCGGCCGACGTCGACCTGCTGCTGCACGACGCGCAGTACAGCGACGCCGAGTACGAGACCCGCGTCGGTTGGGGCCACAGCACCCTCGGACACTGCCTCGCGTTCGCCGCCGCAGTGCGGGCCCGTCATCTCGTGCCGTTCCATCACGATCCGTCGCATGACGATGCTCTGCTCGACGCGTTCGTCGCGCACGCGCGCAAGGGTCAGGTCTACGGCGGCGACGTGATCGCGGGCATGGAAGACGTCGTCGTCGACGTCGGCGCGCTCACCTGAGGCCAGCGCGTCGCCGTCGCGTCAGCGTCCCGCTCAGAGCGCGAGGACGGCGACGCTGGCGACGAGCTGGGCGACCACGATCGCTCCGGTCGACGCCAGCGTGTGCAGCAGGCGGGGCGGCGTGTGCTCGAGGCTCTCCAGCGCGGCGTGCCGGAGCAGCGAGCGCATCGCGACCGTGGCGGCGACCCCGAACCCGACGAGCGCCGCCGCGCTCGCGAGGTTCAACCAGCCGAACACCAACGCGAGCACGAGCAGCACGACGGTGAGCGCAACCGGAGCCCGGTGTGCGCTCGCGGCGAGCACCTGCTCGGGGCGATCGACGTCGGGGGCCTGCGACCAGTCGAGCGCGACCGGCATCTTGAGCAACAACGCGAGGTCGTCAGCCGTGTAGGTGCGCAGCGCGCCCCGCGAGTGGCGCAGGCACACCGACCACAGGAACGGACCCCGATCCTTCGCGAAGCGCACCAGGCGCGTCGCGCACGTGACGCGACCGAGCGCGAGACACTCACTGCACCAACCGTCGACACCGACGGCGAGCACGCGCTGACGCCCGGCGCGCGCGCCGAGCTCGTACGCGACCGAGCTGCCCGACAGCTCGACGACGAGAAACGACTCGCCGCGCCGGCGCGGGCCGACCACGTCGTCGAGCAGCCAAGGGTCTTCGACACCCCAGAAGCCGCACGTGCACTCCGGCGACGGCGCCTCGTGGTGGCACCACGGGCACGACGCGGCGCCGTGGGTGCCGTAACAGACGGGCGCCGACAGCGCGGCGAACACCACGCGCCCGCCCGCGTCGACCAGACGCGCGCGCTTGTGCGCGACGCGCGGCGGCGCCGGGACGAGCAGTGGGAGCGCGGTCAACGTGCGGGCAGCGCGGTCGCCCCGGTGCGCGAGCCCGGCGCTCGCGCGGGCTCCCGGACCGGCTGGGTCTCCGGGACCACCGGGAGCGCCGGTTCCGGGGGGTGCTCGTCCTCCCGGATCAGCTCCTGGATGCCAATTGCCTCACCGATACGCATGGTTGTGCCCCCGCCCCCGGCACGGCCTCCGCTTCCGTGCGCCTGGAGATGGTGCCGCACACCACACCCTGCGCGCAAGGCGCCACGGATCGTGGAACGTCAGACGGGGTCGGTCAGGGCCGCCGCGATCGCGGCCACCGCCTCGGCGCCGTAGCTCATCTCCTCCTCGTAGCCGTCGGTGAACGGCTGGGGCAGGTAGCCGTGCCACTCGGGCGCGAGTCCGGCGAGCAGCGCGTGCTCCCCCGCGGCCGTGACGCGCGCCTCCACCGCGCGCCCCAGCGCGTGGAACGCCTCACCCGGAACCGAGACGATTCGCACCGATCCGATCGTCCACTCGACCAGCTCGACCGACACCGACGCGCCCCCGCGCGCGGTCGCGAGCATCGTCGCGCCGAGCGGCACGTCGATCGTGCGGTGCCGCGCGACCGTCGGGCGAGCGGGCGCGAGCTCATGGGCGTCGGGGAGCGCGCCGGCGGTCATCGACGCGAGCTCGTCGGCGAGCTGCGCGGCTTCGGCGAACGGATCGTCGGTGCAGTCGTTGTGCTGCCGGTGGACGTGCCGTGGGTTCACGTCGCCGATCGCGCCTGACAGCAGCACCGTGTGGCCGCCAACCCGCGCTTCGAGCGCGCGCCGGAACGGGCCGACCCAGTCGCTCGACACCGCGACGCACTCGGGGCCGAGCACCACCGGATGGATCGCGAGGTTCGCGAGCGTCCCGAGGCGCGCACCCGAGTCGCGCGCGTGCACGTCGAGCGCGGCGAACGTCGGGGAGTAGTCCCACCCCCGCCGGTTGATCGAGACCCCGTCGAGGAGCGGCCATCGCCCGAACGAGAGGCGCGCCGCGACCGCGCGTTCGTGCGCCGCACGCGCCGCGGCGACGGCGCGCTCGACGAGGAGCGCCGGGTAGCCGGTGGGCGTCACCCACCCGAGCCGGTCGCTACCCGCGATCACGCTCGGACCGGCGTGCGTGTGCACGCACGCGGTGAGCACGTGCTCGTGCCCGGTGCCCAACGTCTGTGCAACCGCCTCGCGGATCGGGTCGGCCGCGTCGCGCGACATCCCGAGCAGGTCGAACACGAGCAGGCACAGCGTGACCGCGTCGTCGCGCACGACGAAAGCGTGCACCTCGAGGTCGTCGTGGACGGTCGCGGCGGGCTGGTCCTCGATGAAGCCCGCGAGCTGGATCGGCAGCGCCGGCGTGATCGCTGCAGACCCGAACCCGACGAGTGTCTCCGCGCTCACGACACCGCCTCGAACTGCCGGCGTTCGGCAGCCCGGTACGCGGCGTCGACCACGGCGATCGCAGCCCGTCCGTCGCGTGCGGTGACGCTCGGGTTCCGCTCGCCGCGGATCGCGGCCAACAGCTCTTCGAGCGGCGAGCTCGTGACGTCGGGCAGCTCGACGCGCTCGCGCGCACCGCCGTCGGCGGGGAACCACGTGAGCGGCGTACGCCCGTCGAGGTGCAACGTGCCCGCGTCGCCGAACAGGGTCAGCTGGTGATCAGGTCCGGGTCGCGCCGTCCAGCTCACATGGACGCTGCCCATCGCACCGCCCGCGAGACGGGCGAGGAGCTGTGCGTCGTGCTCCACACCGTCGTGGTGTCGCGTCAGCGCGGCCGCGACTTCGATCACGTCGTCGGCGGTGACCGCGCGCACGAGGTCGACGGCGTGCACGCCGAGGTCGACGAGGCAGCCGCCGCCCGACACCGCCGGATCGAAGAACCACGTGGCCTCGGGTGCCCAGTGCTGCGGTCCGGCGTGGCCGAACGCCACCCGGAACCCGGTCAGCGTCCCGATCCGTCCGCCGGAAACGGCGTCGCGCGCGGCCACGAACGGCGCGGCGAAGCGCGTGTTGTGGAACGGGACGAGCACGGTGCCGTGCGCGGTGGCCGCCGCGATCATCGCGTCGGCCTCGGCCGCCGTGCACGCGATCGGCTTGTCGACGAGCACGTGCTTGCCCGCCACCGCGGCCGCGATCGCGACCGGCGCGTGCTGCGCGTTCGGCGTGGCGATCACGACGGCGTCGACATCGTCACGGGCGACCGCGTCCTCCCAGCGTTCGACGACCTGGCCGGTGCCCCACTCGTCGCGTGCGCGTTCCGCCGACGCGGACGAGCGACTCGCGAACACCGTCACGTCGACACCCGCGGCGCGCAACGCCGGCAGGTGGAGGTGCCGGGCCGCCGTGCCGCACCCGACCACCGCGAACCGCACGATCACAGCAGTGCCGCCGCGACCTTGCGCACCGCCGTCGCGACGTCGGCACAATCGAGCTCCGAGTAGCCGACGCCCACGGGCACGATCACGGATCGGGCGACCAGCTGTTCGGTGCGCGGGCACAGCCCAGGGCCGTATTCCGCCGCAGTCGGATGCTCCGCGCAGTGCCACGGGCCACCGGAGCCCGACGCGGTGCGCCGGGCCATCACCGAGGGCGTCGAATACACGGGCCGACCGCGGTACATCTGCGCGGCCGGCACGCCCTCGGCGCGCAGCGCGGCCGCGAAGCGCTTCGCGAGTGCTGCGTCGGTGAGGAACCACGTGATGCTCGACGACCCGTCGCCGTCGGGATCGGGCCGACGCCGCCGCACCAGCCCGTCGATCGATCCGACACCCTCGACGATCCTCGCCTTGTTCTCGCGCAGTGCGGCGAGGATCCCCGGTAGCCGCGCGAGCTGCACGCCGGCGACCGCGCCCACGAGCTCGCCCATGCGCAGGTTCTCGCCCGCGAACGGCTCGGTCAGCTCGTCGCCGCGCGTGCTCGCGTAGCTCGTGACGAACTGCCCGCCTTGGTCCTGATAGCGCGCCGCGCGCAGGTAGAGCCGCTCGTCGTCGGTGACCACGAGTCCACCCTCACCCGCGGTGATGTTCTTCTCCTGCTGCAACGAGAACGCTCCGAGCGCCCCGAACGTGCCCAACGACCGCCCGTGGTACGTCGCGCCGATCGCCTGCGCCGCGTCCTCGATCACCGGTACGGCACGTGCGTCCGTGACCGCGAGCAGCGCGTCGAGGTCGCACGCGACGTTCTCGAGGTGCACCGCGACCACCGCGGCCGTGCGCTCCGTGATCTTCGCCGCCACGTCGGCCGCATCGAGCCCGAGCGTGTCATCGACCTCCGCGAACACGGGAACGGCTCCGCACGCGACCACCGCGTTGACCGTCGCGACGAACGTGAACGCGGGCACGATCACTTCGTCGCCGCAGCCGACGCCGAGCGCGGCGAGCGAGCACCGCAACGCCGCGGTGCCGTTCGCGACCGCCACCGCGTAGCGCACACCGAGCGCGTCGCACGCGGCACGCTCGAACGCCGCGACCGCCCCCTGTTCGTGGTCGCCGCGGTACCGGAACAACGATCGGCTGCGCAGCACCTCGGTCACCGCGGCGAGCTCGTCGTCGCCGATCAGGGCCGCGCCCTTGGCGAAGTCGAGCGGCGTGCTCCGCACCGGGCTGCCCCCGTCGAGCGCGAGCACCGGGTCGACGGTCACGCGCCCGATCGTACGCAGGACGGCAGCTTCATCATGTCGATGGACTCGTAGACCTCGACCGAGCCGCCGTCGGCGAGGATCGGGCAGCCCTTCGCGAGCTCCGCGGCCGCCGCGAGGCTCTCGGCGGTGACGATCGAGTAGCCGGAGAGCCC
>DASUMP010000032.1:0-4877 GCA_036277635.1 Acidimicrobiia bacterium | reverse complement strand
CCACGAGCGCGATCGCCACGAGGCCGGCGGCGATCAGGCCGAGCCAGCGGGTGCGTTCGATGCGCTCCCCCGCGAACCCGAGGAGCGCGGGGAGCAACGTGAGCGACGCGAGCACCGTGACCGCGACGACCGACGCCGCACCCACTGCGAGCCCCTGCACGAACGTCACGCCCATGAGGAGCATGCCGAGGAGCGAGATCACGACGGTGCCGCCGGCGAAGAGCACCGACCGGCCGGCCGTGTCGCTCGCGATCACCACGGACTCGCGCACGGTGTGACCGAGATGGAGCTGTTCGCGATGGCGCGTGACGATCAACAGCGCGTAGTCGATGCCGACGCCGAGTCCGATCATGATCCCGAGGAACGTCGCGAAGTCGGGCACCGACAGCACGTTCGACAGCAACGTGATCAAAGCGCTGCCGATCCCGATGCCGAACAGCGCGACGCCGACGGGCAAGCCCATGGCGAGCACGGATCCGAACGCGACGATCAGGATGACGATCGCGAAGCCGAGGCCCAGGATCTCCGACGACGGCTCTTCGAACTCGGCGAAGATGAACCCGCCGAGCTCGATGCGCAACCCGTCGATGTCGGGCGCGCTCGCCAGGATCTCGTCGCGGATGTCGCCGGCGTCACCGAAGTCGATGTCGTCGGGCATCTCCACATTGGCGTACGCGATCAACCCCGCTTCTTCTCCGCGCGACGAGATCTGCTGTTCGCCTTCGGGTGCGTAGGGGCTCTCGACGCGCGTGACGCCGTCGAGCGCGGCGACCTCGGCGAAGAGGTTCTCCATCTGGGCCCGGACCGCGGGATCGTCGACGCCTTGCGCGGCGCGGAACACGATCGTGCCGACCTGCCCGGTGCCCTGACCGCCGAACTCGTCGTCGAGGACGTCGAAGCCCCGCTTCGACTCGACATCGGGGAGGTTGAACTCGTCGCGGAACGCCGAGCCGACCGCGCTCGACGCCACGCCACTCAGGATGAGCACGGCGAACCACGCCAGCAGCACCCGCTTGCGGTGGTCGTGACACCATGCGCCCAGTCGTGCGAACACCCGCCGCCCTCCACCTGCCTCGACCGACCCGTCCGCTGTCCAGCATCCCAAGACATACGGGTATTCCTCGGATCCGGCCGATCACGATCAGGTGAACGTCGGGTGACCGCCGACGAGGGCCGCCGGCACACGCGACGGCGGGCACGCCCGGGAGTCGTGGGTCTACTGTTCTCCGGACGCGCGTTCCGGCGCTGACGTGGGGGAATGCTCATGAGTGGGGTCGTGGCGATCACGCCGCTCTTCACGGACCTGGTCGGCTCCACCGCGCTCGCTTCCAGCGTGGGGCCGGATGAGGCCGAGGCGCTCCGCCAGACGCACTTCGGATTGCTCCGGGGCGCGATCTCGGGTGCCGGCGGTACCGAGGTGAAGAACCTCGGCGACGGTCTCATGGCGGTCTTCACGAGCCCGAGTCGCGCACTCGCGTGCGCAGTCGCGATGCAACAAGCGATCGACCGGCACAACCAACGCTCAGAACAAGAGCTCGCGATCCGCATCGGGCTCGCGACAGGTGAGTGCACCGAAGAAGACGGCGACTACTTCGGCGAGGCCGTCGTCCAAGCGGCGCGCTTGTGCGCCGCGGCAAAGGGCGGCCAGATCCTGGCGACGGACCTGCTCCGCCTGATGGTCGGTCGGCACGCCACCCAGGAGTTCGTCTCGGTCGGCGACCTCTCGCTCAAGGGCCTCCCCGACCCCACGCCCGCCGTCGAGGTGGTCTGGGAGCCGTCGAGCGGCGACGACGAACGGGTTCCGTTGCCCACTCGACTCGTCGGCGTCGCGAGCGCCGAGCTCTTCGGCTTCTTCGGTCGGACAACAGAGCTCGCCGACATCGAGCTCGCCGCGAAGGCTGCGGCCGACGGCGAGACGCGCGTCGTGCTCATCTCGGGAGAGCCCGGTATCGGCAAGACGTCGCTAGTGGCGCGCGCAGCGCGGGACGCGCACCAACGCGGCGCTCGCGTGCTGTACGGGCGGTGCGAGGAGGACCTCGCCGTTCCGTACCAACCGTGGATCGAAGCGCTCACGTTCCTGGCCGAGCACGCACCGATCGACGACATCACCGCGCACGTGGAGGAGCACGGCAGCATCGCGGCCCGGCTCGCTCCTCCGATCGCACGCCGCGTCACCGAGCGCGCCAACGCGGCCGCCGACCCCGAGACCGAGCGGTACCTGCTCCTCGAAGCGGTCGCCGGACTCCTGCAGACCTGCTCGGCAACCCAACCGATCGTCATCGTGCTCGACGACCTCCACTGGGCCGACTCGGCGACCCTCCAGCTCCTGCGGGCCCTGCTCGCGTCCCCGGGACGATTGAGCCTCTTGGTGCTCGGCACGTACCGTGACACCGATCTCTCGCGTCACCACCCGTTCACCGCTCTGCTCGCCGACCTGCGCCGAGAGCCGCGTGCGTCGCGGTGCGCGCTCGAAGGTCTCGACGACGACGAGCTTGTCGCGCTCGTCGAAGCCGCAGCCGGCCACTCCCTCGACGACCAGAGCCTCGAACTAGCCCATACCCTTCGCCGCGAGACGGGTGGAAACCCGTTCTTCACCGGAGAGCTGATCCGCCACCTCGCCGAGTCGGGGTCGATCTTCGTCGGTGGTGAGGGGCGTTGGACGACTCGGGACGATCTCGACGACATCGGACTGCCCGGCAGCGTGCGTGAAGTCGTGGCGCGTCGCGTCGCTCGCCTCGGCGACGACGCGACTCGGATCTTGTCGCTCGCCTCGGTCATCGGTCGCGAGTTCGAGCTCGAGCTGCTCATGCCGGTCGCGGGCGCCGACGAAGACGACCTGATCGACCTGCTCGACGAAGCCATCAACGCCGGCATCGTTGCGGAGACGGACCGCGCCGGACGGTTCCAGTTCGCGCACGCCCTTGTGCAACACACGCTGTACTCCGACCTGAGCGCGACCCGCCGGCAGCGCGCGCATCTGCGCGTCGCCGAAGCGCTCGAACAGCTCTACGGGAGCGCACCCGACGACCGCGTCGGCGAGCTGGCCCACCATTGGACGTCGGCCACCCGCACCGTCGACCCGTCGAAAGCGATCGAGTACGCGCGTCTCGCAGGTGACGCGGCGCTGCGCGCTCTCGCACCTGACGAAGCACTCCGCTGGTTCACGCAAGCGCTCGAGCTGCACGCGAATCGCCTCGAGCCTCCTGACCGTCTCGACTGCGAGCTCCTGCTCGCGATCGGCGACGCCCTGTGGCGGTCCGGCGATGTACCAGCGGCGCGCGAACGGTTCACCAGCGCGGCCGCGATCGCTCGCTCACTCGGCGACCCGACCCTGGTCACGCGCGCCGCCCTCGGCTTCGCCGGGGCCGGGCACCGCCCGTGGGCGCGTGAGACCGGCACGGTCGACGATGCCCTCGTCGGCGTGCTCCGCGACGCGCTCGCGCAGCTCGGCCCCGCCGACCCTGGTCTGCGCGTGCGTCTGTTGGGAGCGCTCGCGCAAGAGCTGTACTACGACGCGGAGCGGTACGCCGAGCGCGACGCGTTGAGCAGCGAGGCACTCGAGCTCGCCCGGTCGCTCGGCGACCCCACGAGTCTCGTGTTCGCGCTCGCGTCGCGTCATGAAGCACTCCGACGCGCGGCCAACGTGCACGAGCGGCTCGCTCTCGCCGACGAGATGGTGGCGACCGCTGAAGACGTCGGCGCGCTCGACCTGATCCTCCAAGCCCACCGCCATCGTCTCGTCGACCTCATGGAGCTCGCCGACTTCGCGTCTGCCGATCTCGAAGCCGCCGAGTTGGAACGCCTGACCGACGGAGCGCGCCATCCCTTCATCGCGTGGACCCTGCGCTGCTACTACGGGGCCCGTGCGATGACCGCCGGGCGATTCGAAGACTGCGAGCGGCTGATCACGGAGGCGTTCACGATCGGCGAGCGGTCGGTGGACACTGCGTTCATGGACTTTGCCGTGCAGTTCGGCGCACTGCGGCGCGAGCAGGGTCGCAGCGGCGAAGTACGCGCGGACATCGCCAAGATCCTCGAGCAGTACCCCCGACTGGAAGCCGCGCGCGCTGCGCTCGCGCAGTTCGCGGCCGAGAACGACGACGTGGAAGGCGCTCGGCACGAGTTGGCGCGCATCGCGGCGCAGGGGTTCGGCAACCTGCCGGACGACATCGCACACCTCCTCGGTCTCGGGCTCGCAGCCGAGGCCGCATGGGAGCTGGACGACGAGGCGGCGGCACTCGACCTCGCGAGCGCGCTGATGCCGTATCGCGATCGGGCCGTCGTACTCGGTCAGCACATCTACCTCGGCCAGGTCGCGTACTACCTCGGCATCCTGGCGATGACGGTGCACGACGCGGAGACCGCCGCACGCGAGTTGCGGCGCGCATTGATCGAGCACGAAGCCATCGGCGCGACCCCGTTCGCATTGCGCACGCGCTTCGCGCTCGCTGTGCTCGATGCGTCGAGCGATTCCACCGAACGACGCGCCCGCGCCGCCGACGCCCTCGCGCACGTGGAGCGGGAGGCGGGCGACCTCGGGATGGCCCGCCTGGCCGTGCGCGCTCAGCGCGCCCACGCCCGGCTCGCGCAGGACGCGTCGTGATGACTCAGCCGGATCGATTCACGCAGGTGTGCGCAAGCTGACGACGAGGGCGTCGACACCGCGGAACGGGCCGCGCAGGTGCCAACCCACGTGTTCGTCGACGAGATAGAGCCCGGGCCAGGCGGTCACGACCGTGTCGAGCAGCACCTCGACCTCGGTGCGGGCGAGGGCGGCGCCGAGGCAGTAGTGCGCGCCGTACGCGAACGACAGCGGCGCCGGTCCGACCCGCCCGGGACGGAATTCGTCGGGCTCGTCGTACGTGGCGGGATCGCGG
>DASUMP010000031.1:0-5587 GCA_036277635.1 Acidimicrobiia bacterium | reverse complement strand
GAGACGCTGGTCGCCGACGCGGCCGCGCTGCGCGAACAGCTCGCGGCCGCCGAGGCCGACTGGGCCACGCTCGCGCCCGGTCGCGCCGACGTCGACGCCGCCGACGCCCGGTTCGCGACCGCGACCGCCGAGGTCACCGCGGCGGTCGCCGCCGCCGAACGCGCAGCCGCCGCGCGCCGCGACGCCGACGACGCGCTGCGCCGGGCCGAGACGGCCGAAGCCGCCGCGCGCGCCGAGATCGACGGCGCTCGCGAGCGGCGAGAGCGCCTCGAGGGTGAGCGAGCCGCGCTCACCGCGCAGCTCGCGGCGATCGACGACGAGGTCGCCGGGCTCGGTCCGCACCGCAGCGAGTGCGAAGCGCTCGAGCGCGCCGCGGCCGACCTGCGCGCCGAGCTCGACGCGATCGACGGCATCCCGCCCGACCAGACGCCGCTCGGGCGCGCCCGCGCCGCCGCCGAAGCCGACGTCCGCGACGCCGAGACCGCGTGGCGCCGCGCCGCCGAAGACGCGTCGCGCTGGCACGCGCGCGCCGACGCGCTCGCGCTCGCGCTCGACGAGGCGCACCGGGCCGCCGGCGTCGACGCGCTCGTCGGGCTCGACGGCGTGATCGGCCCGCTCGTCGACAGCATCGAGATCGAACCGGGAGCCGAGGTCGCGGTCGCCGCTGCGCTCGGCGACCTGGTGCGCGCGCTCGTCGTCGAAGGCGGTGGGGCCGCCCGCCGCGCGGTGGAACGCGTCAAGGCGGGCGACGCGCACGCGTTGTTGCTCGTCGCCGACGACACGTTGCCGCGCGCGCAAGGTGTCCTCGTCCCGCCCGGGACCCAACCGCTCTCCGACTACATCCGCGGCACCCGCCCCGGGGTCGACGCGTTGCTCGAGCGCCTGCTCGCCGGGTGCGTGCTCGTCGACGCCGGGTGGGCCGCCGCGATCGACGTCGCGCTCGCCGACCCCGGACTCGTCGCGATCACCCCCCAGGGCGACCGCTTCGGCGGCGGGTCGTGGCGGGCCGGACCGCAGGGGAGCGCGGCGGTCACTCCCGCCGCGCTCGACGAGGCGCGCGAGCGCGCGCGTGACGCCGCCGCCGCGCTCGACGCCGCGAGCGCGGCCGCCGACGCCGCTCGCGCCCGCCTCGAAGGCGTCCGCGCCGACGAGCGCGCCGCCGCCGAGGCGTCGCGCACTCGGCGGGCCGAGTACGACCGAGCCGCCGCGCGCGCGAGCGGTGCCCGACGCGACCACGAGGTGCGCAGCGCCTCGCTGCTCGAGCGGCGCACGCTCGTGTCGGCGCGACTGGCCGAGATCGAACGTCTGAGCTCCGACGGCACCGCGCTCGACGTCGGCGGGTCGCTCGACGACGCCGTGCGCGCGTGCACCGCCGCTCGCGACGCCGCCCAGGCGGCGATCGCGGCCGAGGTCGCCGCCGCCGATGCGCTGCGCGTCGCGCGCGCCGAGCACGAGCGGCTGCGGTCGCAGAGCGCGGCATTGCGACGCGACTTCGAGGTGCGCGGCGCCGCGCTCGAGGAGCGGCGCGCGGTGCTCGGCCGCCGTCTCGCCGACATCGAGGCGCGACTCGCCGCGCGCCCTGACGAAGAAGCGGCCGCCCGTCGCCGCCGGGGCGACCTCGAAGCGAAGGGCACGCTGCTCGTCTCGATCGACGAGCGGGTCGCGGGACACGCGGCGGTGATCGACACGGTCGCCGAGCGCCTCCGGCGCAAGCGCCAGGAGCAGTCGGAGGCCGCACGCGACGCGGGCCGGCGCCTCGACGGGCTGCGCGCCGAGCGCGGCGTCGCCGAGCGCGAGCTGAGCGAGGTGCGCGAGCACGCGAACCGCGCCGAGGTGCAAGAGACCGAGGTGCGCCTGCGCCTCGAAGCCGCGGTCGAGACGGTGCGGCGCGACTTCGACTGCGAGCCCGAGGCGGCACTCGCGGCCGCGCTGCCCGAGATCCCCGACGGCGCCACGCCCGCCGGCCGGGCGCGCGAGCTCGAGCGCGAGCTGCGGCTCATGGGCCCGGTGAACCCGCTCGCGTTGAGCGAGTACGAGGCGTTGCTCGAACGGCACGACTTCCTCGAACAGCAGCTCGACGACGTGAAGAACACGCGACGCGAGCTCACGCGCGTGATCCGCGCCGTCGACCAGGAGATCGTCAGCGTCTTCGAGCAGGCGTTCGCCGACGTGGCGACCCACTTCACGTCGTTGTTCGCGACGCTCTTCCCCGGCGGCACCGGTCGCCTCGTGCTCACCGATCCGTCGAACCTGCTCGACACCGGCATCGAGATCGAGGCGCGACCGTCGGGCAAGACCGTGCGGCGGCTGTCGCTGCTCTCCGGCGGCGAGCGCTCGCTCGCCGCGCTCGCGTTCCTGTTCGCGGTGTTCCGCGCCCGCCCGTCGCCCTTCTATCTGATGGACGAGGTCGAAGCCGCGCTCGACGACGTGAACCTGCATCGGTTCCTCGACCTCGTGCACGAGTTCCGCGGTGAAGCACAGCTCCTCGTCGTGTCGCACCAGAAGCGCACCATGGAGGCCGCCGACGTGCTCTACGGCGTGTCGATGCCGCCCGGCGGTTCGAGTCGGGTCGTCAGCCAGCGCATCCGCGACCTCGAGCTGGAGGACGCGTAGCCCTCCCGCCGATGCACCACCTCGCCGTTCGGATCGCCCAGGACGTCCCGCCCGACATCGAAGCGTGCGGTGAACGCGACTCGCAGGCGTGGCTCTGCCGAGTCGTCGTCGACGTCACCGACAGCGTGAACCTGGGCGAGGTCGCACGCCCGTTGTCGGTTCCCGTCACGATCGTGCTGATCGTGCTCGGCGCGTGGTTCGTCAACCGTCTCGTGCGGGTGATCAGCAAGCGCATCGAGCGTCGGCTCGAGCGCGAGGGCACGCGCGAGCGCATCCGCCGCTTCCGGCGCCGCACCGGCCTGTCGATGCTCGACACGACGTCGTCGACCCCCACGATCCGCCGGCACCAGCGGGCACTCACGATCGGGTCCGGGGTGCGCAGCTTCGCGGCGATCGTGATCTGGGTCGTCGCCGTGTTCATGATCATCGCGACGCTGGGCGTGCAGCCCTCGACGTTGCTCACGAGCGCGGGGCTGATCGGCGTCGCGCTCGGCTTCGGCGCGCAGAACCTGTTGCGCGACCTGATCGCAGGCACGTTCATGATCCTCGAAGACCAGTTCGGCGTGGGCGACGTCGTCGACACCGGTGAGGCGACCGGCACCGTGGAGAACATCAGCCTCCGCACCACGCGACTGCGCGACGTGAACGGCGTCGTGTGGCACGTGCCCAACGGCGAGATCCGCCGGGTCGGGAACATGTCGCAAGAGTGGTCGCGCGCCGTGCTCGACGTGTCGGTCGCGTACGACACCGACATCGACCTCGCTCGCGAGGTGATCCTCGGCACCGCGGCCGAGATGGCGGGGGAGATCGAGTGGAAGGATCGGATCCTCGAACGGCCCGAGGTATGGGGGGTCGAGATGCTCGGCGCCGACGGCATCGCGATCCGACTCGTGGTGAAGACCCGACCGCTCGAGCAGTGGAACGTCGCGCGCGAGCTGCGCGCTCGCATCAAGGGCGCGTTCGACCGCGAAGGCATCGAGATCCCGTTCCCACAACGCACGATCTGGCACCGTTCGCCCGACCCGACCGCCGACGAGGGCGTCGAGTAGCGCCTCGATAACATCCCGCGTTCCATGGAGGCGCTGCTCATCGTCGTGGTCGCGCTCGCGATCGTGCTCGCCGTCGCCGGCGGCTACTGGTACGCGCGGCGCAGTGATCGCGGCCCGATCGAACCGCCGCCCGCCGCCGGCACCACCGCGGTCGCGACGCCGCCGTCCCCTCGGGCCGATGTCGAAGCCGCGCTCGACGCGGTCGTCGACGCCACGGCCGAACCGGTCGTCGAGGAACCGCTCGTCGAGGTCCGCCCCCGGCTGCGCGACCGATTGGGCAAGACCCGGGCCGCGTTCAGCGGCTACGTGCGAGGCGTGCGCGGCCGTGCCGTCGGCGACGACGTGTACGACGAGCTCGAAGAGGCGCTCCTGCTCGCCGACGTGGGCGTGGCCACGACGCAAGGCCTCCTCGAGCGTGTGCGGGCGCGCGCCGCCGACGCGCGCGCAGCCGACGCCGACGCGATCGTCGAGCTGCTGCGCGACGAGGTCTCTGCGTTGCTCACCGCTGGTGGCGATCGTGCGCTGACGGTCGTCGCGGGCGAGCCGAACGTGTGGATGTTCGTGGGCGTCAACGGCGTCGGCAAGACCACCACGATCGGCAAGCTCGCCGCACAGCAGCGCGAGCTCGGTCACCGCGCCGTCCTCGCCGCCGGCGACACGTTCCGCGCTGCCGCCGCGGAGCAGCTCGCTCTGTGGGCGCAGCGCACCGGGTCCGAGCTCGTGCGCGGCCAGGAGGGCGCCGACCCCGGCTCGGTGGTGTTCGACGCGATGAGCGCGGCGTCGTCGCGCGACGCCGACCTCGTGCTCGTCGACACCGCCGGTCGCCTCCACACCAAGGCGAACCTGATGGAGGAGCTGCGCAAGCTCCGGCGCATCGTCGATCGCACCGAGGGCGCGTTGAAGGAGGTGCTCCTCGTGATCGACGCCACGACCGGACAGAACGGCCTCGTGCAGGCCCGCCAGTTCGCCGAGGCCGTCGACGTCACCGGCATCGTGCTCACCAAGCTCGACGGCACCGCGAAGGGCGGCATCGTGCTCGCGATCCAGGCCGAGCTCGGGCTACCGGTCAAGGTCGTGGGCGTGGGTGAAGGCGTCGGCGACCTGGTGGCGTTCGAGCCGTCCGAATTCGCCGCCGCGCTCTTCGACGAGTAGGAAGGGCCCGCTGTGTTCGACGCGCTGAGCGAACGGTTCGACGGCATCTTCACGCGGCTGCGCAGCCGCGGTCGTCTCACCGACTCCGACATCGACGAGATCGCGCGAGAGATCCGCCTCGCCCTCCTCGAAGCCGACGTGAACGTCCGCGTCGTGAAGGGCTTCATCGCGCGGGTGAAGGAGCGCGCCGTCGGCGCCGAGGTGTCGAAGAGCCTCAGCCCCGCGCAACAGGTCGTGAAGATCGTGCACGACGAGCTCGTGGTCACGCTCGGCGGCGAGACCGGCAAGCTCACGATGAGCTCGAAGCCGCCGACGGTCGTGCTGCTCGCCGGCTTGCAGGGTTCGGGCAAGACGACCGCCGCCGCGAAGCTCGCGCGGCTGCTCAAGTCGCAAGGGCTCCAGCCGCTCCTCGTCGCCGCCGACCTGCAGCGACCGGCCGCGGTCGAGCAGCTGCGCGTGCTCGGCGCGCGCATCGACGTGCCGGTGTTCTCGGAGGCGAGCGACCCCGTCACCGTCGCCCGCAAGGGCCTCGACGAGGCCGCCCGGCTCGGTCGCAACGTCGTGATCGTCGACACCGCGGGGCGCTTGCAGATCGACGAGAGCCTCATGGACGAGCTGCGCGAGGTGCGCGCGGTCACCCAGCCGCACGACACGCTGCTCGTCGTCGACGCGATGACCGGTCAAGAGGCGGTCAACGTCGCCGAGGCGTTCCACGACGCGATCGGCCTCGACGGGGTGATCCTCACCAAGATCGACGGCGACGCGCGCGGCGG
>DASUMP010000030.1:0-3154 GCA_036277635.1 Acidimicrobiia bacterium | reverse complement strand
GCCGCTCCCGACCGAGGCTCACGAGCGCGGTGCCCTTCTCGACGACCTTGCGGAGCTGCTCGTAGCGCTCCCGCCCGGCCTTCGTGCCGAGGTAGTAGCCGAGGCCGAAGCCGACGATGATCCCGAAGCGAAAGCGCATCCCCCTTGTGTATCGCACCCGAGGCCACCGCCGCTCGCACCCCCCACCCGCGTTGGGTCAGGAGTGCACCGCAGAGGTGGTACTTCTGCACCAACGCAAGGGGGTGGGAGGCGCGCTGGTATCGTGCGCAGTTCCATTCCGGGGTAGCTCAACCGGCAGAGCAAGCGGCTGTTAACCGCTAGGTTGAGAGTTCGAGTCTCTCCCCCGGAGCTTCCGTCTCGTCACCACCGAGGCCCCGCCCGCACGCGACGGCGCGCCAAGATGTGCGCCCTCGGGGCCGTAGCTCAGTGGTCAGAGCAGGGGACTCATAATCCCTCGGTCGGTGGTTCGATCCCACCCGGCCCCACCCGTCGACCGACGCATCGGTCCGGCCGCGTTGCGGACGCGTAACGCGAATGTGATTCGGCGGACTGTCTGCGTGCCTCGATCGGGGCGACGTGCGCACCACTGGGCGCGCGACATCGTCGAAGAAGGAGATCGCTCCAATGCCTCTGTTCACACGCGCCTTCGCGTGCCTGCTCGCTGCGGTTGCGTCGTTCGCCGTGCTCGGTGGAGCGGCCGCCGCGGCTCCCGAACCAGGCTCGGTGTACGTGCTCAGCAACCAAGTCGCCGGCAACTCCGTGCTCGAGTACGCGCGAGCCGCCGACGGTCGATTGACGTTCGTCGCCGCGCACGCGACCGGGGGCGTCGGGACCGGCGGAGGCCTCGGTTCACAAGGTGCCGTGATCGTCGACCGGCCCGGCCGCTA
Organism: Acidimicrobiia bacterium; assembly: GCA_036277635.1. Lineage (GTDB taxonomy): Bacteria > Actinomycetota > Acidimicrobiia > IMCC26256 > PALSA-610 > DASUMP01. The sequence goes on along the minus strand of DASUMP010000030.1, from coordinate 2,267 downwards.
CGTCTACGCGGTCAACGCGGGGAGCAACAGCGTCACGTCGTTCCGCGTCACGGCCGGCGGGCTCGAGCGCGTCGACATCGTGGGATCGCAGGGGATCCGTCCGACCAGCGTCACCGTGCGCGACGGCGTTCTCTACGTGCTGAACGCGGGTGGCGACGGCAACATCGCGGGGTTCACCACGACGAACGGTGACCTCGAGCCCATCGCCGGCTCGGCCCGCCCGTTGAGCAGCAACGCGGCCGCGGCCGCGCAAGTCTCGTTCACCCCCGACGGCGACCAGCTGATCGTCGCCGAGCGCGCGACCAACGCGCTGAGCCTCTACCGCGTGGGTGCCGACGGCCTCGCCACGGGTCCCACGACCGTCGCGTCGAGCGGCGTCACGCCGTTCGGCTTCGACTTCGACAACAAGGGCCACGTGCTCGTGTCCGAGGCGTTCGGTGGTGCCGCCGACGCCAGCGCGGCGTCGTCGTACACGATCGGTGACGGCGCGCTCGATCTCGTGAGCGGTTCGGTCCCGACGACCGAGACCGCGGCATGCTGGCTCGTCGTCAGCAACGACGGCCGCTTCGCCTACACGGGCAACGCAGGGACCGCGTCGATCACGGGCTATGCGGTCGGCACGGACGGGTCGCTCACGATCCTCGACGCCGACGGCAAGACCGCATCGGCGCCCGCGGGTGTCACCGACCTCGCGCTCAGCGTCAACAGCAAGTTCCTCTACGCCCGGATGGGCAACGGCACCATCGGCTCGTACCGCGTCGGCTCCGACGGCTCGCTCTCCGACTTGGGAGCCGCGCCCGGGCTGCCGGCCGGCGCGGCCGGCATCGCCGCCCGCTGACCCGCTGACCCGCTGGGGCCCGGTCGAGACTCGCTCTCGACCGGGCCCCCTGCGCGCGGGATCGAGTCAGCGATGCGGATCGGCCAGAGCCCCGGCGAGACTGAACTCGCGCTGAATCAAGTCCGAACGGCCCACTCAGCACCTCGGCGGCGGCGCCGATCCATACGGCACGCAGCGGCGAGCTCAGGTGGTCGTGGAGATGGCGGGTTTCGTGATCGGGACACGCTCGGTCGGGAGCGACGGTCGGCCGGCCGGCTTCGCGCACGCGGTGAGCGTGGAGACGCGCCGGACGCTGTGCGGTGTCAGCGTCAACATGCTGACGATCTTCGACGGCGCGCCCTGGGCTCCGACCGCAGGCGTCGAGGCGTACTGCCCCGACTGTCGTCGCACGGTCCCGCTCGCCGTGCGCCCGGCCGCTCCCGACGCAGACCGGCAGCGGTCGCCGCGCTGAGCCACCGCAGCCGCGGGTGAACCTCGCGTTGGGTGAGTAGTGCGCCGCTGAGGTGGTGGTACTGCACCAACCGGCGGACGGCGCGTCGACGCGGCGGGCGCGAGACTGTGCACTCGTGCTCGCCGTGTTGCTCACCGTGCCGCTCATCGGGCTGGCCGTGCTCCTCGCGGCGCCGTCGGTCGACGGCCACTGGGAGCACCAGCCGTCGCACTTCTGGCTCGTGCTCGTCGCGGCGGCGGTGCCCGCGCTCCTCGGCTGGGCGATGGGCGCGGCGGCCCGGCGCCGCAACGACGCGCGGCTGTTCCTCGTCTCGCTCGCGTTCTTCGCCGCCGCTGCGTTCCTCGCGTTGCACGCCCTCGCCACGCCGAAGGTGCTCCTCGACGCGAGCAACGCGGGCTTCGTCGTCGCGGTGCCGATCGGCTTGCTCCTCGCCAGCGCGCTCGCCGTGTGGTCGGCGATCGATCTCGATACCGGCACGAGGGGACGGACGGTCATGGCGCGCGCCCCGGTGCTGCGCTACGGGTTGCTCACCGTGGTCGGCGTCTGGGCGCTCTGGTCGCTCACGTCGGTGTGGCCGCTCGACGAGCCGAACCCGCCCGAGTCGGGATCGGCGTTCATGGTCGCGGTGGCGCTCCCCGGGGTCGCGCTGTACGCGATCGCCGCGGCGCGGTACTTCGCACTCGCTCGGTCCCGTCGCTCCACGTTGCTCGTCGCGATCGGGTGCGCGTGGGTGTTGCTCGGCGAGGCGATGCTCGCCGTCGCCTGGGCCCGCAACTGGCGGGCGTCGTGGTGGGAGTGGCACCTCCTGATGCTCCTCGCGTTCGGCGCGATCGCGTGGGCGGTGCGGAGGCTGCCCGAGACGGAGCGGTTCAGCGAGCTCTACCTCGACGACGTCGCTGCGGGAACCCGTGAGGTCAGCATCCTCTTCGCCGACCTCCAGGGGTTCACGTCGTTCTCGGAGACCCACGCACCCGGCGA
>DASUMP010000029.1:0-4921 GCA_036277635.1 Acidimicrobiia bacterium | reverse complement strand
CCGTCGACCAACACGGTGCAGCACCCGCACTGTCCCTGCGGCGCGCAGCCGTCCTTCACCGACACGATGCCGAGTCGCTCGCGCAGGACCGAGAGCAGCGACTCGCCGGCCTCGACCTCGACGTCGACCGGATCTCCGTTGCACGTGAACGCGACCCGATCGGACATCGATGCCTCCCGCTCGGCAGGATAGGAGGGTGACGCCGCCGCACCTCTCCCGCCGCTCGTTCCTCGGACTCGCCGGCGGCGTCGTGTTGCTCACCGCGTGTGGCAGCGACTCCGACGTCGATGCCGGTGCACCGACGAGCGCCGCGGGTCACGACTTCACGGAGCTCGCGCCCGGCGTGCTCTCCAGCGACCTCTACGCGAGCGACGTGCCGCAACGCTTCCTCTACGCAGGTCTCGCGAAGGAGGGCTACGCCTCGGTCACCGAGACGCGCCTTGCGGTCGCGCCGCCCGGCTCCACCCCGACCGACTTCGTCGCGACGACGTTGCAGACCGAAGGACTCCCCGAACGGCGCGGCGTGTACCGCACCGAGCTCGTCCTCCCCGTCGCGGGCGTGTGGAACGGCATCGTCGACTTCGACGGCGAGCAGACCGACTTCGTGTTCCAGGTGAACGAAGCGCCGGTCGCCGTCCCGATCGGCGCCGACGCACCACGCGCCGCGTCGCCCACGAGCGACGACGCGCTCGGGGTCGACCCGATCTGCACGCGTGAACCGGCGTGCCCGTTGCACGATCGCTCGCTCGACGCGTTGCTCGGCGCCGACCGTCCGGTCGCGGTGTTGTTCGCGACGCCGGCGCGCTGCTCGTCGCAGTACTGCGGCCCGGTCCTCGACCAGCTGCTCCCGCTCGTCGAGGAGTATCCGGGCATCGACTTCGCGCACGTCGAGATCTACCGCGACAACCGCAGCGACGAGCTCGTGCCCACGGTGGCCGAGTGGGGCCTGCCGTCGGAGCCGTGGCTCTACGTCGTCGACGGTGCCGGCACGGTCGTGCACCGTCTCGACGGCGCGTTCGCGACGCCGGAGCTGCGCGCGGTGCTCGATTCCGTGACGTGACGCGCCGCGGCCCCGCCACGAGGCGGGGCCGACGGGAACGGATCGGAGCGGTGGTTCAGGAGAACGACTGGCCGCACCCGCAGGTGCGCTGCGCGTTCGGGTTGGAGATCGCGAAGCCCGACTCCATCCCGCCCTTGTAGTCGAGCGAGGCACCGGTGAGGTACGCGGAGCTCGCGGGGTCGACCACGACCTTCACCTCGCCGTACGACTGCTCGATGTCGTCGGGGGCGCGTTCGGAGTCGAAGAACATCTCGTAGCTCAGACCGGAGCACCCGCCGGGACGCACCGCGACCCGCAAGAACAGCTCGGGCTGGCCCTCGGCCTCGATGAGCTCCTTGACCTTGCTCGTCGCTGCTTCAGTCAGCGTGATCATCGCTTCCTCCGGTGAGTGATCTCACGGTTCAGGGTACCCGGCCGCGACGGTCACCCGACACGGGTCGCGGTCGTACAACGTGGAGAACTCCGACACCATTCCGCCGCCGACTGCGCCCACGACGCCTTCGCAGATGCCGCGGTGCAGGTTGCAGACGAGCTCGGGGTAGGCCTCGGCGAGCTCGCGGAACGGGCAGTGCAAGAACGAGACCGTCACGGATCCGTCCGCGTCGGCGTCGTCGGTGGCGGGGTCGAAGCCGAGACGGTCGAGCTCGCCGACCAGGGCGTCGACGCAACGCCGCGACCGAGTGCGGCGACCGGCTTCGGTGCCCCACGCTCGTCCGGTCGCCGTGGCGGCGTCGCCGTCGGCGCCGACGCGCTCGGCCATCGCGGCGAGGAGCCCCGCCAACAGCGCGTGCGACGGCGGGTCGAAACCGAGTCCGGGGGCACCCGCCGCGAGCGAGTACACGTGCTGGGGGCGCCCGACGGTGCCGCGGTGGACGGCGGCGACCTCGACGAGCGCGGCCTCCCGCAGTCGCTCGAGGTGCAACCGCACCGTGTTCGCGTGGAGACCGAGTCGCTCGGCGAGCTCGGTGGCCGACAGCGGACCGGTCGACTCCGCGAGCTCCTGGTACATGGCATAGCGCGTCTCGTCGGCGAGCGCTTTCAGCACGGCGAGCAGGTGCATGGCGACTTGACGGTACCTGCGTCCGGGCATATTTTCAAGGCGCTGGCGTGTTTTATTCGATACGCAGGCACCCCGACCGGACCGAGGCAGCGTGGACCAACCGGCGACCCCCGTCGACAGCCTCACGGCCAGCCCGGCCGCCGACCGGCCGGTCGCCCCGCCCGATCCCGACACGGTGCGTGGGGTGCTGGGCGGCGTCCTCGACCCCGAGCTGCGGGCGAGCATCGTCGACCTCGGGATGGTGAAGGACATCGTGGTGGGCGCGGACGGCGTCGTGCAGGTGCACGTCGCGCTCACGACGGCCGCGTGCCCGCTACGTGGCCAGATCTCGACCGACGTCCGGTCGAAGGTCGCGGGGATCCCCGGAGTGCACGACGTGATCGTCGAGTACGCCGAGATGACCCAGGACGAGCGCTCCGCCCTCATGCAGCGCGCCCGATGGGAAGCCACCCAGCGCGCACCCCAGACCGCGATCGCGCCGACGACGCGCGTGCTCGCGATCGGCTCGGGGAAAGGCGGCGTCGGCAAGTCGTCGGTGACCGCGAACCTCGCCGCGGCCCTCGCGTCGCGCGGGCTCACCGTGGGCGTCCTCGACGCCGACATCTGGGGCTTCAGCATCCCGCGCATGCTCGGCGTGCACGGCCGACTCGCGGGCACGAAGGACGCCGACGGGCGCGGCAAGATCGCACCGCACGAGCTCACGGTGCCGAACGCCGCCGACCCGAGCGCGCCGGCCGGACACCTGAAGGTCGTGTCGATGGGCTTGCTCGTCGACGACGAGGACACCGCGCTGATGTGGCGGGGCCTCGTGCTCGCGCGCGCGCTCGAGCAGTTCCTCACCGACGTGCAGTGGGGCCCGCTCGACTACCTGCTGCTCGACATGCCGCCCGGCACCGGCGACATCCAGATGGCGCTCTCCCGGCTGTTGCCCCAGACCGAGATGCTCGTCGTCACGACGCCGGCGGTCGGCGCGCAGAAGGTCGCCGCGCGCGTCGCCGACATGGCGCGGCGCTCGTACCTGAAGGTCGTCGGCGTCGTCGAGAACATGAGTGAGTTCGTCGCGCCCGACGGCAGCCGGCACGCGATCTTCGGCTCGGGTGGTGGCCGCCGACTCGCCGCGCTCACGGGCGCGCCGCTCGTCGCGAGCATCCCCATCGACGCGGGCGTGTCGGAGGGCGGCGACCACGGCCGCCCCGTCGTCCTCGACGCGCCCGACACGGCAGCCGCGCGCGCGGTGCAACAGCTCGCGGCGCGCATCGTCGACGAGCTGCTGCCGCCGGTCGAGATGGCCGGGTGCACGGCGCGGATGTTGGAGCTCCTCGAGGACGCGAAGCCGGCGCGGTGATCCGACGCAGCGGCTCAGCAGGGCCGCGGGCGACGGTTACCGTGAGTACGTGGAGTCCCCATCCCTGCCGGACTGGACCACCGCGCCCGTTCCTTCGGACGCGTGGCGCGTTCCGTCGCGGCATGGTCGGTCGAATCGAGTCATCGCGTTCGGTCTCGTCATCACGCTCGCGCTCGCCGGCATTGCCGGCGTCGCTGCGCTCGCGTTCGGAGGCAGCGGTGACGGCTACCCGGACGAGTGGGATCCGGCAGTGCTCGACCTCGTCGAGTACGTCGAGCGCGAGCGCGGACTCGCCTTCAACCATCCCGTCACGGTGCGCTTCCTCGACGAGAGCGCGTTCCGCGACGAGATCTCGTTCTCCGAGGACGACATCGACCCAGCCGCCCGTGCGACCGCGGTCGGCGACGCGGCCGTGCTGCGCGCGCTCGGGATCGCCGACGGCGACATCGATCTCATCGAGGTCTTCGGCGAACTGAACGCGGGCCTGACGCTCGCCTACTACGACTCGGGGCGCGACGAGATCGTCGTGCGCGGCACCGACCTCACCGCCCCCGCGCGAGTGAGCGTCGTGCACGAGCTCGTGCACGCGCTGCAGGACCAACACTTCGACCTCGATCGGTTCCAGGCGCTCGACTCCGACGAGTCCGACGCGGCGCGCGCGCTGGTAGAGGGCGACGCCACCATGGTGGAAGACGCGTACTACGCGACGCTCTCACCGACCGACCAGCGCGCCGTCGACGCCGCGCACTCGTTCGATTCCACCGACGTCCCCGAAGCGGTTCCCGAGATCCTCACGTACTTCGCGTCGAGCCCGTACGTGTTCGGCGCTTCGCTCGTTGCGGCGCTCGACGCCCACGGTGGGCGCGAACGCGTCGACGACGCGTTCGGTGATCCGCCCGTGTCGGAGGAACACCTGATCGACCCGCTGCGCTATGTCCTGGACGACGAGCCGGTGCGCCGAGTGGACGTTCGCCTGCGCGAGGGCGAGGAGGTCCGCGACCGCGACTCGCTCGGTGCGTTCTCGCTGTTCATGATCCTCGCCGAGCGGATCGACGCACACGACGCACTGGCTGCCGTCGACGGCTGGGGCGGCGGCGAGTACGCCGCCTACGACGATGCGACCGGCACGGGATGCATCGCCGCAGTCGTCGCCGGCGACGACCAGTCGGAGGAGGACGAGCTGCTGCGCGCGCTGCAGGAGTGGGCCGACGCGGGGGTGCCGGGTGCCGCCTCGGCCAGCCAGGGTCCGCGCGGGATCTCGATACGGGCGTGCGACCCGGGCACCGACGTCGAGCTCGTGACCGGCCGCAGCAGCGAAGCGTTCGCGCTCCTTGCGGTCCGGTCCGACTTCTTCCGGTGGTACGTGGACGGCGGCGAGGACATCGAGGTCGCGTGGTGCGTCGCGTCGCGGATCATCGACCTGTCGACGCTCGAACAGCTCAACGACCCGGACGGC
>DASUMP010000028.1:0-8178 GCA_036277635.1 Acidimicrobiia bacterium | reverse complement strand
AGGAACCACGTGATGCTCGACGACCCGTCGCCGTCGGGGTCGGGCCGGCGCCGCCGCACCAGCCCGTCGATCGATCCGACACCCTCGACGATCCTCGCCTTGTTCGCGCGCAGCGCGGCGAGGATCCCCGGCAACCGCGCGAGCTGCACACCCGCGACCGCGCCTGCGAGCTCGCCCATACGCAGGTTCTCGCCCGCGAACGGCTCGGTCAGCTCGTCGCCACGTGTACTCGCGTAGCTCGTGACGAACTGCCCGCCCTGGTCCTGGTAGCGCGCCGCGCGCAGGTAGCGCCGTTCGTCGTCGGTGACCACGAGTCCACCCTCGCCCGCGGTGATGTTCTTCTCCTGCTGCAGCGAGAACGCGCCGAGCGCACCGAACGTGCCCAACGACCGGCCGTGGTACGTCGCCCCGATCGCCTGCGCCGCGTCCTCGACCACCGGCACGGCGCGTGCGTCCGTGACCGCGAGCAGCGCGTCGAGGTCGCACGCGACGTTCTCGAGGTGCACCGCGACCACCGCGGCCGTGTGCTGCGTGATCTTCGCCGCCACGTCGGACGCATCGAGCCCGAGCGTGTCGTCGACCTCCGCGAACACCGGCACCGCGCCGCACGCGACCACCGCGTTGACCGTGGCGATGAACGTGAACGCGGGCACGATCACTTCGTCGCCGCAGCCGACGCCGAGCGCCGCGAGCGAGCACCGCAACGCCGCGGTGCCGTTCGCCACGGCCACCGCGTAGCGCACGTCGAGCGCGTCGCACGCGGCGCGCTCGAACGCCGCGACCGCCCCCTGTTCGTGATCGCCCCGGTACCGGAACAACGATCGGCTGCGCAGCACCTCGGTCACCGCGGCGAGCTCGTCGTCGCCGATCAGTGCCGCGCCCTTGGCGAAGTCGAGCGGCGTGCGCCGCACCGGGGTGCCCCCGTCGAGCGCGAGCACCGGGTCGACGGTCACGCGCCCGATCGTACGCAGGACCGCCGCTACATCATGTCGATGGACTCGTAGACCTCGACCGAGCCGCCGTCGGCGAGGATCGGGCAGCCCTTCGCGAGCTCCGCGGCCGCCGCGAGGCTGTCGGCGGTGACGATCGAGTAGCCGGAGAGCCCCGACGGGCCGCCGTCGGCGACCGATCCGTCGCCCTTCACGACCTTCGACATCGCGAACGGCGCGCCGCCGTCGACGACCGCCGCGCCGAGCACACCGAACCACGCGCCCCACGCCGCCATCGCGGCCTCCTGTTCGGCCGGGGTCTCGGCCATCTTCCCACCGGTGTACGCGAAGACGTAGTTGCCCATCGGTTCGACTCCTTGCGTCAGCAACTTTGCCAGCGCATTCTGCACGACCCCGGCGTTCGGGACCCGGCGGGTCGAAGATCGGGACGTAGGTCTCTCCCGGTGCGACCGACGCCGGTTCAGGCTGCGACCACACTCGACGTGGGAGCGCAGCATGGACCGCCCGGTCCGCAGAATCGCCGTGATCGGCCCGCCCGGTCCGTGTCGCCGACCGCACGCTCGGCGCCTCGGCCGCGCGCTCGAAGTGCCGGTCCTGTCGGTGGGGTCGCTCCTCGAGCACGAAGCCCGGCAGGGGTCACGTGCCGGGCTCGTCGCCGCCGGCGCCCTCGAACGCGGCGAGCTCGTCCCCGACGAGATCGTGTACGCACTCCTCGAACCCCGACTCGCCACGATGCGCCGCGGCTGGATCCTCGACGGCTTCCCGCGCACGCCCGCGCAAGCCCGATGGATGCTCGCCACCCCGGTCGCCACTCCCGACACGGTGATCGACGTCGACGTGCCGATCGCCACCTTGCTCGCCAGCCTCGACCGCGAGTCCGACGCCGACCTCTACCTCGCGCACCTCGGCGTGCTCGTGGCGAACACCGCGGCGATGCTCGACGAGCTCGAGCCGCGCGTGCGCGTGCGCACCATCGACGGCGCGCAGCTGTCGCCCGAGCTCGCGCTCGACCTGCTCCACGCCATGGCTTAGACCTGCGAGGCGAAGAGCTGCCAGCGGTCGGAGACGCCCTTCAGCTCGTGCTCGCCGCGCTCGGAGAACTGCAGGCCGGAGCCGGCCACCAGGTCCTTGACGGTGCGGGTGACGAGCACTTCGGACGGTTGCGCGAGCGCGGCGACGCGCGCACCGACGTGCACGGCGATGCCACCGAGGTCGTCGCCGCGCGCTTCGCATTCGCCGGTGTGCAGGCCCGCCCGGATCTCGATGCCGAGGTCGCGCGCGGCGCGCACGATGCGGTGCGCGCACGTGACGCCGCGCGCGGGACCGTCGAACGACGCGAGCACGCCGTCGCCGGTGTGCTTCACCACGCGCCCGCGCGTCTGGCCGACGGCCTCGAACACGATCTCGTCGTGGCGATCGAGCAGCGAACGCCACGCGGCGTCGCCCATGGAGCTCGCCCGCGCGGTCGAGTCGACGATGTCGGTGAACAGCACGGTCGCGAGCACGCGATCCGACTCGATCACCGGGACGTCGCCCGTCAGCAGCTGCTCGAGGTACGCCGGGACCTGATCGCCGACCGCCGCGTCGCCGTGGCTGCCCTCGATCTCTTCGAGACGAGCGCCGGGGATGTGCTCGGCCAGGTATTCACCGAGCGCGAACGGCACCTGCCGATCGTCGCGCGAGTGCAGCACGAGCGTGGGCGCGGTGATCGTGGACAGCACCCCGGTCACGTCGGTGTCGATGAGCATCTCGAAGATGCGCCGCAACGCGCCCGGCGACGCCGAGTGTCGCTCCATCCGGGCGAGCAGCTCGATCGGCGGTTCGTTGAGGCTGTTGCGGAAGAACGTGCCGATCGAACGACCCGTCCCCCAGTTCGCAACCATCATCTCGATGAACTGCTCGAAGCCCTCGGGGTCGACCCCGATCGGATAGTCGGGGCCGCGGAGCAGTCGCGCCCACGACGCCGCGAGCACCAACGCCCGCGTGCGATCGGCGTGGGTCGCCGCGAACAGCGCGCACAGCGGACCGCCCTCCGACGTTCCGAGCAGCACCGCCTGCTCGCTCTCAGCCGCGTCCATCACTGCGCGCACGTCGTCCATGCGCTCTTCGAGCGTGCCGACGGGCACGTCGCGATCCGACATGCCGATCCCGCGCTTGTCGAAACGGATCACACGGGCGACGCGCGCCATGCGCTCGGCCGCGGCGTGGAAGTCGGGCGACTCCCACATGTCGTCGAGGTTCGACACGAACCCCGGCACGCTCACCACGTCGACCGGGCCGTCTCCGTAGACCTGGAACGCGAGATGGATGTCGCCGTTGCGGGCGTACTGGGTCTCCGGACGTTGCACGACGTGAGACTACGACGCGCGGTTCAGGTCGCGAGGCGAGCGACCTGCCACGCCACGACTCCCGCGCCGAGCGCGCGCCGCCACGGGTTCACGCCCCGGACGAGCTCGTCGAGCGCCCACACGACCAGCGCGCCGGTGCCGACGACGCGCACCGCGGTGCCCACATCACCAGCCGGGTCGAACACCACGCGCACGGCAGTCGCGGCGAGGAACACCCACAGCGGTGGATTCGGACGCTGGCCGATCGTGATCGCGCCGGTCTCGCGGTTGCGGAACCACCAGTCGACGATCGAGCCGTGCGCGCGGGTCATGTGCAGATCATGACCCGCGCGCCGTGGTGGTGACGATCAACTGCGATCCCGGGTGACACGATCACGGCCGACCGCGAGCAGGATCCCGCCGAGCGCGAGCAGCGCCACCGCGAGCCACGCGACACCGGCCGCGACGCCGGTGCGGGGCAGCTGGTCGGTCGCGGCCGTAGTGACTGGCGTCGTCGCGGGTGTCGTCGTGGGCGGCGGCAGTGCCGCGAAGGTGATCGGGATCTCGGCGATGCGGTCGGCGACGAACGCGAACCCCCACGACACGACGATCGAGCACGCGCCGGGTGCGGCCCGGCAGTCGGCGTCGTCGCCGAGCGGCGACCGGAACGCGGCGCGCACCACGTAGTCGGTGGCGATCGTCCCGTCGGGTTCGGCCTTCAGCTGGACGGCACGGTCGTGGTCACACGCGCTGGGTCCGTCACCGGTTCGGCACTGGAACACCCACGTGCCCTCGAAGTCGGTGAGGTTCGCACCGGCGACGCTGACCGTCTGCCCGTCGGTCAACCCCGTCGACGGCGTCACCGTCGCCGCGACCGGCGGGTGCAGCGGCGCCGTCGCGTCGAACGCGATCGGCGCGAACGCGCTCAGCGGATGGTCGAGCATGTAGCCGACACCGATCCGGCAGCCGGCGGGCTCCGTGCGACAGTCGTACTCGACCGCGCTCGTCTCGTCGGGTCCGAGGTAGATGCGCGCGTCGACCGGGAAGTCGAACTCGAAGTGGCCGGCGCCGTCGGCGCCGAACTCCCCGAACCCGACGCGCGGATCGCACCGCTGCTCGTCAACCGAGTCGCCCGCGCACTCGAAGATCTCGAGCAGCTGGCCGGGATCGAACCCGTCGGCCACGACGTGCACCGTCTGACCGTCGACGAGGCCGGTGTCCGGGGTCGCGGTCGCGGTGAGCACGGGGGCTGCGAGCGCCGTGCCGACAGATGGCGCCGGAGCGACCTCGGCACCCGAGGCGGCGGTCGCCGCGAACGGCGCACCCCCGAGCATGACGGCGGCGACGACGAAGAACGTGCGACGCAGCATCGCAGCCCCCCTCTCACGAGTGGGCTACGTCCAGTGTCCGCCGACCCGGCGTCGTGGTTGAGGGTCGGAAGTCCCGGTCGCGGCGCGCACGGCCACGACGATCCAGGCGCGCGCGCTCAGAGGCTGAGGTCCTTGTTCGGGCGCACCACGATCTCCGACACGTGCACGCGCGGCGGTCGGGTGACGGCATAGAGCACCGCGTCGGCGACGTCGTCGGGGCTGGCGAGCACCTCGTGCAGGGCCTCCTGCGCCTTGTCGAGCACGTCGTCGGGGAGCCGCTCGCCCTTCGCGACGTCGGCGTCGATGCCGGTCATCGCGACCATCCCGCGCAGGATCTCCGGGTCGAAGTTGCGGGCGAAGTTGGTGGCGATCGCCCCCGGCATGATCGTCACCACCTGGATCGAGTCCTCGAGCAGCTCCTGGCGCAGCGTGTTCGAGATGACGTTCACTGCGTGCTTCGTCGCGCCGTACACGCCCGACTCGGGTCGGTGCGCGGCGACCGACGAGATGTTCACGACGTGGCCAGTCGCGCCGCACGTGCGCATCGCGGCGACCGCGGCCTGGCTGCCCACGAGCAACGCGAGCAGGTTCGTCTCGAACATGGCGCGCCACCCTTCGGGATCTGCGGTGAGGATCGGATCGGGGTACGACACGCCCGCGTTGTTCACCATGATGTCGAGCCGTCCGGTGGCCGCGACCGCCGTGTCGATCAGCGCGCGCACCGCGGCCGGGTCGCGCACGTCGGCCACGACGGCCTGCGCGCTGCCGCCCGCGGCCGCGATGCGGTCGATCGACTCCTTCATCGCGGTCTCGGTGCGGCCCGAGAGCACGACATGCGCGCCCGCGCTCCCGAGCCGCTCGGCGATCGCGCGTCCGATGCCGCTCGACGCGCCGGTGACGACCGCGGTGCGTCCGCTGAGCTGGGTGTTGTCGGTCATGTGGGGTCTCCTCTTGGGATGGGTGATCTCAGCGCGTCCGGAAGCCGTCGACGAGCAGGCGCGTGAAGCGCGTCGCGGTCTCCTCGATGTCGGTGGCTTCGCCGCCGGCGCGTTCGGTCTTGTGCAACATCGTCTCGTGGAGCACCAACAGCCCCTGCATCGCGCTCCAACACAGGTTCGCGGCGTCGAGCACCGCGAGCTGCGGGTTGAGCTCGCGAGCCAGGGCTTCGATGGTCTCGACGAGCACCCCGAACGCATCGGCGCCGGCGGTCGCGTACGCCTCCGAGCTGTGATCCACGAGGTCGCTTCGGAACGCCACCTCGCAGTGCGCGGGGTACTCCTGGCCCATGCGCACGTACGCGCGTCCGATCGCGCTGAGCCGCTCCACCGGGTCGTCGTGCGCGCTCGCCGCCTCGCGCGTGACCGTCGCGAGCTTCGTGAGCGCCTCGATCGCGATCGACGTGAGGAGTCCGGTGGTGTCGCCGAAGTGGTGCGCCGGCGCCGCGTGCGAGACGCCCGCCCGCCGCGCCACCTCGCGCAGGCTGAAGTTGGCCAGACCCTTCTCGACGATGACGTCGACCGCGGCGCAGCGCAGCGCAGCCGGCAGATCACCGTGGTGGTAGCGGGGGTTCATGGATCGTCACGCTCGCTCGCCGGGCCTTGACACTGTCGAGCACCATCTTTACATTGTCAACTTGACAGCGTAAAGATCCCAGCGGCGGGAGCACGACACATGGAGACGACGACCGGCACGGACGCAGCCCCCGAGCCCGCGGCCACCGACAACCACGTGCACGGTCGGCGCTGGGCGATCCTCGCCGTGGTCTGCCTGGCCGTGTTCGTGACCGTCCTCGACGGCACGATCGTCAACGTCACGCTCCCCACGCTCGCGACCGAGCTGAGCGCCTCGACCCGCGAGCTGCAGTGGATCGTCGACGCGTACCTGCTCGTGTTCACCGGGCTGCTGCTCGCGGCCGGCGGACTCGGCGACCGCTACGGCCGCAAGCGCGCGCTCGTGGTCGGACTCGTGCTCTTCGGACTCACCTCGGCGTACGCCGGATCCGCGGGGAGCGCCGGCGAGCTCATCACCGGGCGAGCGCTCATGGGCATCGGCGCCGCGCTCATCTTCCCGGCGACCCTCGCGATCATCACGAACGTCTTCACCGACCCGAGCGAACGCGCGAAGGCGATCGGCGTGTGGAGCGCGACGAGCGGCATGGCCGTCGCCGCCGGGCCGATCACCGGCGGCTGGCTGCTCGAGCACTTCTGGTGGGGATCGGTCCTCTACATCAACGTCCCGATCGTGGTCATCGCGGTGACCGCGACCGTGCTGCTCGTGCCCGAGTCCCGCGACGAGCACGTACCGCGTCTCGACATCGCTGGACTCGTACTCTCGATCCTCGCGATCGGCGCACTCGTGTTCACGATCATCGAAGCGCCCGAATGGGGTTGGGCGAGCGCGAGCACGATCGCCGGCTTCGCGCTCTCGGCCGTACTGATCGCCGCATTTGTCGTCTGGGAGCTGCGCGCCGACGCGCCCATGCTCCCGGTGCGGATCTTCGAGAACCTCCGGTTCAGCGCCGCGAGCGTGGCGATCGCCGCGGCGTTCTTCGCCCTGTTCGGGTTCATCTTCCTCATCACGCAGTACTTCCAGCTCGTGCGCGGCTACTCGCCGCTCGAAGCCGGCGTGCGCACCCTCCCCGTCGCGACCGCGATCGCGGTGTCGGCGGTGTTGGCGCCCCGGATCGTCGCTCGCGTCGGCACGACCCGCATCGTCGGCGGCGGTCTCGCGTTGATGGCGATCGCGTTCACGTGGGTCTCCACCGCGTCCGCGGGGACGCCCTACCTCGAGATCGTCGGCCAGATGATCCTCCTCGGCACCGGCCTCGGCTTCACGACCGCGCCCGCGACCGAGTCGATCATGGGGTCGCTGTCGCTCGACAAAGCCGGGATCGGCTCCGCCGTCAACGACACGACGCGCGAGCTGGGCGGCACGCTCGGCGTCGCCGTGCTCGGGAGCGTGTTCAGCTCGGTCTACGTAGGTGCGCTCGGCGACGGTCAAGTGTTCGCGACGCTCCCGCCGGAGGCCCAACGCGCCACCGAAGACAGCGTCGGCGCCGCGTCGATCGTGGCCGCCCGGCTCGGCGAGCTCGCCCCCGCGTACCTCACCGAAGTGTCCGACGCGTTCCTCTCCGGACTCGCGATCGCGTGCCTCGTTGCGGCCGCCGCTGCGCTCGCCGGTTCGGTGTTCGCGTTCCGCTACCTGCCCGCGCGTGCTCGCGACACCGAGGCGCGCGCCGACGAGCACACGATCGTGCTGGAACACGCCAACTGACGCGCGCTCACGACTCGCAGTGCGCGCGCAAGCGCGCCATCGACGTCGCGACGTTGCGCTTCGTCAACGCGACCGCGAGCCACCCGAGCCCCGGAACGCGCGACGACACGTCGTCGTCGGTGACGAGCTCGGTGCCGCCGTCGGGCGTCGGCGCGAGCCGGTACTCCTCCTCCACGTGCACGAACCCCACGTCGATGCGCGCCGCGAACCGCACCGGCGGGTCGACCACCGAGATGCGGTCGTGCAGCACCAGCCGGA
>DASUMP010000027.1:0-12338 GCA_036277635.1 Acidimicrobiia bacterium | reverse complement strand
GACTGGTAGCTCACCTCGTAGCCCGCGGCCTCGAGGGCCTGGCCGTAGACCTGGGCGAGGATCGCGCTCTCACCGAAGTCCTGCGCACCGATCGTGATCGTCGGCCCGTCGGGGATCTCCGAACCTGCCGACGTGGTGTCGGTGGCGCCGGGCTCGTCATCGTCGTCGTCACCGCATGCCGCCGCGACGAGCGCGAAGGCGAGCAGCACCGCCAGCAAGTACCTGAACCGTTGCATTTCGTGTGCTCCTTGTCTTCTCGAGAACTCACACACCCGCGTCGGCGACGCCGACCCGAGCACTCCTGCGCGCGCCGGAGGCGCGCGACGCCCACGGCGTGACCCGTCGTTGCACGAGACCGAGCGCGACCTCCACGAGGATGGCGAGGAGCGCGACGAGCACGGCACCAGTGACGAGCTTGCCGTCGTCGAACTGCGCGATGCCTTGCACGACCAGCGTGCCGAGGCACTGGAAACCGACGAGCGCGCCGAGGGTCGCTGTCGCCACGATCTGCACCGCCGAGATCCGCACCCCCGTGATGATCAGCGGCATCGCGCTCGGCACCTCCACACCGAGCACGACCTCACGCGACGTCATCCCCATCCCGCGCGCCGACTCGACGATGCCGGGATCGACGCCACGCACGCCCGTGTACGTGTTCGTGAAGATCGGTGGGACGCCGAGCAGGACGAGCGCGACGAACGTCGGCCAGTAGCCGAGCCCGAAGCCCCACTCGATCGAGAACGGCAGCACCAGCGCGATCACGCCGAACGACGGGATCGCGCGCCCGAGGTTGACGAGGGAGACCGCGACGAGGCCGCCGCGGTGCAGGTGTCCGAGCACGATCGCGGGCGGGAGCGCGAGCACCGCGGCGGCGAACGTCGACCAGAAGGCGAGGCGGACGTGCGCCCAGGTGAGGTTCGCGATGCCGTTCGGGCCCCACCAGCTGTCGCTCGTGGTCACGTACGTCCAGAAGTCGCCGAACGCGTCCATCAGGCCCTCGCACTCCGGCGCGCCCACGGGGTCAGCAGCCGCTCGATGACGAGGAACACCACGTCGAGCACGAGCGCGAGCACCACCGACAGTGCGGTGCCCACGACGATCGGCGTCGGGAACAGGCGCCGGAGCCCGTCGAGGATGAGGACGCCCAAGCCGCCTTCACCCACCAGCGCGGTGACGGTGACGAGACCGACCACCGTGACCGACGCGACCCGTAGCCCCGCGACGATCGCCGGCGTGGCGAGCGCGAGCTCGACGAGCACGAAGCGCCGACCGCGCGTGAACCCCATCCCGTCGGCCGCTTCCTTCACGGCGTCGGGCACCGCGTCGACACCCTCGACGATGTTGCGCACGAGGATCAGCAGCGTGTAGCTGACGAGGGCGATCAGCGCGGTGCGGAACCCGAGCCCGGTCAGCGGGATCAGCAGGCCGAACAGCGCGAGGCTCGGGATCGTGTACAACACGCCGGCGACCCACGTGATCGGTCCGTAGAGTCGCCGGAACCGCAACGAGAGCGCGGCCAACGCCAGCGCGACGACGAAGCCGATCACCACGGCGGTCACGGTCAGTCGCAGGTGGTCGACCGTGCGATCCCAGATCACGTCGCGGTTGCGGTCGACCCAGTCCCACCAGATGAACGAGTCGGGACCGTTCTCGGCCAATGCGGCGGCGAGGGGGCTCACGTCACGCCCTCGCTGATCTGGTCGATCGTGATCATGCCGCGGTAGCGGTTCGCGTCGTCGACGACCACCGCGACGCGCGTGCTGCTCAGCACCAGCCGGTCGAGTGTCTCGCGCAGCGGCGTACCCGGAGCGACCGCGGCATGGAAGCGCTCGGTCGGGGCGTCACCCACTCGGGTCAGCCCGTCGAGGTCGCGCGCCCACGCCCACCCGCGCAGCACGTCGCCGTCGAGCACGCCGATCCACTCGACCGCGAACTTCGTCATCAGCTCCTGTGCGTCGTCGGGGGACGCGTCGGCGTGCAGCACCGGTCCGTCGATCAGCGCGATGTCGTCGGTGGTCAGCAGCGCAAGTCGCTTCAGGCCGCGCTCGCGGCCGAGGAACTCGGCCACGAAGTCGGTCGCGGGTGCGCGCAACAGCTCCTCGGGCGGGCCGTACTGCTCGAGGACGCCGCCGACGTTGAGGATCGCGACGCGGTCGCCGAGCTTGATCGCCTCGTCGATGTCGTGGGTGACGAGGACGATCGTCTTGTGGAGTCGTCGCTGCAACCCGAGCAGCTCGTCCTGGAGGTGCGCGCGCACGATCGGGTCAACCGCGCTGTACGGCTCGTCCATCAGCAGCACGGGAGGGTCGGCCGCGAGCGCGCGCGCCACGCCGACGCGTTGCTGCTGTCCGCCCGACAGCTCGCTCGGGTAGCGGCGCAAGACCTGCGGATCGAGCCCGACGATGTCGACGAGCTCGTCGACGCGCGCACGAACACGCGCCTTGTCCCAGCCGAGGAGTCGCGGGACCGTGCCGATGTTCGCCTCGATCGTGCGGTGCGGGAACAGGCCGATCTGCTGGATCACGTAGCCGATGCCGCGCCGCAGCTCCGGTGCCGGCACCGATCGCGCGTCGACGCCGCCGATCTCGATCGCGCCGCTCGTCGGCTCGATGAGGCGGTTGATCATCTTCAGGGTCGTGGTCTTGCCGCACCCGGAGGGGCCGACCAGCGCGACGAGACCACCCGCGGGGATCTCGAGCGAGAGATCACCGACCGCGGGACGCGACGAACCCGGGAACTGCTTGCTGACCCCGACGAGGCGGATCGCCACGCCGGAGCCGGCGTCGGTCACCGGAACGGATGCGACACGCGTGCAGAGGTGCCGACGACGAGTCTCACGAGACGTTGCCTCCCTGCGGTGAACGCAGCCCCGGCCACGGATGGTGTGCCGCCCGCACGCGGCGCACCTGGGTCTTGCATGGGCGCCGAGACGTTACACGGGATGCGGCGACGTGGGCAGGCGGGGTGTGTGCACGATCGAGAGCCCCACGGGCACATCGAGCGCGCGCACATGCTCGCCGTTCGCTTCGAGCGAGAGGTGCCCACCCATCAACGGGACGCGCTCCAAACGGAGGAGTCCGACCCACTCGGGGATCGCGGGCGCGAGGTGCAGCTTCGAGTGCCGGATGTCGGGCTCGAAGCGCAGCATCGTGCGCAAGAACAACAACGGCGACGCCGCCGCCCACGCCTGCGGCGAACACGATGTGGGATAGCTGACAGGGAACGGAAAGCGCGAACGCGGCAGCCCGGCGAACAGCTCGGGCAACAGGTCACCGAACGAGGCCGACGCGTCGACGAGGGCCTGCATCACGCGGTGCGCTTCCTCCACGAACCCGTAGCGCATCAGACCCGCAGCGCAGATCGCGTTGTCGTGCGGCCACACGCTGCCATTGTGGTAGCTGATCGGGTTGTAGCCGACCGTCATCTCCGACAACGTCCGGATCCCCCACCCGCTGAACATCGCGTCGGACAGCAGGTGGCGCGCGACCAACGGCGCCTTCTCCTCGTCGACGATTCCGGTCCAGAGGCAGTGGCCCATGTTCGACGCGACGACGTCCATCGGGCGCTTGTCGCGATCGAGGCCCATCGCGAAGAACCCGTCGTCATCGCCCGATTCGACCCAGAAGTCGCGGTTGAACGCGACCTTGAGGTCGTGGGCGCGCTGGCGGAGCGACGCGGCGAGCGCGTCGTCGCCGGCCTCGGTCGCGCAGTGCGAACGCGCGACGAGCGCCGCGTACACGTAGCCCTGCACCTCGCACAGGGCGATGGGCGACTGCGCCAGGGTGCCGTCATGGAACCGGGTCGAGTCCCAGGAGTCCTTCCACCCTTGGTTCTGCAGGCCGCGATCGCTCGTGCGCTGGTACTCGACGTAGCCGTCGCCGTCGCGGTCGCCGAACTCCGTGATCCACGCCAGCGCGCGGTCGGCGGCCGGCAGCAGCGCGTCGACCTCGGCCCGACGGTTCCCCCACCGTGACAGCTCGCCGAGCAGCATCACGAACAGCGGAGTCGCGTCGGCGGTGCCGTAGTAGACGCGGCCGCCCCCGAGCGCGAGCGACGCGGTCTCGCCGAAGCGCATCTCGTGGAGGATGCGCCCAGGTTCCTCCTCGGTGATGGGGTCGACGTCGGTTCCCTGGAAGCGCGCCAACGTCTGGAGCGTGCCGAGCGCGAGATCCGGATCGACGATCATCGTCATCCACGACGTCAGCAGCGAGTCGCGGCCGAACAACGTCATGAACCACGGAGCCCCAGCCGCGACCACCGCGCGATCCGGGTGCTCCGGATCGAAGATGCGCAACGCGGCGAGGTCGTCGGTCGAGCGTTGCAGCAGCGTGCGGAAGCGAGCGTTGTCGGAGGTCACGATCGGAAGGCGGCGGCGCCACTCCTCCAACCGCTCGACCGGCTTCGAGCGGTCGACGGGTTCGCCGCACTGATACCGCGGCTCGATGCGCTCGCCGTCGAGCACCGGCGTCACCTGCACGCACGTCGACCATTCGCCGCGCGGTGGCACGATCACCTCGTAGGTGACGAAGCCGTTGCCGATCGTGGCGGGTTGCGAGAACTCGACCAGCGTGCCGCGTTCGAACTCCCCGCGGCGGTACGTGAACTGGAGCCCGGCGGAGTCGATGCTCTGCCCGAGCTCGCCGACCTTCTCGACGCGCCCCTGCTTGACTTCGAACAGGTCGGCGAAGTCGCAGCCGACGTCGAGCTCGAGGGCGCAGAACGCGGGTTCGTCGCCGTAGTTGGCGACGGTGATGTCTTCGCGCATCCCACGTCCGATGTACCGGTTGCGGAACACGAGCACGTGCGAGTCGGCGCGCCCCACGTGCGGTCGGTCGCGGGAGACGAAGACGGCCGAGAACGGCTCGGGCGTCGCGACCGACAGCGGCTCGGGCGGCGCGCCGTTCACCCGCAACACGTAGTGCGACAAAAACCGCGTGTCGCGAAAGATCAGACCGTGGGGCTGACCGAGCTGCATGTCGCCGGCGGCGTCGGCGATGCAGAACGCCGAACCCTCGACGAGCGTGACCGCGTTGCCGCCGACACTCGTACTGGCCGACGTCGTCCACGGCTGCGGCACCCGGTCACGGTAGCGAACCAGCATCGGAGTCGGACGCTGCCAGCACCGGTGGCCCGCCGCCCGGACGTGGGTACCCTCGCGCCGTCATGCGGATCGCACAGATCGCCCCCGCCTGGTACCCGGTGCCGCCGCCGGGCTACGGCGGCATCGAGCTGATGGTCGGGCTCCTCGCCGACGGCCTCGTGGCCGCCGGGCACGACGTGACGTTGTTCGCGAGCGGCGGCTCGAGCACCAAGGCCGAGCTCGTCAGCCCGATGTCACCCGCGCCCGACCCCGCGCAGCTCGGCAACCCTTGGTTCGACGGGTACCACGCCGTGACTGCGTACCAGCACGCGCACGAGTTCGATCTGGTCCACGACCACGCCGCGATCGTCGGACCGGCGTGCGGAGCGATGCTGCGCGGGAACCCGCCGGTCGTGCACACGCTGCACGGACCCTGGACCGACGAGACGCGCCTCTTCTACTCCGCGGTCGGCGACATCGTGCACCTCGTCGCGATCAGCGAGTCGCAACGGCGCGACAACCCGAACATCCGATACGCCGCGACCGTGCACAACGGCATCGACATGGACGCATATCCACTGTGCGAGGAGAAGGACGACTACCTCGTGTACATCGGCCGGGCGAACCCCGACAAGGGTCCGTCGATCGCGATCAACGTCGCCCGGCGCGTGGGTCTGCCGCTGAAGATGATCCTGAAGCGCAACGAGCCCGCCGAGCGCGCGTACTTCGAGGACGCGATCGCGCCGCTCGTCACCGATCAGGTCGAGCTGCACGAGAACGTGAGCCACGACGAAAAGGTCGAGTTGCTCGGTCGCGCCCGGGCGATGATCTTCCCGATCCGCTGGCCCGAGCCGTTCGGCCTCGTGATGGTCGAGGCGATGGCGTGCGGCACGCCGGTCGTCACCACCAACTGGGGGGCCGCACCCGAGCTCGTCGAAGACGGCGTCACCGGGTACCGCCGCGACGACTACGCAGACCTGGTCTCGGCGATCACCCTCGTCGACCAGCTGTCGCCGGCCGCGTGCCGCGCCCGGGTCGCGTCGGAATTCTCGGCCGGAGCCATGGTCGCCAAGTACGAGGCGGTCTACACCGACCTCCTGGGGCGCTGACCGGGATTTTCCCTACCGCCATAGTGTTATTAGACTGCGACCGTGGCCGACTCCCCCGACGCCCCCGCACTCCTGCTGATCGACGACCTCCACGTCGCCGTCGACGGCCAGGAGATCCTGCGCGGCCTCACCCTCGAGGTGGGCGCGGGCGAGGTGCACGCCCTCATGGGCCCGAACGGCTCCGGCAAGTCGACCCTCGCGAACACCTTGCTCGGCAACCCCGCGTACGAGATCACGAGCGGACGCATCGTGTTCCGCGGCGAAGACGTGACCGCGCTCGACGCTCCCGGCCGCGCCGCGCGCGGGATGTTCCTCGGCTTCCAGCACCCCGCCGAGATCCCCGGCGTGAGCGTGCTCAACTTCTTGCGCCAGGCCATGTCGGCGCGCAAGGGCATCGACGACTTCTCGGTCCTCGAGGTGCGCATGGCGCTGCTCGGCTGGACCAAGCGGCTCGGTATGGACACACGGTTCACGGAGCGCTATCTCAACGAGGGCTTCTCGGGCGGCGAGAAGAAGCGCAACGAGGTGCTGCAGATGGCCCTCCTCGAACCCGACCTCGCGGTGCTCGACGAGACCGACTCGGGTCTCGACATCGACGCGCTGCGCATCGTCGGCGAAGGCGTCGCCGAGGTGCGCAAAGACCGGCCGCAGCTGGGGCTGCTCGTGATCACGCACTACCGCCGCATCCTCGACCACCTCACACCCGACCGCGTCCACATCCTGCTCGACGGGCGGATCGTCGAGTCGGGCGGCGCGGAAGTCGCACGAACCGTCGAAGACCAAGGATTCGACGCGTTCCGAGAGGTGACCACCCCGTGAGCACCCCCTTCGACGTGGCGCGCGTCAAGGCCGACTTCCCGATCCTCGCGACCGAGGTGCACGGCCGCCGCCTCGTGTACCTCGACTCGGCCGCGTCCGCGCAGAAGCCGGTGCAGGTGCTCGACGCGATGGAGCGCGTCTACCGCACCCGCTACGCGAACGTGCACCGCGGCGTGTACACGATCGCGGAGCAGGCGACCGCCGACTACGAGGCCGCCCGTGCCCGCGTCGCACGATTCGTCCACGCGCGTGACGCCAGCGAGATCGTGTTCGTGCGCAACGCCACCGAGGCGATCAACCTCGTGGCGTACACGTGGGCGCGCGCGAACCTCGGCGAGGGTGACGTCGTCGTGCTCTCGCACCTCGAGCACCACGCGAACGTCGTACCGTGGCAGATGCTGGCCGCCGAACGCGGCGTCGTGCTGCGGTGGATCCCCCTCACCGCCGACTACCGCCTCGACCTCACCGACCTCGACGCGCTCCTCGACGGCGCCTCGCTGCTCGCGATCAGCGCGATGTCCAACGTGCTCGGCACGATCAACGACATCCGTCCCCTCGCCGACGCCGCGCACGCGGCGGGCGCCAAGATCCTCGTCGACGCGTCGCAGTTCGTGCCGCACGTCGCCACCGACGTGCAGGCGTGGGACGCCGACTTCGTGGCGTTCACCGCCCACAAGCTCCTCGGGCCGAGCGGCATCGGCGCCCTGTGGGCGCGCGCCGAGCTGCTCGAGGCGATGCCACCGTTCCTGGGTGGCGGCGAGATGATCCGTGACGTACGCCTCGACGGGTTCACCACGAACGACGTGCCGTGGAAGTTCGAAGCGGGCACGCCGGCGATCGCGGAGGCGGCCGGCTTCGCCGCCGCGATCGACTACCTCGACGCGCTGGGAATGGACGCAGTGCGCGAACACGAGCGGACCCTCACGCGCTACGCGCTCGATGCCCTCGCTGATCGCTTCCCGAGCGGGTTCCACGTGTACGGACCCGACGACACCGACCATCGTGGCGGCGCCGTCTCGTTCCTCTTCGACGGCATCCACGCGCACGACGTGAGCCAGGTCCTCGACGAAGACGCCGTGTGCGTGCGCGCCGGTCACCACTGTGCGAAGCCGTTGATGCGCCAGCTCGGAGTGCCGGCCACGACCCGCGCCTCGTTCTACGTGTACAACGACGAAGCCGACATCGACGCGCTCGTGGAAGCGCTCGCGAAGGCCGAGAAGTTCTTCGCCGTCTGATCGATCGCGATCAGCGCTCGTCCCAATAGGATCCTGCCGATGCCCGGACTCGAAGATCTCTACCGGGAGATCATCCTCGACCACTACCGCAGCCCGCGGAACCGCGGCGAGCTCGAGGTGCCACCCGCGCACAAGGTCGAGGGCTTCAACCCGCTGTGCGGCGACGAAGTCGTCCTCTACCTCGACGTCGACCAGGAGTCCGGCACGGTCCGTGACGTCAAGATCGCGGGCCAGGGGTGCTCGATCAGCCAGGCCTCCACGTCGATGATGAGCGCGGCCGTGAAGGGCAAGACGCTCGACGAGGTACGGCAGCTCATCCGTGCGTTCAAGGCGCTCATGTCGATCCACGAGTCGCGTCTCGAAGGCGACACCGACGGCAGCGACCTCGCCTCCGAGCTCGAAGGCGTTCGGCTCGGCGACCTCGAAGCGCTGCAGGGCGTCGTGAAGTTCCCCGTGCGGATCAAGTGCGCCACGCTCGCGTGGAACACCCTCGCGCAGGGACTCGACGAGACGGCCGCCGCGAGCTGAGCGACCGCGCGCCTCAACCGGCGCCCGGTTCGGCGTCCGCGAACCGGAACAACATCGTCTGGCTCGCGTGCGCGAGGAGTCGTCCGTCGCGCGACCACAGCTCCATCTCACCCGAGCCGTAGCCGTGGACCGCGCGGCGCATCCGCATCACCTGCAGCATCCACTCGTCGTCGGTGTCGTCGAGGAAGTGCACGGTGAGATCGAGCGTCGGCGCGAAGTAGCGGCGCGCCCCGGGCCCGAGTCGCTGGCCGACCGCGCCGGGGATGACGTCGAGCACCGGGAGGTACGCCAGCGGGTCGACGGTGCCGTCGGCAAGGCGCGGCGTGTCGAGGTAGCGGATCCAACGCACTCCTTCGGCCGCGCCACCGACCCAATCGTCCTCCCACGCGTAGCGGAACGTGACATCGCGCGTCTCGACATTGCGCCAGAACGAGAAGTCGAAGATCGACGCGGTCGGTCGGTCGGCGGGGAGCGGGCGCGCGCTGTCGGGCGGGGGCGGATCCGGGAACCGCAGCTCGGTGAACTCGAGCGGCCCGCCGTCGAAGCCGGTGCGCTCGCTCCCGAACACGGCGAGCGTGCGGTGCCCGACACCGTCACGCGCACGCGCGCGCACCGTCCCCTGCACCTGCGTCACCGACCGGCCGACGCGCAGCACGTCGACGTCGATCTCCGCCGGACCCTCCGGAACCTGGGCGACGAACACCGTCGTCGAGGTGCGCAGCCGCGGGACCGGCGCGTCGAGCGCCGCAGTCATCGCCCGCAACGTCGTCGCCGCGACGACTCCTCCCTGCGGACCCGCGGGACCCACCCACGCGTCCGAGAAGTGCGCGTCGAAGCGCGGCTCGTCGCCGCGACGGGTGACGGCGGTCTCCTCGAGGAAGGGGATGAGCGACACGTGCGTTCGGCGAACGATCGAGTGGCGGACCGAGCCGACCGGCTCAGTGGACGTTGCGGCTGCCTCAGCCGGGGCGGAACGACGGGAGGCCGTCGGACGGGTCGGACACCGGCGGCGCGCCGAGGCGCGTCGCGAACTCGTTCCAGCGGTCGCGGTCCCACGACTCGACCGCGTCGACGATGCGCCCGTCGGGATCGATGGCGAACAAGGTGGGCACGACCGTGAGCGCGTACGCGTCGGAGACCCGGTACGGGCGGTCTTCGGCGAGTGTCGTGACGTGCTGGTGCTGTTCGGCCGCGTATCGCGCGAGCGCGTCGGGCGGATCCTCACCCACTGCGACGACGCGGACGCCTGCGTCGGCGAGTGCTTGGATCTTCGGCGCCGCCATCTTGCACACTGGGCAGGTCGTCTTGAAGAACGCCAGCACCGTGGGTGCGTCGGCGCCACGCCACGGATCGGTCACCTCCGCGGCGCTCGTGACGTCGGGGAGCGCGAACGACGGTGCGGTAGCGCCGATGTCGAGCACGACGTCACCCTAACGAGGCCGCCGGCGGCTCGGGCGCGGTGCCGGACGGCACACCATCCACCGGGACATCGGCGCCGAATGGGAACCGGGGCGCCGTTCACGGTGTTGTCACCCAATGGTGACAGCGATGTCCCACCGGGGGGCTACGGTGGCCCCCTGGACACCGAGGAGGACCTCATGGAGTCAACCGGCCTCGTGGCACTCGTGGACGAAGCGCTGGGTCGCTTCGCCAGCCGCGATCTCGTTGCCGCGAGTGAGGTGGTCGACTTCCTGCTGGACTTCCGTACCGCGCTGGTCGCCGACGCCGATCTCGAGGCGCTGCTCGAATCGGAGCGTCAGCCCACCGGCTGAGCCCGGCGCACAGCTCGCCGATCGTTCGATCAGCCGGCGCGCGAGGTCTCCGCACCGCGTCGGAACGCCGCCCGATACGCGGTCGGCGTCGTCGCACAGACGCGACGGAAGTGCAAGCGCAGGTTCGCGGCCGTTCCTAGGCCGCAGCGACGCGCCACCTCGTCGATCGACCAGTCGGTCGTCTCGAGCAGGCGCTGGGCGTGGCGGATCCGCTGCACCGCGAGCCACTGCATGGGCGTGGTGCCGGTCAGCGCCCGGAACCGACGCGCGAACGTGCGTCCGCTCATGAGCGCGTGCGCCGCGAGCTGTTCGACCGTCAACGCTTGGTCGAGGTGGTCGAGCGCCCACTCGAGCGTGGCCGCGAGCGCGGCCGGGTCGTCGTCGCGGGAGATCGGTGCGTCCACGAACTGCGCCTGCCCGCCGTCGCGATGCGGCGGCACGACCATGCGGCGCGCCACCTTGTTCGCGATCTCCGCGCCGTGGTCCCGACGCACGAGGTGGAGGGCGAGATCGATCCCCGCGGCAGTACCTGCCGACGTGAGGACCTGGCCGTCGTCGACGTAGAGGACGTCGGGGTGCACGTCGAGCGACGGGTACCGGCGGGCGAGCTCGGCTGCGTGCATCCAGTGCGTCGTGACCGGACGACCGTCGAGGATGCCTGCCTCCGCGAGGGCGAACGCACCGGAGCAGAACGACACCATCCGCGCGCCGCGCTCGTAGGCACGACGGAGCGCGGCGAGCGTCGCGGGTGGCGCCGGCCGGTGCGGATCGGCGGCGGGGACGATGACGGTGTCGGCCGCGGCCAGCTCGGCCAACCCGTACGGCGTGTCGAGGGTGAACGCACCGACCGACAGCGGCGGCGGATCCGTTGCGCACACTTGGAAGCGGTACCACTCGACGCCGAGCTCGGGACGTTCGAGACCGAACACCTCGCAGGCCACCGAGAACTCGAACGGGTGCGAGTGCCGCCCGACCGCGACGGCGACGGTGTGGTCGCGCATTGGCAGGATCCTAGCGATCTGTGGCAATACCGCCACTCGTCGGATGGCGCCGGCGTGCGCACGATGCGACCCATGACCTCCAGCACCGTGCACCGGACCTCCGAGCACCCCGCCGCCGACCCCGCGATCGCGGCCGCGCACTTCGCGGCGCGGCTGTCGGTGGAGACCGATCCCGCCGACCTCCACACCGATCTCGCCGCCGGCGCCGCGATCGTCCTCGTCGACGCACGCGCGCCCGACGCGTTCGCCGCAGGTCACCTGCCCGGCGCGATCAATGTCCCCCACGCCACGATCGACGCCGCCACGACCGCCGACCTCCCCCGCGACCGTCTCGTGGTCGTCTACTGCGCCGGGCCCGCGTGCAACGCGTCGACCAAGGGCGCCGCGAAGCTCGCCGCGCTCGGCTTCCCGGTGAAGGAGCTCATCGGCGGCGTCGAGTACTGGCAGCGGTACGGCTACCCCCTCGAGCTCACCCCACCCCCCGCCGCCCCCTGACGCGCAGCTTTCCGGCTTTGTGCGGCGCACGCGTCGTCCAGCGACGCGTGGAGCGCACAAAGGGGCTGGCGCGTCGACGTGGTGCGAGAACGGTGCCGGGAAGCGGGGGGTGCGGCCGGTACGCTGCATGGCGGCGCGGCCGCCTGACGCGGCTGCCTGAATCGCCGCCCCGTGACGGATCACCTCCCCTCCCAGCACCCCGAACCTCCGCCCCGCCGGCGCTTGCGCACGGCCGCGGGCGCGGCCGGGATCACGTTGCTCGTCGGGGGCGTCCTCGCGGGGACGGTGGCCGGGTGGGC
>DASUMP010000026.1:0-2080 GCA_036277635.1 Acidimicrobiia bacterium | reverse complement strand
CGACCGCGCTCGTAGTATCGAACCCATGTTCGATCCGGGAGCGGTGACGGGGCCGGAGTCGGGGCCGGTGCTGGGCATCGACCCCGGGCTCTCGCGCTGCGGCTACGGCGCCGTCGCCCGCCACCGGGCCGAGCTGCGGGCCGTGAGCGCCGGGGTGCTGCGCACCGCCCCCGACGACCCGCTGCCGCAGCGTCTCGCCGAGCTCGAAGCCGAGCTCGAGACCCTCGTCGACCAGCTGCGACCGGTCGCGATCGCGGTGGAACGGGTGCTGTTCCAGACCAACGTGCGCACCGCGATCTCGGTCGGCCAGGCGAGCGGACTCGCGCTCGCGGTCGCGGCCCGGGCGCAGGTGCCGGTGGTGCAGTACAGCCCGAACGAGGTGAAGCTCGCCGTCGCCGGCGACGGTCGCGCCGGCAAGGAGGAGGTCCAACGGATGGTCGCCCGGATGCTCCGCTTGCCCGCGGTGCCCGAACCGCCCGACGCCGCCGACGCGCTCGCGCTCGCGCTGTGCCACCTGTGGCGCGACCGCGTGGAGGTTGCCGTCGACGCCGCGACCACGTCCACCCCCCGCACCGGCGGGTTCGAGGCGCGGGTCGCCGCCGCGATCGCACGACAGGACGCGAGATGATCGGCTCGGTGCGCGGCACCGTCATCGACCGGGCCCTCGGCGGTGAGGTGCTCGTCGAGGTGCAAGGCGTCGGCCACCGCGTCAACGTGTCCGCCCGCACGCTCGTGGAGCTCGCCGTCGGCGAACCCGCGTTCTTGTTCACGCACCTGCACGTGCGCGACGACGCGTTCGTGCTCTACGGCTTCCCGTCGCGCGACGAGCGCGACATGTTCGAAGCGCTGCTCGGTGCCACCGGCGTCGGCCCGAAGCTCGCGCTCGCGATCCTGAGCGTGCACGCGCCCCGCGACCTGCAGCGGCTCGTGGCCGCCGCCGACCTCGACGCGCTCACGATGGTGCCCGGCGTCGGGAAGCGCACTGCACAGCGCTTGCTCATCGAGCTGCAGGCGCGCCTCGGTGCGGTCTCGCTCGACGAGCCCGTGGTGCTCGACGGTGTGTCCGCGCGCGGCGAGGTGCGCGAGGCGCTCACCAGCCTCGGCTACGCGCCCGAGGAGGTCCGCGAGGTGCTCACCCGCCTCGGCGACGACGCCACGGTCGAAGACCTGCTGCGCGACGCGCTGAAGATGCTGGCGGCGACCCGGTGAGAGAAGAGCTGCTCGGACCTGTCGCCGATCCGGCCGAAGCCGCCGACGAGACGACGCTGCGGCCCCGCCGCCTCGACGAGTTCGTCGGCCAGCCCCGCCTGCGGGAGCACCTCGCGATCATGCTCGAAGCCGCGCGCAAGCGGGGCCAGGCGATGGACCACGTGTTGCTCGCCGGACCTCCCGGCCTCGGCAAGACCTCCCTCGCCGGCATCATCGCCAACGAGCTCGACGCCCGGTTGCAGCCCACGAGCGGTCCCGCGCTCGAGCGCGCCGGCGACCTCGCCGCGATCCTCACCAACCTCGACGACGGCGATGTGCTCTTCATCGACGAGGTGCACCGCCTCCCGCGCGCGGTCGAAGAGGTGCTGTATCCCGCGATGGAGGACTTCCAGCTCGACATCGTGATCGGCAAGGGCCCCGCCGCCCGCTCGATCCGTCTCGAGCTCCCGCGCTTCACGCTCGTCGGGGCGACCACGCGCACGGGACTCATCACCGGCCCGCTGCGCGACCGCTTCGGCTTCGTCGCCCGTCTCGACTACTACGAGCCCGACGACCTGCACGCGATCCTCGTGCGCTCCGCGTCGATCCTCGGCGTGGCCCTCGACGACGACGGCGCGGGCGAGATCGCCCGCCGGTCACGCGGCACGCCGCGCATCGCGAACCGCCTGTTGAAGCGCGTGCGCGACTACGCCGAGGTCCGCGCCGACGGTGCGGTGAGCGGCGACACCGCGCGCGACGCGCTCGCGCTCTTCGAGGTCGACGCCCTCGGCCTCGACAAGGTCGACCGGGCGATCCTGCGCGCCCTGTGCGCCACGTTCGCGGGCCGCCCCATCGGCCTCGGCACGCTCGCCGTCGCGATCGGGGAGTCCCC
>DASUMP010000025.1:0-15667 GCA_036277635.1 Acidimicrobiia bacterium | reverse complement strand
CGAGATCCGCAACGCGTGGCAGGTACCGAAGCTGATCCCACTCGCGCGAGTCGTACGGTTCGAGGAGACCGAGCGCGTGGGTGCGTTCGGGTTCGTGCGCCCGAACACCGGCGTGCTCGTGCTCGACGACGGCTCACGCCTTCCCGTGCGGTCGCTCGCCGACCCCGACGCCGGCATCGGAGTCGACGCGCTGAATGCGCGCGTCGACTCGCTCCGCGCTGGCTGACACCCGTCAGTCGGCGGCGGGTTCCCAGCGCAAGAGCTCGCCGGGTTGGCATTCGAGGACGTCGCAGAGCGCAGCGAGGGTGGTGAAGCGCACGGCCTTCGCGCGGCCGTTCTTGAGGACCGCGAGGTTGGCGGGCGTGATGCCGACGCGCTGCGCGAGCTCGCCGACGGACATCTTGCGGCGGGCGAGCATGACGTCGATGTCGACGACGATCGGCATCAGATGACCTCGTCGAGCTCGGCACGCAGCTCGTGCGCTTCGGTGTCGCGCGAGATCGCTTGGGCGAGCAACGTGCGCATCACGAGCACGACGAGGCCGATGCCCGCCGCGACGACCGATCCCAGGCACACGAGCAGCACCATCCCCGGCGGCACGGCGTCGCCCGGCGCGAGGACGCACGCGAGTGCGAACACCAGGACCGCCGCGGCGCCGGTCGCGCCGATCACGGTGTCGACGTAGCGGAACGCGTCGGGCGTGAACACCGTGCCGCGGCGCACCATCGTGACCAGACGCCACACGCACACGACGGTCACCTGGACTGTGGCGATCGCGAGGATCATGAGCACCGCGAACGGGATCTGCAGGTGCGCGACGTCGGGGTCGGACTCTTCGAGGTCGATCGCCATCATCGGCACCATGACCGCCTGCACGAACACCGACCCGGCGAGCGTGACGGCGAGGACCGTCCGCAGCGCCGTGACCATGAGACTTCCCACCGGACGACCTCCGATCGAGTGACGATCGGAACCTATCGAAAAACGATAGATCCGTCCAGGCGCCCTACCGGCCGGCGGTGCGGCCACCCATCGCGAGCACGAGCAGCTCGATCTGGGCGTCGAAGAGCTCGTCGCGCGCTTCCTCGCTGAACCAGTTGAGGTGCTCGAAGCTCTCGAGGCACGCGAAGCCGTGGACGGTGGCGAGGAAGTGCAGCAGCGCTTGGTACGCGGGGGCGGGGATGCGGGCGCCTTCGGCCGCCTGCGCGGTGACGACCTCGCTCGCCAGCGTCGGGCCGACCTCGCGCACGAGCGGGGTCGGGAGCTCGTGGTGCTCGATCACGGCGCGCGGGAGCTGCTCGAGCCTCGCCATCGTGGCGCCGGCGGCGTGCCCGGACGTGTGGGAGCTGTGCTCGTAGCCGGGGTTGGGGAGCCCGAACAACAGCGCGAACCGTTGCGGGTCGGCCTTGGCGAACGCGCGGTACGCCGTCGCCGCGGCCCGCACGCGGCCGGCGAGGTCGTCGGGGTCGGTGGCGTCGAGGGCGGTGGTGAGGGCGGCGGAGAACTCGTGGAAGCCGTCGACCATCAGGGCCGAGAGCAGCTCGTCGCGGTCGGCGAAGTACCGGTACAGCGCCGGTGCGGTGACGCCCATCTCCCGGGCGATGTCGGCGAAGCGGAGGTCGGGACCGGTCTCGCGCATCAGCCGCATGGCGGTCGCCTTGATCTCCTCGATCGTGGCGGCCCGGACCCGCTCGCGGCGGGTCGGGACCTGATCGGGTGCGGGCTCGTGCTCGGGGGTCATGGCCAGAGCGTAACAGATCGTTACGAACGTTACGAGTCTTGACATCGTCGGACGGACGTGTTTGAGTGACGCCACACAACATTCGTAACGGCTCGTAATCCAGAGGAGCAGCAATGCACGGACGTCCCGCCCCGCAGGTCCTCGGCGAGTCCTCGCCGAGCCACCCGAACCGCTGGCGCATCCTCGGCGTGCTCGTGCTCGCCCTGCTCGTCACCTCGATCGACCACACGATCATCAACGTCGCCCTGCCGCAGCTGGTGGGCGACCTCGGCGCGAGCGCGGCGGCGCTGCAGTGGATCGTGGCGGCCTACACGGTCGTGTTCGCCGGCTTGCTCCTCACCGCCGGGAGCCTCGGCGACCGCTTCGGTCGCCGGCGTGCCCTCGCCGTCGGCCTCTTCACCTTCCTGGCGGGTTCCGTGCTCAGCGCGGTCGCGGCGTCGACGACGATGCTCATCGTCGGGCGCGGGGTGATGGGAGTCGGCGGCGCGTTGATCATGCCGACCACGCTCTCGATCCTCGTCAACTCCTTCGGCGACCCGCGCGAACGTGCGAAGGCGATCGCGATCTGGACCGCGGCGAGCGGCGCGGGGATCGCACTCGGACCCATCGTCGGCGGGCTGTTGATGCGCAGCTTCTCGTGGTCGTCGGTGTTCTGGATCAACGTGCCGCTCCTCGCGGTCGCGTTCGTCGGGACGCTGCACCTCGTGCCCGAGTCGCGCGACCCGAACGCGACGCGCCTCGACCCGATCGGCGCGCTGCTCTCCACCGCCGCGATCGGCACGCTCGTCTACGCCATCATCGAAGGCCCGGAGCAGGGTTGGACGTCGCGTTCCACGCTGACCGGCGTCGCGTTCGCGGCGTTCGCGGGCGCGGTCTTCGCCCGTTGGGAGATGCGCCGCGACGACCCGATGCTCGACATCCGTCTGTTCGCCAACCGCGGCTTCTCCGGCGGCAGCGTCGCGCTCGCCATGTTGTTCTTCGCGATGGCCGGTGCGGTGTTCCTGCAGGCGCAGTACCTGCAGTTCATCCTCGACTACACGCCGTTGGTCGCCGGCTTCGCGCTCGTGCCCGCCGCCGTGGGGATGATCGTCGGCACGGGTGCCGGCGCCCACCTGGCTGCGAACCTCGGCGGCCGCGTCGCGGTCGTCACGGGCACGCTGTTCGCGGCGGGCGGCGTCGCGGTGCAGGCCGCGTTCATCGACGGCACCTCCTACGTGCCGACCGGCCTCGGCCTGTTGCTCTTCGGTCTCGGTGCCGGCATCGCGATGCCCGCCGCTACCGAGCTGATCATGTCGACGCTGCCACCGGCGCGCGCCGGCATCGGCTCGGCGGTCAACGACACCGTGCGCGAGCTCGGCGGGGCGCTCGGCGTCGCGGTCATCGGCAGCGTCGCGGCGAGCACGTACGCGTCGAACCTGAACGGTGACCTCGACCGCATCCCCGGCCTCACCGACAACCTGCGGGCCGCACTCACCGACAACGTCGGCGCCGCGATCGGCGCCAGCGAGCAGCTCGGTACGAACGGCGCCGAAGTCGCGCAGCTCGCCCGGGACGCGTTCGTGAGCTCCATGAGCGGCGCGCTGTGGGTCGCGGTCGGTCTCGCCGTGTGGGCGGCCGTGATCGCGATCGTGCACCTGCCGCGGCCCGGCGCGTCCGTGGACATCCACATTGCGCACGGTGACGGCGTCGACCACGATGCCGCCGTGCCCGTCGTCGCGACTGCTCACCACGCCGGGCTCCACCGCAGCTCGGGTGGCGTGCGCCACACGGTCACGACCGTGGTCGCGATCGCGGCACTCGCGGTCGGCCTCGCGGCCTGTGGCGACGACTCGACGGCGACGTCGTCGGCGACCTCGACCCCGGCTCCCGCGGAGTCGTCGACGACCGCTCCCACTGTGGAGCGCCCGACCGCGCTCGTCGACGCATCGTTTCGCATCGAGGCCGGGCAGATGCACCTGCGGTGCGTCGGGAGCGGCTCGACGACGGTGCTCCTGATCGCCGGATGGGGCGACGGGGGAGAGAGCTGGGGCGCAGTGGAGCCCGCGATCGCCGAGCGCGCGCGGGTCTGCTCCTACGCCCGGTTCGGTACCGGCACCAGCGACGCCCCCGCCACGGACCAGACGTTCGCGACCCAGGCCGCCGATCTCCACGAGTTGCTCGAGGAGGCCGGCGAACCCGGTCCGTACGTGGTGCTCGGTCACTCGTTCGGCGGTGCCGAGGGCGTGACGTTCGCGTCGGAGTACCCCGACGAGGTCGTCGGACTGATGCTCCTCGACACCACTCCGCCGACGTGGCCCGAGGCCGTCTGCGCAGTGGTCGACGACGGCAGCGAAGCGGCGCGCACCTGGCTCGAAGGCTGCGCCGTGATGCGCGACCCGAGCAAGGACCCCGAGCGCGTCGACGTCTTCGCCGCCTTCGCCGAAGTCGCGGAGATCGGTTCGCTCGGCGACCTCCCGATGACGGTGATGAGCGCAGATCGCCGCACCCTCCCCGCGCTCGCGGCGGCTGAGGTCACTCGTCTGAACGCGGTGTGGGACGACGGGGTCGAGAGCTGGGAAGCGCTGTCGACGGTGTCGAACGTCGTCCTCGTCGAGGATTCCGGCCACTACATCCAGGTCGAGCACCCCGACGTCGTGATCGACGAGCTCCTCGCGCTCGTTCCCTGAGGCGGCCGCCCGGGCCAGCCATTGGCCAGCCGGCGCGCGACGCCGTATCAATGGGGGACGCGAGGCGCGACCAGCGGCGCCGCGAGCAGAGGAGGACCGTCGTGACCGAAGGCGGCAGCGAGAGCGAGAACCCGGCCATCGACAGCCCCACGCCCGAGCCGGGCCGACCGCGGACGAACCGCGACTGGTGGCCGAACCAGCTCGACCTGAGCGTGCTCCACCAGCACTCGCCGCGCGCCAACCCGCTCGGCGACGACTTCGACTACGCCGCTGAGTTCGCGACGCTCGACCTCGACGCGCTGAAGCGCGACATCGTCGAGGTGATGACGACGTCGCAGGATTGGTGGCCCGCCGACTACGGCCACTACGGACCGCTGTTCATCCGCATGACGTGGCACGCGGCGGGCACCTACCGCACCGCCGACGGTCGCGGCGGTGGCGGCGCGGGCGCACAGCGCTTCGCGCCGCTGAACAGCTGGCCCGACAACGCGAACCTCGACAAGGCGCGCCGCTTGCTCTGGCCCGTGAAGCAGAAGTATGGCCAGAAGATCTCGTGGGCCGACCTCATCGTCTTCGCCGGCAACGTCGCGTTGGAGTCGATGGGATTCGCGACCTTCGGGTTCGGCTTCGGGCGCGAAGACATCTGGGAGCCCGAAGAGGTCTTCTGGGGCACCGAAGACGCGTGGCTCGGCGACGCCCGTTACAGCGGCGAGCGCGAGCTCGCGAACCCGTTCGGCGCGGTGCAGATGGGGCTCATCTACGTGAACCCCGAAGGACCGAACGGCAACCCCGACCCGCTCGCCGCCGCGCGCGACATCCGCGAGACGTTCGCGCGCATGGCGATGAACGACGAGGAGACCGTCGCGCTCATCGCGGGCGGGCACACGTTCGGCAAGTGCCACGGCGCCGGCGACCCCGATCTCGTCGGACCCGAGCCCGAAGGCTGTCCGGTCGAGCACCAAGGCCTCGGTTGGAAGAGCTCGTTCGGCACCGGGAAGGGCAAGGACACGATCACGAGCGGGCTCGAAGGCGCGTGGACGCCCACCCCCACCGCGTGGGACAACAGTTACTTCGAGACGCTGTTCGGCTACGAGTGGGAGCTCACGAGGAGTCCCGCGGGCGCGCAGCAGTGGAAGCCGAAGGACGGCGCCGGTGCCGACGCGGTGCCCGACGCGCACGACCCCGCAGTGCGGCACGCGCCGATGATGGCGACGACCGACCTCGCGCTGCGCGTCGACCCCGTCTACGAGCAGATCTCGCGGCGGTTCCTCGAGCACCCCGACCAGCTCGCCGACGCGTTCGCGAGGGCGTGGTACAAGCTCCTCCACCGCGACATGGGGCCCGTCTCGCGCTATCTCGGCCCGTGGGTGCCCGAGCCGCAGCTGTGGCAGGACCCCGTCCCGGCGGTCGACCACGCGCTGGTCGACGACGCCGACGTCACGGCGCTGAAGCGCACGATCCTCGCGTCGGGGCTGTCGGTGTCCGACCTCGTCACCACCGCGTGGGCCGCGGCCGCGAGCTTCCGCGGCACCGACAAGCGCGGCGGTGCGAACGGCGCGCGGATCCGCCTCGAGCCGCAGCGCGACTGGGAGGTCAACGACCCGGCGCGACTCGCGACGGTGCTCGCCGCGTTGGAACGGATCCAGCACGACTTCAACGGCGCGCAGTCGGACGGGAAGCGGGTCTCCCTCGCCGACCTGATCGTGCTCGGCGGGTGCGCGGCGGTCGAGCAGGCCGCTCGCGACGCCGGCCACTCGATCACCGTGCCGTTCGCGCCGGGCCGCACCGACGCGTCGCAGGAGCAGACCGACGCGGAGACGTTCGCGGTGCTCGAACCGGCCGCCGACGGGTTCCGCAACTACCTGCGTGCGGGCGAGAAGCTCTCGCCGGAGACGCTGCTGCTCGACCGGGCCAACATGTTGACGCTCACCGCTCCGGAGATGACGGTCCTCGTCGGCGGCCTGCGCGTGCTCGACGCCAACCACGGGCGCGCCGCGCACGGCGTATTCACCGACCGGCCCGGAACGCTGACGAACGACTTCTTCGTGCACCTGCTCGCCGCCGACACGGAGTGGAAGCCGGCGGGCGCGGCCGAGCACGTGTACGAGGGTCGTGATCGCGTCACCGGCGAGTTGCAGCGTACGGCGACCGCGGTCGATCTCGTGTTCGGCTCGCACTCGCAGCTGCGGGCCCTCGCCGAGGTCTACGCGAGCTCCGACGCGACCGAGAAGTTCGTGCGCGACTTCGTGGCCGCGTGGGACAAGGTGATGAACCTCGACCGCTTCGACCTGGCCTGATCCGGCGCGGCCGCGGCGCGATCAGGCGCCGTCGATGACGAAGCCCTCGTAGCCGCGCGCCGCGACTTCGGCGCAGCGGTCGGCGTACGGCGGGAATCCGGGGAGCGGCATGAACACGCGCGGCTTGCCGGGGATGTTCGCGCCGAGGTACCAGGAGTTGCAGTTCGGCAACAAGGTGAAGTCGGCGACGGTGTTCACGTAGGCGACCCATTCCTCGACGGCCTGCGCGTCGGCTTCGATGCGCTCGTGGCCGCCGGCGCGCAGTGACGTGAGGCACTCGGTGATCCACTCCGTGTGCTGCTCGATCGACGTGACCATGTTCGTGAGCACCGACGGGCTCCCCGGTCCGGTCACGAGGAACAGGTTCGGGAACCCGTGCACCGCGAGGCCGAGGTAGGTCTTCGGCCCTTCCTTCCACGCGTCGGCGAGGGTCCGTCCGTCGGCGCCTTCGATGCCGATCTTCAGCAGCGCGCCGGTCATCGCGTCGAAGCCGGTCGCGAACACGATCGCGTCGAGCTCGTGGTCGGCGCCGTTGGCACGGATGCCGGTCGAGGTGATCGCCTCGATGCCGTGCGCGCTGATGTCGACGAGGTGCACGTTCGGTCGGTTGAACGTCTCGTAGTACCCGGTGTCGACGCACAAGCGCTTGCAGCCGATCGGTTGCCGGGGGCACAGCAGTTCGGCGACCTCGGGGTCGCGCACGATCGCGCGGATCTTGGCGCGCACGAACTCGGCGACGTACTCGTTGACCTCGGGCGAGATGATCGTCTCCATGAACGCGCCGAGAAAGGTGAGGCCGCCGACCCGCCACGCCTCTTCGAGGCGCTGCTGGCGCTCGTCGTCGTCGAGCTCGGCGAACGGGCGCGTCTGCTCGGGGAGCGCCGAGAGCGCGCCGTAGCCGGTGAACGTCGTGCGGTTGATCGCGCGCACGTCGCGATAGCGCGCCTTCACACCCGCGCGGTGCTCGGGTGAGAGCGGTGCGTTGTACGCGGGCACGGAGTACGTGGCGGTGCGTTGGAACACCGTGAGGTCGGCCGCCTGCTCCGCGATGATCGGGATCGACTGCACGGCGGAGGAACCGGTACCGATCACGCCGACGCGCAGGCCCGTGAAGTCGACGCCGTCGTGCGGCCATCGCCCGGTGTGGTACGTGGGGCCGGCGAACGAGTCGCGCCCGGGGATGTCGGGCAGGTTCGCCGACGACAAGCAGCCGGTCGCCGCGACGAGGAATCGGCACGTGAACCGTTCGCCTCGTTCGGTCTCGACCGTCCACTGGTTCGTGGTGTCGGCGAACGCGGCGCGCGTCACGCGCGTGTCGAAGTGGATGTCGCGTCGGAGGTCGTAGCGGTCGGCGACGTGGTCGAGGTAGCGGAGGATCTCGTCTTGCGTCGCGTACTTCTCGGTCCAGTCCCACTCTTGTTCGAGGTCGGGGTCGAAGCCGAACGAGTACTCGAGGCTCTGCACGTCGCAGCGCGCGCCGGGATAGCGGTTCCAGTACCACGTGCCCCCGACCCCGCCGCCCGCTTCGAGCACGCGCACGGAGAAGCCGGCGTTGCGCAACGAGTGCAGGAGGTGCAGCCCGGCGAACCCCGCGCCGACCACCACCACATCCGACTCGCCGCGTGCCGTCGCGTCGGGTTCCGCCATGCCACCCCGTTTCGCCCGAATCCGACGTCCATTATGTTCGCTGCGCCATCACGACGACCCGAAGGGCAGTCATGCGCACTCCCGCCACCGATCTGCTCGGCATCGATGTCCCGATCTTCGCGTTCAGCCACTGCCGCGACGTCGTCGCCGCAGTCACGAACGCCGGTGGCTGCGGCGTGCTCGGCGCCGTCGCCCACACCCCCGAACAGCTCGACATCGACCTCGCCTGGATCGAGCAGGAAGTGAGGGGCCGACCCTTCGGCGTCGACCTGCTCGTCCCCGAGAAGTTCGCCGGCGCCGAGGAAGGCGGACTCGACCGCGACGCGCTGCGCGACCTCGTGCCGGCGGAGCATCGGGAGTGGGTCGACGAGGTGCTCGCCCGTTACGACGTCCCGCCGCTGCCCGACGACCAGGAGCTCGGCGGGCTCAGCCTCGGCATGCGAGTCGATCCCAAGAGCATGGCGCCGCTGCTCGACGTGTTGTTCGCGCACGACACGAAGCTGGTCGCCTCCGCGTTGGGTCCGCCGCCGCCGCACTTCATCGAGCGCGCGCACGCCGCCGGCATCCCGGTCGCCGCGCTCGCCGGCACCGTCGAGCACGCGCGGCGCCACCAAGAGGCGGGCGCCGACCTCGTCGTCGCGCAGGGCACCGAAGCAGGTGGTCACACCGGCCAGATCGCGACGATGGTGCTCGTCCCCGAAGTCGTCGACGCCGTCGCGCCGACGCCGGTGCTCGCGGCCGGTGGCATCGGCCGCGGCCGCCAGCTCGCCGCGGGCATGGCACTCGGTGCCGACGGCGTGTGGTGCGGTTCGGTGTGGCTCACCACCGAGGAGGCCGAGACGTCGCCGGCGGTGAAGGCGAAGTACCTGCGCGCCGGGCTCGGCGACACCGTCCGGTCGCGTTCGATCACCGGCAAGCCCGCGCGCATGTTGCGCACCGCGTGGACCGACGAGTGGGACGGTCCCGACAGCCCCGGACCGTTGCCGATGCCCTTGCAGCCGCTCCTCGTCGGCGAAGCACTCGCGCGCATCGGCCGAGTCGCGGCGAAGGAGGGCACCGGTGCGAACCAGCTCGCCACGTACTTCGTCGGTCAGATCGTCGGCAGCATGAACGCGGTCAAGCCGACACGCCGCGTCGTCATGGAGATGGTCGAGGAATTCGTCGACGCCGTCGAGCGCCTGCACACCCTCGTCGAGAGCTGACGGCGGCACACTCCTCGATGGCGCGTTTGATCGGCGCGCCGGCGCGGGTACGCGGGCTCCACGGACGATCGGCGCCGGTCGGGCGCCGGTGTCACCACGATCCTTGGAGGCGAGTGCCATGGCTCAGACCATCCGCGACGTCATGACCCCAGATCCGGTGGTCCTCTCCGCGTCGAGCTCGCTCGAAGACGCCGCGCGCGCCATGAAGCAGAGCGACATCGGCGACGTCCTCGTCTCGGACGACGACGGGAAGCTGTGCGGGATCGTGACCGACCGCGACATCGTCGTGCGCGGGCTCGCCGAGGGACGCGCGTCGGCGTCGCTGGGCGAGATCTGCAGCACGGAGCCGGTGGCGGTTGCTCCGAACGATTCCCTCACCGACGCGGTGCGCCTGATGGGGGAGCACGCCATCCGTCGACTCCCGGTCACCGACCACGGCCGCCCGGTGGGCATGGTGTCGCTCGGCGACCTCGCCCTCGAGCGCGATCGCGAGTCGGTGCTGGCGGAGATCTCGGCGGCACCGGCCAACCAGTGAGGAGGCAACGATGCCCCAACGCGCGTGGACGAAGAAGCGGGAACGTCAGTACCAGCACATCAAGGAGGGGCTGCTCGACCGGGGCGAGTCGGAAGACACTGCGGAGGAGATCGCGGCTCGCACGGTCAACAAAGAGCGCGCCCGAGCCGGTGAAGCGACGGAGTCCAGTCGCACCTCGACCGACGACATCTCGTCGGGGCGTCGCGGCGGGCTTCGTTCCCATCGCGGCCCCGGCGGTCGAACTCGCGACCAGCTCTACAACGAGGCCCGGCAGAAGAACATCCGCGGCCGGTCCAAGATGACGAAAGCCGAGCTCGAGCGGGCCGTCGGTCGCTGACGCCGATCACGCAGAGGCGACGGCGATGCCGGCGTCCCAACCGGGAGCGCGACCGCGTGACGGCAGCGCGATCGCGCGGGCGTCGACACCGGCGCGGTGGAGCGCCCACGAGATGATCGAGTTGCACGTCCACATCTCGCCGGTTCGCATCTCGTCGCGTCCCCACGTGAGCGTCGGGACGTTCGGCAGCTCCGCGAGGACCCGCCGCGCGATCGTCGCGTCGTCGGTGACGCACTCGGTGCCGCGTGCGTACTCGAGGTCGGGGATCGTGCCGTCGCGCCAGCACCGCACCTCGTAGCGGAAGATGCGGATGCGTCGCGCGAGTCGGGTGCCGACGGATCCCTCGGCGACCACGCCCCGTTCGTGGCCCCGCCGGTTCGGCACCGGCGTCATCTCCACGGAGTACATCGCGTCGGGGAGCGTGATGACGAGCGCTGAGTGGTAGATGTCGGCGCGCGGCCGCCGTTGGATCGCCGCGCTGATCGCCTCGTAGACGATGCCGTTCACGCGCACCGAATGGCCACCGGCGCCCAGCGGGATCCACGACAGGTCGACCGCGGCTCGGACATCGTCATCGGTCATCTCGCTGGAGTCCTAGTGCCTAGCGATTCGTTCGTGGTGATCAGCGCAGCGAGATCGCGACCTTGCCGCGGATGGACCCTTCCTCCATGCGGCGGAGCGCGTCGGGTGCACCTTCGAGCGGAACGACTTCCTCGATCGCCGGGGTGATGCGTCCGGCGGCGGCGAGCTCGCCGAGCGTCGCGAAGTCGGCGCCGCGCTCGGACGCGACGAAGAAGTTCATGCGCTGGCGGAGGAACAGCGACCAGACGGCGGCACGCAGATTGCGGTCGAGCCCGCCCGTGAAGCGGTCGCCGCCCTCGCCGCCCACGATCACGAGCGTGCCGCGCGGTTGCAGCACGCGTCGCAGCCGACGCAGCGACCGGTTCCCGGCGATGTCGAGCACGAGGTCGTACCGGTCGTGGCCGATGTCGTCGCGCGCGTAGTCGAGGACTTCGTCGGCGCCGAGCGCGAGCACGAGGTCGGCCTTCCCGGCGCTGCACACGCCGGTCACGTGCGCGCCGAACACCTTGGCGAGCTGTACGGCGTACGTGCCGACGCCGCCGGAAGCGCCGATGATCAGCACGCGCTGACCCGCCTGCACGCGCCCCTTGTCGCGAAGCGCCAGCAACGCGGTCGCGCCCGAGATCGACAGCGCCGCCGCGTGCTCGAACGTCAGCGCAGCCGGCTTGTGCGCGAGCCGCTTCGGCGCGGTGCGCGCGTACTCGGCGAACGCGCCGGGGGCGCTCCCGAAGACCTCGTCGCCGGGGCGGAACTCGGTGACGTCGGCGCCCACGGCCTCGACGACTCCCGCGACGTCGCGACCCGGGATCGGGTTCTTCGGGCGGCGCAGCCCGAGGGCGAGGCGGGCGACGAGCGGCCGGCCGGCGACGATGTGCCACACGCCCCGATCGAGCGCGGTCGCGTGCACGCGCACGAGCACGTCGCCGGAGCCGACCTCGGGACGCGGCACTTGGCGCAGCTCGAGGACGTCGGCGCTCCCGTACACGTCGTGGGCCAGGGCCCGCATGGTGGAGGTCGTCACCGGAGTCAGCGCCGACGCCGCCGGCGCGACGTGTGGAGCGCGGGCGAGCTCCACCCCGCGTCGGCCGGGTTCACGTTGGTTCCTGGCGCGACGAGCTCGTCGATCGCGTCGAGCACCTCGGCGTCGAGTCGCACGTCGGCGCCGGCGAGGAGGTCGTCGAGCTGCTCCATCGTGCGCGGCCCGATGATCGCGGAGGTGACGGCCGGGTGCTCGAGCGTGAAGGCGATCGCGAGATGCGTGAGCGACACGCCGGCCTTCTCCGCGAGGGCGAGGAGCTCGTCGACGATGTCGAGCTTGCGCTGGTTCTCGGGTCGCGCGAAGTCGAACCGGTCGGGGACCCGGCTGGCGCGCCCGCCGGTGGGCGACGGTCCGCCGCGGCGGTAGCGGCCGGTGAGCCACCCGCCGGCGAGCGGGCTCCACGCGATGACGCCCATGCCGAACCGCTCGCACGTGGGGAGCACCGCGGTCTCGATGCCGCGGGCAAAGATCGAATACGGCGGTTGTTCGCAGCGGTAGCGCTCGAAGCCGCGGCGGTCGGAGATCCACTGGGCCTCGACGATCGCCTCGGCGGGGTACGTCGACGACCCGATGGCGCGCACCTTGCCCTGGTGCACGAGATCGCTCAGCGCGCTGAGGGTCTCTTCCTGGTCGACGGACACGTCGAGGCGATGGGCCTGGTACAGGTCGATGTAGTCGGTGCCCAGGCGCCGGAGGCTGTGCTCGACCTCCTGCATGATCCAGCGACGCGACGCACCCGCGGTGTTCGGCCGGCTCCCCATGGGCGACACGAACTTCGTCGCGAGCACGACCTCGTCGCGCCGGCCCTTCAGGGCCTTGCCGACGATCTCTTCGGACTCGCCGGCCGAATAGACGTCGGCGGTGTCGACGAAGTTGATGCCCTCGTCGAGCGCGCGGTGGACGATGCGGACGCACTCGTCGTGGTCGGTGTTGCCCCACGCACCGAACATCATCGCCCCGAGGCAGTGACGGCTCACGACGATCCCCGTGCGCCCCAAGACGCTCATCTGCATGACGTGCTCCTCTGGTGTCTCGACGCTCGTATGTCTACTCGTCGAACATCGACGCGGGATCGAAGCCCGCGGGCGCCGGGACCTCGACGATGGGATCGTCGCGGTCGTCGAACTCGGTGCGCAACGCGAGCGACATGATCGCGTGCATCAGGTACAGCGACGTCGTGTAGGTGAGCTCGAGGATCTCCTCGTCGGAGAGGTGCTCGCGCAACGCGGCGAACGTCGCGTCGGCGACGCGGCCGCGGTCGTACACGAGCGCGTCGGTGTACGCGAGCACGGCGCGCTCGACGGGGGAGTAGCACTCGGCGACCGGCCAGTGCGGGATCGCCGCGATCTTCGCTTCGTCGATGCCGACGCCGCGACACGACTTGCAATGCTGCGAGAACACGAACTGGCTGCCCACGGTCCAGCCCGCACGTGTCATGCCGAGCTCGCGCAGCTGCGGGTCGAGGAGACGCGACTCGCTGCGATACAGCTGGAAGCCGCGGACGCAGTGCTCGAGCACGTCGGGGACGAGGGCGAACACGGGCCACCAGTCGCCGGACGTGCCGGTGGGTGTGCCCGGCTCCGCGACCGGGTCGCGCCCGTCGCCGAACACGAAGTCGTACATCGCCACCGCGAGCGGACCGGCCTCGGCCCGCGGCACCTGGCGCAGGCGCGCCATCAGCGGTTCGCCGTCGTGAGCGGCTCGTGGAACACGACCTCTGGCGGCTCGGTGAGCGCGGGCGCTTCTTCGGCGATCAACCGCAGTCCCTCGGCCTCGTCGGCGGGACCGAGGCCCGCGGTCATCAGGCAGAACTCGACCATGATCCCGTTCGGGTCGGCGATGTAGATCGACTTGCAGAACCCGTGGTCGACCTCGGCGACGGTGTGTCCGTGGGCGCGCCACCTGCGCAGGTGCGCCTGGTAGGTCTCCTCGTCGGTGCCGTCCCACGCCAAGTGGTTCACCCACCCCGGCAGGCCGATGCTCTCCGAGAGGTCGGTCGGGTAGTCGGTGATGGTGGGGTCGTGCAGGTCCCAGAAGGCGATGAACTGGCCGCCGCCGCAGTCGTAGAACACGTGCCGGGCCCAGCCGGTGGCGTCGGGCGTGGGCGCGACCACGACCTTGGCGAGCCGGAAGCCCATGACCTCGGTGTAGAAGCGGTGGGTCGCGTCGAGGTCCTTCGTCGCGAGGGCAACGTGGTTCCAGGGCACGGCGTTCTCCTGGCCGGGCGGACGTGGCGGGGCCCATTGTGGACGACGCACCGGGACCGCGCCCGACGCGCGGTCGGCGTCCGGTCGTTGGTCGTCACACTCCCGGCGTCACCCGGTGGCGGTCGAGCGAGTGCACGAGCGGAGGAACTCGGTCACGGACGGCGTGACGACGGACTCCCCCGCTTCGCCGAGGCGTCGGTTCACGTCGGCGTGCGAGTACGGGCTCGCGTCGACGAGACGCGCGGTCCCGCCGCCGTCGATGACAGCATCGACGAAGCGCTGTGCCGCGTCGCGTCGACGGGTGGTGCCGCGCGTGACGACGAGGAACTCCGCGTCAGGTGCCCCGTGCCGCTCGACCTGCACGATCGGTGACGCGTCGGCGACCACCGCCGGGTCGGTGCCGAACGCGTCGGCGACCAATCCGGTGGTGGCCGCGGCGCTGGTCGCGAGGTCGTAGCCCTCGGTGTCGAGCGCGACGACGCAGTCGACGAGGTCGGAGCGGGGGAGCAGATCAGGATCGGTCGCCACGATCGACACGAGGTGCCCGCCGGCCGAGTGACCGAGCAACGCGATGCGGTCGGCTTCGAGGCCGAGACC
Source organism: Acidimicrobiia bacterium (assembly GCA_036277635.1). Classification (GTDB taxonomy): domain Bacteria; phylum Actinomycetota; class Acidimicrobiia; order IMCC26256; family PALSA-610; genus DASUMP01. The sequence goes on along the minus strand of DASUMP010000025.1, from coordinate 817 downwards.
CGGACCCTCGTCGTGGATCCACAGCAGCGCGGCGGCGACGTCGTCGCCATGGTCCGGCCACACCACGTCGGAACCCGGCGTCGACAGCCGGTAGTTCACCGCCACCAATGCCGCGCCGACATCACGCGCCACGGCGACCTTGCCGTCGACCGCGTTGGTCTTGTCACCGATGCGCCAGCCGCCGCCGTGCACCCACACGATCACGGGCGCCGGTCCGCACGTCGCCGGGAGGTACACGTCGAGACTCGTGCGCTCGGGATCGCTGCCCGACCGCTCCGCGTAGCGATACGTATTCGGACCCGTCGGCGACTCGCGGCACTCGACGCGTCTCGTCGGCGTCGTCGTGTCGTTGTTCGGCGAGCCCGAGCACGACGTGGTGCCCACAACCACCAGGATCGCGAAGAGCAACCGTCGCATGACGCCGACGGTAGCCAGCGGTACTGGGCGGCGTTGGTTCAGTCGGTGTCGCCGTGCTGCACGCGGCGCGCGAGCTCGATGCAGCGTTCGGCGTCGTCGCGATCGAGCTCGAAGTCGGTGGCGAGCACGTGCGCGATCTCGTCCGTGGGGCGGCCCGCGATGAGTCCACCGAGTGCCGCCGCCACCGCCTTCAGCGGCGGATTCTTGCGATCGAGGCCGTTCACGATGCCGCCGCGGTCGCGAGATGGGCACGCGCCGAGTCGACGGCGTCGTTCGCCTCTCGTTCGCTGATGCCGAACAGCACGATCAGCTCGGCTACGACCACGGCAGCCGACACGCCCTGCGCGAGCGCAACTCGTGCCGAGTGCACCCCGATGAGCAGCGGTCCGTCGAATGCCAT
>DASUMP010000024.1:0-3960 GCA_036277635.1 Acidimicrobiia bacterium | reverse complement strand
CGAGTGCGGGACGCGTCATGCCGGTGTTCCAGTACCGGTGGGGCAACGGGTTCCAGCGCCTCCTGCACCTGCGTGACGCCGGCGTCACCGGCGCGCACCGGCTCACCACGATCGAGCTCGCGTGGAACCGAGGCCGCGATTACTACGCCACGCCGTGGCGCGGGAAGCGCGCGACCGAGCTGGGCGGCGTGCTGCTCACACACACGATCCACCTCGTCGACCTGTTGCGTGTCGCGGCGGGTCCGGTGCGCCGGGTCTCTGCCGCCAGCGCCACGCTCGTGAACCCGGTCGAGACCGAAGACACGGCGGTGGCCACCCTCGAGCTCGCCGACGGCTCGCTGGCGTCGCTGTCGGCGACGCTCGGAGCCGCGGTCGAACGCTCGCGACTCACGTTCACCTACGAGCACCTCACGGCCGAGGGCAACCCGTACCCGTACCTGCCCACCGCCGAGCCGTGGTCGATGACCGCGCGTGACCCCGACCGTCAGCGCGAGGTCGACGACGCGTCGGAGGGCTTCGCCGCCCGCCGCGAGCACTACGACGGACAGCTCGCCGACTTCGCCGACGCGATCGCACGCGGCGACGATCCGCCCGTCACCCTCACCGACGCGCGCGCGACCCTCGCGATCGTCGAGGCGATGTACCGCGCCGCGGCCGAGCAGACCGTGGTCGACGTCGAGCCCGATCGCGATGCCTGACGCGCAACCGTGGTCGTACGCGACCGCGCCGCCCAAGCCGCACGTGCACCCGCTGCGCGCGCCCGACGGCGTGGTGTTGACACGCGACGAGACGCCCGATCACCCGTGGCAGCGCGGCCTGTGGTTCGCGGTGAAGTTCGTGAACGGCGAGAACTTCTGGGAAGAGCTCGATCCGTTCGGCGTCCAGCGACCGGGATCTGCCGATGTCGTCGAGTGGGTCCGCCCCGATGGCGATGTGGTGATCACCGAGCACCGCACGCTGCGCCACGTCGAGCGGTCCGACGGCGCGTACGCGATCGACTGGACCACGGTGCTCACGCCGCGAGTCGAGGTGCTTCTCGACCGAACGCCGTTCACGACGTGGGGCGGTTACGGCGGCCTCGCGTTCCGCGGCGCCGGTGACTGGGCGGACACGCGCCTGCTGCTCGACGACGGCGTCGAGACCGACGCCGTGATCGGCACGCCGTCCCGCTGGTGCGACCTGTCGAGCCGCGAGCGCGGCGTCACGTTCCTCGATCATCCCGACAACCCGCGCCATCCCGTGCCGTGGTACGGGAACGTGCGCAACCCGCTCTACTTCACCGACGAGTGGACCAACTTCGTGAACGCCGCGTTCTTGTTCCACGAACCGCTGACGATCCCTGCCCGGGAGTCGTTCACGTTCCGCTACCGCGTCATCGTGCACGCGGGATCGGGCGACGTCGCGTCGATCGACCGCGCGTGGGGGTCGTGGGCCGCGACACCTTGATGACGTTCAGTGCGGCGCGTCGGCCAGCGCGAGCAGCTTCGTCGTGGTGCTCCAGCTCCGGATCGTCATCAGTCGGTACTCGGGAGTGCCGACGATCTTGCTCATCTTGCTCTGGACTCGCCGCGCGCTGAGCCGCGCGAAGTAGACGACGCCGGTCCCCGGCCACGCCTGGTCGACGCCGTCGCGCAGCTGCACGACGCGCATCGCAGCACGGCTCGTGAGCGGGGCTTTGAGGAACACGACGTCGGAGTGGTACTCGTGGGGACGGGTGCCGAATCCGGCGGGCGCCTGCTCGACGACAGCGCGCAGCTCGCGATGCGAGCGCACCACCACGACGAGCGGCACCCCGAAGCGGCGCTCGAGCACCGCCTCGATGTCGGGTTCCAGGCTCGCCTTGGGCGCATCCGACTCGAACAGCACGTTGCCCGACTGGATGTAGGTGCGCACCGCGCCGTAGCCCGCCGCTTCGAGCGTCGCGCGCAGGTCGGCCATCGCCACGATGTTCTTGCCCCCGACGTTGATCCCTCGGAGCAACGCCACGTACTGGCGCGTCGGCACGGCGCGCACGGTACCCGGGGACGCTCAGACGTGGAGGAAGGCGGTGAGCGCGCGATCGCGCGGGTCGGGGTCGAGTCCGAGGAACGTGGCGCGCAGCTCGTCCCAGCACGCGAGTCGATCCCACTCGGGTGCGTCGAGCACGTGCTGGTCGTCGTCGAGGAACGGATGGGGGAGGATCACGGTGAGCTGCTGTTCGTCGGCGCCGTTGTACAACCGCACCCCCCACGCGGCGGCGACGCCGTCGTGGAGCACGCGGTAGAGCTCGGCGCGGTGGCAGCGACGGTGCTGCGCGAGCGCCGCCGTCACCGGCGCATCGGGAGTGCCGCGGTGGTCGCCGATGCACACGTGCACGTGCGAGTCGCCGAGGTCGATCGTCGCGTAGCCGTCGAGCATCGCGATCCGCGGCGGCGCCGGCGCGCGGATCTCGAACACGGCGCCCTGGACCAGCGTGCCGAAGCGGATCGTCGACCAGTGCCGTTCGAACACGATGCGCAGCAGGTTCAGCAGCGACGCCTCGTCGACGGGCAGCGGGAAGATCTCGAGGTCGCCCATCCCCGGCTCGTGGCGCGCGATCGGCGCACCGGACCCGCCCGACGTCACGATGCGGCACCGACCTCGTGCACGAAGCGGTCGAGCGCCACCACCCAGCTCTCCCAGTAGGCGCGCTCGGGGTCGTCGTCGATGCACGCGATCAGGTGCCGGCGGAAGTCGTCCCACTGCCGGCCGGTGCGCTCGACCGTGAGCACCGCCATGGCGAGCGCCCGACCCTGCCACGGCGCGTCGAACACGAGCGCGCCGTTGTCGCGCGGCAACGACGGGTCGGCCAACCCCTCCTCGGCGACGCGCGACACGCTCACAGGCGCGCCACGCCGATCATGGAGTCGCGAGTGACGAGCGCGGCGAGCGCGTCCTCGTCGAGGCCGTCGGTGCCCTCGGGTCGTTCCGGCAACACGAGGTAGCGCACTTCGGCCGACGAGTCCCACACGCGGATCTCGACGTCGTCGGGGACCGCGCACCCCATCTCCGCGAGGAGCACGCGCGGCTCGCGCACTGCACGCGCGCGGTACGGCGGGCTCTTGTACCAGTTCGGTGGAAGGCCGAGGACGGGCCACGGATAGCACGAGCACAACGTGCACACCACGAGGTTGTGCACCGCGGCGGTGTTCTCCACGACGACCATGTGATCGCCTTCGGGGCCACCGAAGCCGAGCTCGGCGATCGCAGCCGTGCCGTCAGCAAGAAGGCGCGCGCGAAAGGCAGGGTCGACCCATGCACGCGCCACGACGCGCGCGCCGTTCATCGGTCCGACCGCGTGCTCGTAGTGCTCGACGATCGCGTCGATCGCGGCCGGATCGATGATCCCCCGCTCGACGAGGAGCGCCTCGAGCGCGTCGACGCGATCTTCGATCGGCGTGCGCGCAGACGGGTGGTGGTGATCGTCGCTCATCGTCACTCCGTGACCGGTTCGAGGTACGAATCCCAGAGGTCGACGTGCACCGGGTCGCCCGGCGAGCCCCACAGCTCGTCGGCTTCGAAACGCACCGAGTACGTGGGCTCCGTGCGCTTGTGGTCGCAGTGGTACTCGACGTCGGGGAGCGAGAAGATCCCGTCGAGTCGGACGACCGTGCCGCGCTTGCCCTGCACGTAGCGCGGCGCGCGTGTGTGCCCGAACGGATGCCATTCGCGCACGCGCACCTCGTCACCGACGGCGAAGCGGTGCGCGTCGACCGACGGACCGGGGTCGGCGAGGCGCGGCGCGCGCATCGGACGCGCAACCGGGAACGGTGCACCGAGCCGCGCGTCGAGGTCGGCCTGGGTGATGATCCCGGCCTCCACCAACCCCGTGGCCGCGGCCGTGAGCCAGTGTTCGTAGTACGACGACGCGAGGTACCACGACGGATCCATCCGCTCGATCGCGTGCCGGAACCGACCGCTCAGATGGCCCTGCATCATCAC
>DASUMP010000023.1:0-11319 GCA_036277635.1 Acidimicrobiia bacterium | reverse complement strand
CGGGGCGGGCATGGCAACCTGCGCCCGTGGACCCGATCGCGACCGAGCCGCCCCGGCGGCTCCATCCCGACGACTACTGGCCGACGGAGCCGGAGCGGGGCGGGCGGGCGCGCTGGCCGTGGGTGCTCGGCGTGCTCCTCGTCGTCGGCATCGCCGTCGCCGTCGCCGGCTACTACGTCGAGCTGCACTACTACACGATCTCGCCGGGTGCCGCGCTCGACACGAACGACCTCGTCGCGATCGACGGCGCCACCAAGTACGAGCCCAAGGGTGACCTGCTGCTCCTGTTCGTCCGCCAGCGCGCCCGGGTCAACATCTACGAGTACGTCCGAGCCGCGTTGGATCCCGACGTCGACCTGCTCGAAGAGCGCGACGTCACCGGCGGCGAGTCGCCCGACGACGTGCGCGTCGCGTCCGCCGCCGACATGGAGCTCGCGCAGATCACCGCGAAGCGTCTCGCGCTCGAACGCGCGGGCTACGACGTGCCGCGCGCCCGCGAAGGTGTCGTGGTGCTCGGCGCGTTGCCGTCGAAGCCCGCCGGTGCGCTGCTGCTCGCCGACGACGTCATCCTCGCCGCCGACGGCACACCCGTGCGCGAGTTCACCGACCTCACCGACGCCATCGCGTCCCACGAGCCCGGCGACCGGGTCGCGCTCGACATCGCGCGCGGCGACCAGGAGCTCGCGATCGAGGTGCCGGTGTCGGTGGAGGTCGACCAGAACGGGGAGGAGACCCGCGTGATCGGTGTCATCGTGTCACCGGTGTACGACTTCCCGATCGACATCGAGATCGACACCGGTCGCATCGGCGGTCCCTCGGCGGGGCTCGCGATGACACTGTCGGTGCTCGACGAGCTCACTCCCGGAGAGCTGACCGGCGGTGCGTCGGTCGCGGTCACGGGAACGATCGCTCCCGACGGTTCGGTCGGACCGATCGGCGGCGCCGGGCAGAAGGCCGTCACCGCGCGCTCGGTCGGCGCGACCTTGTTCCTCGTCCCGACCGACAACCTCGACGAGGCGAACGACCGGGCCGGCGACCTCGACGTCGTCGGGGTGGCCACCCTCGACGACGCGCTCGACGCGCTCGAAGCTGCGGGCGGCGATCCGATCGAGCGCACGCCGCGCGCCGCCGCCTGAGCGCTGCGGGTACTGCACGATCCACCCGAGTGCCGCGAGCACCCCGCACACCATCACTACGGTACGGGGGATGCAGGAGTCCGAGCGCCGCCAGCGGATCTCGAGCACACCCCGTCTGAGCCCCGACGAGATCGCGACGCGCTCGTTCTCGACCTCGTTCCGTGGCTTCACGGAATCCGAGGTGCGCGCGTTCCTGCGTCGGATCTCCGACGAGGTTGCGGCGATCCGGTCGCGCGAAGGCGACCTCCTCAACGCGGTCGACGAGCTCGAACAGCAGCTGCGGGCACCCCGCCCCCTCGACGAGCAGCAGTTGCTCGATGCGTTGGGAGAAGAGACGGCCCGCTTGCTCCGCTCGGCGAAGGAAGCCGCCGACGAGATCCGCAGCAAGGCCGAGGAGCGTGCGGCGCGACTCATCGAAGAGGCGCAGAACGACGCCCGCCAGGCGCGGGCCGAAGCCGAAGAGGACGGGCGCCGCCGCACCGAGGACGCGGAAGCCCACGCCGCGAGCGTGGTGGCCGAAGCCGAGCGCCTCGCGGCCGAGCTGCGCGAAGAGACGGATCGGTACGTCGCGGAGCAACGCGCCCACGCCGAGCGCGAGCGCGACGCCGCGATCGAAGCGGCGCGCGCCGAAGGGCGCGACATGGTCGAGGAGGCGAAGGCGCTGCGCGAGCGCGTGCTCGCCGATCTCGCTCGCCGGCGCAACCTCGTGCAGGCCCAGCTCGAGGAGCTGCGCACCGGTCGCGACCATCTGCTCGACTCGTACCGTGTCGTGAAGCGCACGTTCCTGGAGGCGACCGACGCGCTCGCGCAGGTCGAAGCGCGCATCCCGCCGCGCATCGCGCGCCCCGGTGAAGTCGACCTCACCGTCCCCGACGAGCCTGCGGCCGAGCTACCCATCGCCGCGGCCGACGACGACGCCGCGCCGACCGCCTCCGAGGGCGACATCGACGCCGGCGTGCCCGACGGCGCCCCGACCGACGACGGTGCCGCAACGGGAGATCGTCCGGCGCTCGCCGACGTCGATTCGCTCTTCGCCCGCATCCGTGCCGGTCAGGAGGAGAGCGCGGTCGCCGTCGCGGACGCCCCGCCCGAAGCGGCGCCGGACGCGCCGCCGGCCGCCACCGAACCGGCTGCCGCGGCCGACGACACCGCGGCACCGGTGCCCGACGAGCCCGCCGCGCCCGTCGTGGCGCGCTCGACCGGAGACGGCGACGCGTGGCGCTCGCGACGCGCCGCGGAGCTGGGCGGTCGCACCAAGCCGACCGTGCGGGCGGCGAAACGCGCCGCACAAGACGAACAGAACGCGTTGCTCGACGCCGTGCGCCGGCACAAGGGTCGCCCCAGCCCCGACGACGTGATGCCGACGCTCGACGCGCAGCGTGGCGCGTGGGCCGAGGTGTTGCGCGGCGCGCTCGACGCCGCGTACGGCGCGGGTCGCCGCGCCGGGGGCGGCGAAGCGACGGCGGCGCCCGACGAGGTCGCGTTCGACGCGGCCGATCACGTTGCTGGACCCCTGCGCGACCGGGTCGTCGGAGTGCTCGGCGAGATCGACGCCGCGAGCGACACGGCGACCGTTGCCGAGCGCATCGGGGCGCGCTATCGCGAGTGGAAGAACGAGGCCGTCGAGGGGTTGGTCGGCGACGTCCTCGCGATTGCCTGGTCGCGCGGCGTCTACGACGCCGCGCCCGACGGCACCGTGCTGCGCTGGATCGCGGCCGAGGAGGGTCGTTGTGCCGACTGCGACGACAACGCCCTCGAGCCGACCGTGAAGGGTTCGTCGTTCCCGACCGGGCAGCCCCACCCGCCGGCGCACAGCGGCTGCCGCTGCCTGCTCGTCCCCGCTTCGGCCACGCCCTGATCCCGACGCCCGAAGCGGCAGTACGACCCGCGCGCCCTAGCATGCGCGGCGATGCGGGTCCCGACGTCAGATGCGCCCCGCCGATCGCTCGGTGTGCGGGCCTGGATCGTCGGCGCCGTCATCGTCGTGGTCGTGCTCCTCGCGAGCCTGCGCGGCTTCGCCCGGGTGTACACGGAGTACCTCTGGTTCGATGAGCTCGGCTTCGCCGACGTGTGGCGCGGCCTCCTCGGCGCCCGCCTCGCACCCGCGGTCGTCTTCTCCGCGGTCTTCTTCGTCCTGCTGCTCGCCAACCTGATCATCGCCGATCGCCTCGCGCCCAAGCACCGGGCGATGGGACCCGAAGACGAGATCATCGAGAAGTACCGCACGTATGTCGCGCCGTACTCGGGGCGGCTGCGCGTGGTCGTCTCGCTGTTCTTCGCGATCGTCATGGGGTCGGGCGTCGCGTCGGAGTGGCGGTCGTGGATCCTCTTCCGCAACTCGGTCGATTTCGGCATCGAGGATCCGCAGTTCGGGCGCGACATCGGCTTCTACGTGTTCGAGCTGCCGTTCCTGCGCTTCGCGGCGTCGTGGTTGTTCGCGGCGCTCCTCGTGGTGTTCGTCGTGACGATCGTCTTCCACTACGTGAACGGCGGCATCCGGATCCAGAGCCCGTTCCAGCGAGTCACGCCGCAGGTGAAGGCGCACCTGTCGGTGATCCTCGCCCTCATGGCCGTCACCAAGACCGCGCAGTACTACCTCGGGCGCTTCCAGCTGAACTTCTCGCGGCGCGGCGCGATCGACGGCGCGAGCTACACCGACGTCAAGGCCCAGTTGCCGGCGCTCAACTTCCTGATGATCATCTCGGTCGCCGCGGCCGTCTTGTTCATCGCGAACATCTGGCGACGGGGCTGGGTGCTCCCGGTCATCGCCGTCGGCCTCTGGGCGTTCATCTCGGTCGTGATCGGCACGATCTACCCGGCGTACATCCAGCGGTTCCAGGTCAAGCCGAACGAGTTCGCGCGCGAGGAGCCCTACATCGAGCGCAACATCGAGGCGACGCGCGCCGCCTTCGGGCTCGACGACGTCGAAGAACGCGAGTTCACGTACACCGAAGACATCGACGAGGAGACCGTCCTCGCGAACATCGGCTCGTTCGAGAACGCCCGGCTCTGGGACCCCGACGAGCTGCGCAAGGCGTTCCGCGCGACCCAGGAGTTCGAGACGTACTTCGCGTTCGAAGACGTCGACGTCGACCGCTACGTCATCGGCGGAGAGACTGTCCCTGTCTTCACCTCGGCCCGCGAGCTGAGCGAGGCCGAGCTGCCGAGCCGCACGTTCACCAACGAGCGGCTGCGCTTCACCCACGGGTTCGGCACCGTCGTCGCCGCCGCCAACGACGTCGTGCGCGACTTCCCCGCGTACTTGCTCTCCGACATCCCGCCCGAAGGGTCGCTCGAGCTCGCCCGCCCCGAGATCTACTACGGCGAGAGCCTTGGTGGCTTCTCCGTGGTCGACACCAAGCAGGCCGAGTACGACGCCGAAGAGGAAGCCTCCGACGGCGACGCGGGTGGCGACGGCGACGGCTACGAAGGTCGCGGCGGGGTGCAGGCGTCGAGCTTCCTGCGCCGGGCGTCGCTCGCCCTGCGCTTCGGGAGCTGGGACCTCATGGTCTCCAACCAGCTCACGAGCGATTCACGCGTCCTGTTCCGCCGCGACATCGGCGACCGCGTGCGCGCAGCCGCACCGTTCCTCGAGTTCGACGCCGACCCGTATCCGGTGGTCCTCGACGACAAGATCCTGTGGGTGATCGACGGGTACACCACGACGTCGAACTACCCGTACGCACAGGGGTTGCAGCCGCGCGACCTGCCCGCGGCGAGCGACCTCGACCACGAGTTCAACTACATCCGCAACTCGGTGAAGGCGACGGTCGACGCGTACGACGGCACCGTGACCTTCTACGTCGTCGACGACGAGGACCCGATCATCCGGGCATGGCAGAAGGCGTTCCCCGACCTGTTCACCGACGCGAGCGAGCTCCCCGACGGGCTCGAGGAGCACTTCCGGTACCCCGAGGACATGTTCCGCGCGCAGACGGCGGCGTACGCGGCGTACCACGTCGACGACGCGCAGCGTTTCTATGCCGGGCAGGACCTCTGGGACGTCTCGGCCCGTCCGGAAGGCGGTGCGATCGATCCGAACGCGCTGACCACCACGACGGCGCGACCGAGCGGCAACGACGGCGGCCGGAACATCCGGCGGTCCGGGACCACCGCCCCCGCCGACCCGCTGTACCTGATGCTCCAGCTCCCCGACGAGGACGCGCCCGAGTTCGTGATCACGCGCCCGTACGTGCCGCTCGAACGGCAGAACCAGCTCTCGGCGTACATCGCCGGACGGTCCGACCCCGAGCACTACGGGCAGCTCGTCGTCTACGTCACCGACACCGACCGCGCGCCGTCGCCCACGCGCGCCGCCACGATCATCGAGACGACGACACCGATCTCCCAGCAGTTCACGTTGCTGTCGCGCGCCGGTTCCGAGGTGATCCGCGGGAACCTCCAGCTGATCCCGGTCGACGACGGCATCGTGTACCTGCGCCCGATCTTCGTGCAGCGCCCGAGTGCCGACGCCTTCCCGCTGTTCCGGTTCGTCGCCGCGAGCTTCGGCGAGCAGGCCGTGCTCGCGCCGTCGGTCGACTGCGCGCTCCAAGGGCTCCGCCTCCGCACGCGCTCCGACACGTACGCGCGCGACTGCGTCGTCGATGCCGACTCGGTCGACGACGGCACCACCGACCCCCCCGACGAGGAGCCGCCGCCCGACGAGGAGCCGGTGCCCGACGACGTCGCGCTGCTGCTCGCGGCCGCGGAGCAGGAGTTCGCGGCCGCCCAGGACGCGCTCGAGGCCGGTCGGCTCGGCGAGTACCAGGACCGGGTGGACGCGGCGCGCGAGCTCGTCGCCCGCGCGCAGGAGCTGATCGACGAGGGTGGCGGGGAGCCCGCGACGACCACCACCACGCCCCCCGACGAGGCCTGATCCTCGGATTGTCGGGCGCCCTCGGGATTGTTACTATCTACGTAGTGGAAATCCCAGGCCCGGATCCCCGCCCGCACGGGCGGCCGACGGTCCGGCGCCGCCCCTGAGGGGGCCGAGGAGGCAGACCGCATGGCCGTGTCCGGCATCGATCTCGGCAAGTACAAGCTCGGTTGGCACGACACCGAGCAGTACGTGTTCAAGCCGAAGAAGGGCCTGAACGAGGACATCGTCCGCGAGATCTCGTGGCACAAGAGCGAGCCCGAGTGGATGACGAAGTTCCGCCTCGCGTCGCTGCAGCGCTTCGAGCGCAAGCCGATGCTCGAGTGGTTCGCGAAGAACATGCCCGACATCGACTTCGACGACATCTTCTATTACATCAAGCCCACCGAGGGTCAGGTCTCCGACTGGGACATGCTCCCCGAGGAGATGAAGACGACCTACGAACGGCTCGGCATCCCCGAAGCCGAGCGCAAGTACCTCGCCGGGGTCACCGCCCAGTACGAGTCCGAGGTCGTGTACCACAAGAACCGCGAAGACCTCGAGCGTCTCGGGATCATCTTCTGCGACATGGACACCGCCCTGCGCGAGCGTCCCGACATCGTGAAGCAGTACCTGGGCACGGTGATCCCGCCGGGCGACAACAAGTTCGCGGCGCTGAACAGCGCGGTGTGGTCGGGCGGCTCGTTCATCTACGTGCCGCCGGGCGTGCACGTCGACATGCCGCTCCAGGCCTACTTCCGCATCAACGCCGAGAACTCCGGCCAGTTCGAGCGCACATTGATCATCGCCGACGAAGGCTCGTCGGTGCACTACGTCGAGGGGTGCTCGGCCCCGGTGTACTCCACCGACTCGCTGCACTCCGCGGTCGTGGAGCTCATCGCCAAGCCCGGCGCGCGCATCCGTTACACGACGATCCAGAACTGGTCACCCAACGTGTACAACCTGGTCACGAAGCGGGCGCGGGCCGAAACCGAGGCCACCGTCGAATGGATCGACGGCAACCTCGGTTCGAAGCTCACGATGAAGTACCCCGCGGTCGTCATGACCGGGCCGAAGGCGCACGGCGAGGTGCTGTCGGTCGCGTACGCAGGTGCGGGCCAGCACCAGGACGCCGGCGCCAAGATGACCCACGTCGCGCCCGAGACGACCTCGATCATCGAGTCGAAGTCGATCAGCAAGGACGGCGGGCGCACCACGTACCGCGGGCTCGTGAAGGTCGAAGAGGGCGCGCACCACGTGAAGAGCCACGTGCGGTGCGACGCGTTGATCCTCGACGACGAGAGCCGTTCCGACACGTACCCCTACATGGAGATCGGCGAGAAGGACGCGCGGATCGGTCACGAAGCGACCGTGTCGAAGGTCGGCGACGACCAGATCTTCTACCTGATGGCGCGTGGGCTCACCGAGCAGCAGGCCACCGCAATGATCGTGAACGGGTTCATCGAGCCGATCACCAAGACCCTGCCGATGGAGTACGCGGTGGAGCTGTCGCGTCTCATCGAGCTGAACATGGAAGGGGCCGTCGGCTGAGCCCGTCGGTTCCGCGCGACGAACACGCATGACGACCGCCTTCACCGCCGACGTGTCGCGCGCCCTCGACGGGCCGCAGTGGCTGATCGATCGCCGTCTCGCGGCCCTCGAGCGGCTGCGCGACGTCTCGTGGCCGACCGCGGCGGAAGAGATCTGGCGCTACAGCCGGATCGACGACCTCGACCTCGAGCGCTACCGACCGGTGCCGTTCGAGGTGCTCGGTCCGCCCGGCGTCGAGCGCGCGCCCGGGGGCGGGCCGTGGGCCGCCGAAGCCGGTCGCCACGCGGGCATGATCGTCGTCCACGACGGCCGTGTCGTCCACCACGAGCTCGACCCGCAGCTCGAGGCGCGCGGCGTGAAGGTCTGTGGCATCGCCACGTGTGAGGCCGACGTCGTGCAGGACACGCTGGGCGTCGCGTCGGGCGCGTCGGAAGACGCGTTCACGGTGCTGCACGACGCGTTCTTGGCCGGCGGTGCATTCATCTCGGTCCCGCCGGGCGTCGTCGTCGACGAGCCGATCGTCGTGCTGCACTGGTGCGACGGCGACGGGCTGGCCACGTTCCCGCACACGCTCGTCGTCGCCGGTGAAGGCTCCCAGGTCACCGTGCTCGACCGGTTCGGCACGCCCGACACCGATCATCTCGTCGACGCAGTCGTCGAGCTGCTCGTCCACGACAACGCGCACGTGCGCTACCTGTCGATCCAGGAGCACGGACGGCGCACGTGGCACCTCGGTCTCCAGCGCGCGCACATCGGACGCGACGCGACGCTGCGATCGTCGGCCGTCGCGCTGGGCGGCGACTACGCGCGACTGCGCAGCGAGTCGCTCCTCCAGGGTCAGGGGGCCGAGAGCGACCAGCTCGCGGTCTACTTCGGCGACGGGAACCAGATGCTCGACTTCCGCACGCTGCAGGACCACGACGCGCCGCACACGCGCAGCGACCTCCTGTTCAAGGGCGCCGTCGAGGACACCGCCCGGTCGGTCTACTCGGGGCTCATCCACCTCCGTCCCACCGCGGTGCGCGCCGAGGCGTACCAGACGAACCGGAACCTGGTGCTCACCGAAGGCGCGGGCGCGGAGTCGATCCCGAACCTCGTGATCGAGACCGACGACGTGCGCTGTTCGCACGCGTCGACCGTGGGTCCGATCGACGACGACCAGCAGTACTACCTCGAGAGTCGCGGGATCCCGCCCGAGGAAGCCGAACGGCTCATCGTGCTCGGTTTCTTCGACGACGTGTTCACGCGACTCCCGGTTGCGTCGTCGATCACCGAGCGGCTGCGCGGCGCGGTCATCGACAAGATCGAACGCGGCATCCGCTCAGGAGTCGCGTCGTGACCGCGCCGGTGCGGTTGTGCGCGGTCACCGACATCGCCGCGGGAACCGCGCGCCGCTTCGACGTGGATGGGCACCGGATCGCGGTCGTGCGCATCGGCGACGACTTCTACGCGATCGGCGACACGTGCTCGCACGCCGACTTCTCGCTCTCGGAAGGCATGGTCTGGGAGGAGGAGCGCACGCTCGAGTGCCCGAAGCACGGCAGCACGTTCTCGCTGCTCACCGGCGAGCCCGAGACGCTCCCGGCCACCCAGCCCGTTCCCGTCTACGAGCTCGTCGTCGACGGCGATTCGGTCCAGGTCGTGCTGCCGTGAGCGTGCTGCGGATCTCCGGGTTGGAGGCGAGCGTCGACGGTCACCCGATCCTGCGCGGCGTCGACCTCGAAGTCCGCTCGGGCGAGGTGCACGCGCTGATGGGCCCGAACGGCTCGGGCAAGTCGACGCTCGCGCACGCGCTCATGGGCCGCGCCGACTACGAGATCACCGCGGGGTCCGTCACGATCGACGACCGCGAGCTGCTCGCCTTGCCCACGTGGCAGCGTGCCCAGCTGGGGTTGTTCGTCGCGATGCAGTACCCGGTCGAGGTCCCTGGCGTGCCGATGGACGCGCTCGTCGGCGCGGCCGTCCGCAGCCGCGGCGGCGAAGCCGACCTCCTCGGCGACCTCCACGAACGCATCGCCGCCGAAGCCGTGCTTCTCGACGTGCGCGACGAGCTGCTCGCGCGCGGGGTCAACGACGAGTTCTCCGGCGGCGAGCAGAAGCGCGCCGAGACCCTGCAGCTCGCAGTGCTCGAGCCGAAGTTCGCGGTGCTCGACGAGATCGACTCGGGACTCGACGTCGACGCGTTGCGAGCGGTGTCCCGCCGCGTCGAGCAGCTCACCAACGAGCGCGGCCTCGGCGTGCTCGCGATCACGCACTACGCCCGGCTGCTCACCGAGCTGCGCCCCGACCGCGTGCACGTGCTCCTCGCGGGGCGCATCGTCGTGAGCGGCGGACCCGAGCTCGCCGACGAGCTCGAAGCGCGCGGCTACGAGGGCATCGCAGCCGAGCACGGCGTGGAACAGCTCACGGTGGAGCGTCCCGTCGCCGCCGATCCCTTCGCCGACCCCACGATCGGCACGAGTCCCTTCGCCGACCCGCTCGCCTGAGCTACGGCGCGGTCGTCACCGTGGTGGGTGGCGCAGTCGTCGGCGGCGTCGTGGTGGGGGGAACCGTGGTCACCGGCGGCTTCGTGGTGGGAGGCGCTGTCGGCTGCGTCGTGGGTGGCGCGGTCGGGGGCGTCGTCGGCGGCGGTGTCGGGGGCGGGTTCGTCGGCGGCGGGGTGCCGGGGCCGGGGTCGGGCCAGCGGCCCGGCGGGTAGCCGCCCTCGGGTGCGGGCGTGCCGAGCACGTACACCGGCATCTTCGTCATCACGAGGCCACCGAACTTCTCCGACGTGTGCATCGGGATGCGCGCGCACCCGTGCGACGCCGGGTGCGTCGGCACGCTCGTGTAGCCGTGCACCGCGATGCCGCCGTTGAAGTACCACGGGTTGTAGAGGCGTCCGAGACTTCCGGTGCGCCAGCCGTCGACGTGCCAGGTGAACTCGTACTTGCCCGCAGGTGTCACCGCGTACTGGCACCCGTCGTTGCCGCCGCAGAAGCGTTCGCCGTTGCCGGTCGACGTCGTGCTGATCAACACGATCGCGTTCGAGCGCCAGACGATGAGCACCTGGCGGTCGAGGTCGATCTCCACGCGATCCGGTTCGACGTTCGGCCACTCGGCGTGCGACGACGGCCACTGGAAGCCGCTCAACAGGAGTCGCTCGGGTGCGCCGATGCGTCCGGTCGCGGGGACGCCGTGCAGCTTCTGCAGCGCTTCGACCGCGTACGCCGTTGCGCGGTCGTACACGCCGTCGACGTCGCCGGGATCGAACTTCACGTCGACGAGTCGCTGCTCGTACACACGCACGACGTCGCCGCTCGACCCCTGCGCGAGCGCGCCGCCCGAGAGGTCGGGCAGCTCGGCGAACGGAGGTGGGGGCGGCGGGGGGATCGTCGTGGTCGTGGTCGGCGGCGGCTCGGTGGTGGTCGTGGTCGAGCTCGACGACGAAGTGGTGGCCGCCGCCGCGACCGGGGTGTCGTCGTCGCCGCCGTAGAGGTACGCCCACCCGGCGGCCGTGCCCGCGACGACGCCGACGACGAGCAACGTGATCCCCGCCGCGCCCGCGGCAGTGCGCAAGCGCCGGCGGGGCGGGGGTTCAGGGGGCTGGGAGGGGAGGTGATCCGTCACGGAGCGGCGATTCAGGCGGCCGCATCAGGCGGCCGCGCCGCCGCTCAGCGTACCGGCCGCACACCCCGCTCCCCGGCACCACTCGCGCACCACGTCGACGCGTCAGCCACTTTGTGCGCTCTACGCGTCGCCGCACGACGCGTACGCCGCACAAAGCCGGAATGGTGC